>JADGOW010000043.1 GCA_017882765.1 Frankiaceae bacterium
CGCGGCCCAACGCGCCCAACGCGCCCAACGCGCCCGGCGGGGCCTGAAGGGCAGGCGGGGCCTGAAGGGCCGGCGGGGCCTGAAGGGCCGGCGGGGCCTGCCAGCGGCCCGGCAGCGGAGCGGCCCGACCGCACGGCGCCAGGATCCCGGTGTCGTCGCACCCCCGCATGCTTTCGTACGGGCACCGGCGCCCCAGACCCAGGCCGGGTCAGTCGGTCCCGGTCAGCTCCCACGAGTCCACCTCGGTATGCCGGGGGTTCGGGCCCAGCCTGCTTTCGATCAACGCGAACGCCGAGGCCGTCCACTCCGGGCACGTCACGGTCGCAAGCGAGGAGACGAGATCGCGCAGGTCCACGAAACGACCCGGACGTGATCGTGCGAGGGTGAGGTGACCCCGCCAGGAGCGGTCCTCAACCTCGATCCCGGCCTTGCCGGCGGCTCGCGCCACCGCGCGGGCAAGCGGTGCGAGCTCGCCCGTGACCGCCACCCACAGCACGCGCTGGCCGAAACGCCCCCCTCGCCCGACGCCCACGGTGACAGGGGGATGCCGCCGGGCCACCCGCTCCAGCCGGTTGCTCAGGTCGTCCTGCGCGCCGGCTTCGACGTCACCCAGAAACGCCAGGGTCACATGCCACCGCTCGGCAGGCACCCAGGACAGCCCCGGCGCCTGCGAGCGCAGCGTGGCAACCACCGCGTCGAGCGGTACGAGGACCTGGGGCGGAGGGGTGACGGCGACGAAGAGCCTGGCCACCAGGGCGCTCCCTTCCTGCGTCGGTGGCGCCGGTCCGGGCAGACGTAACTTTGCCTGTCCGCGGCGCCCGCGCGTAGCCGCCGCCCCGGCGTCTCCACCGCGCGATACGGCCATCCCGGTGCATGCTGGACCCGTGGTGAACGTGCCCGTTCTCACGCCACCGGGGGACCCTCGCCGCGGCGATCTGATGCGCGAGCGCCGGCGCGAGATCCGCGCGCTGTCCCAGCCACTCCGCCCCGCCGTCGCGGTCGTGACCGACGGGCGAAGCTGCGGCAGCGGCGACCTCCTGCGGACCGTCGGCGCGGACATCCCCGGCCTGCTCGGGCCCGACCCTCTCGAGTCGCTCGCCTGGGCAGCGCGGGAAGGCGTGCCGAGCGCCTACATCGACCTGCGGGCGCTTTTCGCCGACGACGTGGAGGCAGTGTGGATCGACATTGCCGACCCTGCCTGGGGACCGGTCGCACTGGCCGCGGCGCGGGCCGGGGTGCACGTCCTGCTCGCCGCCCCGCCTGACGAGCCGGCGGAGGCAGCCGCCACCGCACGAGAGCTTGCGGACGCGGCGGACGAGGGGGACGTGACCGCCTCAGTCGTCCTGCGGACGCGCGCATGGCCGGGAGCCACGGTGCTGAAGGAGTGCGTCGGAGACTCCCCGCCCGTGCAGGTCACGCTGCTGGGGTGGCCGGCGAACCAATACTGTCGGGTGGAGCTGGTCGACGTCGTGTCCCGGTGCTGCGGGGACATCGTTGCGGTCTGCGCAGATGCTGGTGCCATGCCGGCGCCCCGGCTGACCCCGGACGCGCCGGTCACGATCTCCCTGCTCACGGAGCGCGGGACGACAGTGCTGGTGGCTGAACGGCCGGACGCGTCCATGTCCACGTGCTTGATCACCGTGACGGGACAGGGCCAGCGGATCGTCCTGGCTGGATCCCGCCTCTTGCGTCAGGATGACCGAGGCGTGCTACCGGTTCCGGTCGCCGAGCACCCGGCCGGGGCGCCGGACGGACCGGACGCCCTGGCCAGTGCCGCACGCGGCGTCGTGCATCTCGTCGCGACTCCCGACGCGCTGCCTGAGGCAGCGACGGCACGCGACCTTCTGGTGGCGTGCCGCGCTCTGGAGGCAGCAGCGGAGTCGGAGGCGTCCGGGGGCTGGGTGGAGATCTGAGGCCGGCTCGCTCGGCGCAGCAGCCAGGCGATGACCGCCGCCGCCACGGCCGAGCCGAGCCCACCGACGATGAGGCCGACGCGCGGGCCGAAGCTGCCGCTGAGCCAGCCGATGAGCGGAGCGCCCAGGGGCGTGGTACCCAGGAAGACGAGGATGTAGAGGGCCATGACACGACCCCGCATCTGCTCACCGGCCGCCATCTGGACGGACGCGTTGGCCGCGGTCGTAAAGGTCAGGATGGCGGCCCCCGTCGGCACGAGCAGCACCGCGAAACTCGCCAACGTGGGCATCACGCCTGTCGTGGCCTCCAGGAGGCCGAAGGCAAACGCTGCCCCGACGAGCAAGCGCATGGTCGGGCGGGCGCGTCGCGCCGCCAGCACCGCCCCGATCAGCGACCCGAGGGCGAGGGTAGCGACCAAGGTGCCGTACGTTGCTGCCGAGCCGCCGAACTCGTACCGGGCGGCCAGGGCCAGCGTCACCGGGAAGTTGAGGCCCAACGCCCCGATGAAGCCGACAAGAACGATCGGCAGCAACAGCTCGCGCCGCGAAACGACGTATCGCAAGCCCTCGCGCAGCTGCCCTCGCGCGCGGCGTACCGGACGGGCCGGTCGCAGCTCGTCGCGGTGCATGGCGAGGAGTGCGGCGAGGACGGCCAGGTAGGACGCGGCGTTCGCGCCAAAGACAGCGGCGCTGCCAACGACGCCGATGAGGACGCCGGCGAGGGCCGGCCCCGCGATGCGCGCGGAGTTGAAGGTCACACTGTTGAGCGCGACCGCGTTCGGCAGATCGTCCCGGCCGACCATCTCGACGATGAACGCCTGCCGCGTAGGCGTGTCGAAGGCCTGAACGACCCCGAGCAGTCCGGCCAGCACGTACACGAGCGGGAGGGTCACGACCCCGGTCGCGGTGAGGATCGCCAGCGTCAGCGCCACCAGCCCGGCCGAAGTCTGGGTGGCCAGCAGGACGCGGCGCTTGTCGTAGCGGTCGGCGAGCACCCCCGCGTACAGCCCGAACAGCAGCACCGGCAGGAACTGCAGGGCAAGCACCCCGCCGAGGGCGAGCCCCCCGCCCCCCAGCTGAAGGACCAGCCAATCCTGAGCGGTGAGCTGCATCCACGTGCCCATCAAGGACACGAGCTGGCCCGCGGCGAACAACCGGTAGTTGCGCACGCTCAGGGATCGCAGGGTCGGGCTCACGACGACGCCAGCCTCTCGAAGAGAGGCACAGCGGCCCGCAACACCTCGATTTCGGCCGGCGACATCGTCTGCAGGCGGTCGGTCAGCCACTCGTCGCGGCGGCGCCTGTCGGCGGTGAGCAAAGCCCGGCCGCTCGGGGTCACCTCCACGAGGGCCTGCCGGCGATCGTCGAGTGAGGGGGTTCGCGACAGCAGCCCTGCGCCGACGAGGTGCGACACAACCCGCGTCATTGACGGAGGCTGCACCCTTTCGTGGTCGGCGAGCTGCCCGAGGGTAATCGGCCCCCTGCGGTCGATCGTGGCCAGGGCGGACATCTGGGTGAGGGTGAACTCACCGGATCGCTCCTGCCGGAGCCGGCGGGCCAGGCGCATCACACCGATGCGGAGCGCGGAGGACAGGCTGCCCGGGCCGGCAGGGCCGGCAGGGCCGGCAGGGCCGGCAGGGCCGGCAGGGCCGGCACCCCCCCAACCGACCCCCGACGACGACCCGGGCACGGGCTTGATAGATGCCAGGTCCCCGACCATATCGTCCCCCCCGCTCCCTGATAGTTGCTTAGCGGAACTAAGTATATACCTCACCGCCGGACACTGACAACTCCGCGCGGCCCCAGCGCCGGTACCTTGCTCCCATGCCCCGGGCGCCGGCTGCCGACCAGCACAAGCCACCACCAGATCCGCTGCCGTTCGACGGCGTGCGCACGATCACGATCGGCACGCTGCTCTGGCTGGTCGCGCTCGTGGCGCTGCTGCCGTTCTGGAACGACCTCGAGCAGGACGGTCACCTGTGGTTCATCGCGACCGCGGCGGTCGGAACGGGCCTCGGCTGCATCGGCATCGGATACTGCTGGCGACGGGCACGCCATCTCGGTTTGCGCTGAGCCATTACGGTTCGCCCGGCGCCCGGCAACGCAGACGATGTTCGGTTGCGCTTTCTCCAGAAGACCGCCACGATCGTTCTGGCTGCCGGCGATCAAACTCCTGCTGGAAAAACGTGCGCACGACGGCGATCGGCTGGCCCAGCTTCTGCCGGGCGAATTCCTCGCGCAGGCGACAACTACCCCTCGACCGGCCGCGCCCCCGTTCTTGACGGGCACCCGCAGCAATCTCAGCCGGCCGACCGGTCGAGCGCAGCGCGGCCGTTCAGCGCCCGCCCGGCTGACCTGAACGCAGCCCCGGGGGCCCGGCGCCGGTCAAACGCCGGCCGCGGGCATCGTCAAGCGCTTCGACCCGGTGGGCGCCTGGTCGGGGGACGGTGTGTGCCCGGCACCGTCCCCTTCAGACGATCCCCGTGGCCGTCGCGGTCAAGGTGAAGGCCCCGGTCCGGCCGGCCTCGGCGGTCGGAGAGATCTCCACGGCCACCTGAAGCTCTATCGACTGCCCAGGACGCAGGTCGCCGAGGGCCGAGCTCGGCGAGGTGGATACGTCCCGACGGGCACCGCCTGTCCGCGCCAGCGCCTCAGCCGAGCACCGATGCGCGGCCTGATTCCAGCCAGCCGTACACCCTTCGACCGTCACGACCAGGCCCGGGTGCGCCGCCCAATCGCCGGTTCCGGACACGGTGACCGCCGCCCGCTCGACGTCGGGCCCATCATTGCTCACCCGCACGTACCGGTAGGCGGCTTGGCCCGGGGTCAAGGTTCGTGACTGCGCTGAAAGGCCCTCTCCGTCCACGAACACAGCAGCTACGGACCCTCCCTCCCGACCGTCCGCTGCCACGGCGGGTGCCAGTCCCACTGCGCTCACCAAACCGGTCGCGACTGAGCCGGTAGTGGCAACACTCGCAATGGCCGTGATCAATACCTTCGCCGGGAGGCCGAGTGCAGCAAGCATCTCGGCCTCCCGGCGAACATATCCCGCAGCCCCGCCGGTCGCCCGGCCCCTGTCATCGTGTCCCGGCGTTTTCGCCGGCATCTCCCGAACCGGCCGGACAGCGATTTTTTCCCGCAGCCCCGCTATTTCTCCTTAATAGCGTTGCATTATTCCCCTCGGTCTTCCCGCCCCGGCAACTGGAGGCGCGAACGGCGCAACTTCGACATTCCCGATGCGGGAGCCCGTACACCCAAGCGGGCGGCCCGGACTAGCCTGCCTCGACTGAGCAGGCCAGGCCGAATGCTTCACGAGGCGCCACCTTCCGCAAGCGCACCAGCCGGATCCAGCTCTGCTTCGGCCGCCCAAATCCTGCCCAGCTCGGGCGCCCGCAACCCGGCGATGACCACCGCGCGCCGGGACCAGCAGCCGGCGGCCAGGGCGAGCGCCCGGCCGCGCTCCTCCGGCCCGGCGCCGGCGTCGACGTGGGCGACCCCGTCCCACACCCGCCAGGCGACCGGGACGGGCCGGCCGTCGGCATCGCGCACGAGCAACCGGTCGTGTTCTACGAGGTCCTCGTGGCGCACGCCGCGCGATACGACCTCGAAAGCAGCGATTCCGGACGCGATCCGAACCCCGAGGACGCGCGACAGGGCAGCCACCTCATCGACGGGCACGCGCAGCTGGCCGCGCTGGCCCAGCAACGGAAGGAGGTCGGGGACGTCGACGATGACCGCATCCCGCGTGTGAACGACGCCCCGGTCGGCGGTCCGCACTGTGAGCGGTGCCGGCGCCGGGCCACCGGAAGCGGCGCAACCCCGGTCCAAGCGGCGGGCGGCTGCCCGGTACAGGGCCCGGGCCTGCCGCCAGGTGACCTCGCGTGCGGGGTCGCCCAACCGGTCGAGCAGATCCAGCACGTCGTCCACAGCGGCGAGCACGTCCCCGCGCCGGCGCCGGCATCCGGCCGCGGCCAGCACGTCGGAATCCACACCGAGGTCGGCCACAGGCGCGTAGATGCCGGCGAGCATGGGCTCGGCGTCGGACGTGCACAGCTCCGGCGTGGGCAGCAGGACGCCGTCCTCGTCCGGCAGTAGGGCATGGCGGGCCAGCCACCACCGCGTGTAGGACGGGCCGGGTGCCAGCAGAACGCGGCGCAGGGGTGGCTGCGCGAGCTCGCGGACCGCCTCCGGCCACCGATCGTCGGCGACCAGGTCGAGGTCGGCGATGGCCACGACGTCGTGCAGGACGCCGGTGGCCGGCATCTCGCCGCTCGATCCCAGAGAGGCGACCCAGTCCTCGGCGCCCGCGAGATCCGGCAGGTCACGGTCGTGCGGATCGGCATGGACGTCGTCGGCATGCACGACCGGAAACGTGTCCAGCACGCCCACAGCGGCAAGCACGGATGCCGGCCAGCGGGCTGCCATGGCCGCGTCCAGCCGTCCGACCGCGGCGTCGGCTCCCAACACGCGATCCAGCCCCCCGCCCGGCAGCACCAGATCGCCCGAAGCGAGCAGCTGTCCCTCGGTGTCAGGCAGGGGCAAGGCAGACAGCCAGTCACGCTCTGCGGGCCGCACGCCGGCCTCGAGGACGAGCGGGAGCACCGCGTTCGCCAGCGCCAAGCCGGCCTCGCCGGCCCCGCCGGCCTCCACGGCGTCGCGCAGGGCCGGATGATCGAGCAGGACCTCGGCTGTGGCGTCCTGCGCCCCGAGGAGGCGCAGGACGTCGCCCGCTCCCCCGGACAGCGCCCCGGGGGCCGCGATCCGCAGTCGCAGGCCCGCCCGCAGCAGTGCAGGCAGGTCAAGGCCCGGGGTGGGCAGCAGCACCTCGCGCGGGCCCGTCACGACCCTCCCGTCGGCCAGCGGTACCGGCAGCGCCCCGAGCGCCTCGGCATCGGCCCAGGCCGCCAGCGCGACATAGGCAGCGGCCCACCAGTCCGCCGGCCGGAGCAGCCCGGCCAGTGCCTCGACGGCGTCGGCCGCAGTGACGCTCCGAACCCCGAGAAGGTTCAGCGCCGGGCGAAGCCCTGCACGCGCGAAGGCAGCCGGCAACACATCCACGCAACCGGCCAGCGCCGCCCGGACGGCTTCGTAGCTCTCCTCCCAGCTTCGCCCGGACGGGCGGGCGACCGGGCGCCCCGGCCGACCCGCCTCCAGCACCGCGCAGCCCGCGCCGGTCACGCCCCCCGGCAGGACCCTGGCCTGGGGCAACAGCCTGGCCACGGCGTGGCGCAGGTATGCATCCGGCTCGCCGTGTGCCAGCCCGACCGGGACGAGATCCAGCGCCGCGGTCGACCCTGACGAGCCCAGCCGCTCGGCCAGTGCGATGACGGCCTCGGCAGCACGCTCGATCAGGAAGTCGCGCAGCGGGCCTGCCACGGTGTGCCGTCGGGACGGCTCGACCGGCAACGGCGCGGTCAGCACCAGCGGCAGCGACAGCGGCTCGTCCGTGGGCTGGGGCGCGCGCCAGACCCGGGGCGCCTGCGCCGGCCAGAGGCCCTGCGGGTACAGCGTCCGTATCTCGTAGGAGCCGCGGACGCGTTCCTCGACGGGACGATCGGCAAGAAGATCCGGTGGGACCCTCCCCCGGACGGTGACACCCAACCAGCGACCGGACGAGGGTGGGATGGGCTCACCGTCGAGAGAAAGCGCCGCGTCGTCGCCATCCCACTCGCACGTGAGGACGTGCCGCTCGCCGTCGTACTCCACCGCGAGCTCGCTGAGCCCGGCAGCCACCAGAGGGAGGGTGGGGTCGATCGCGGCCAGCAACGCACGCGCCGCGCCGGGCTCGCGCAGCGGCAGGCGCACGAGCGTGTCGTAGCCCGGCGGCGGTCCCGGGCCGTCACTGCCGGCGACATAGGGAAACGGCAGGCGCAGTACCGGAACCGCACCCGCCCGCCGCTCGATCTCGTCGGCCAGCGAGTCGACCTGTCCAGCCAGGCGGAGCGTGTCCTGCCGCGACCACCGCACTCCGCTGCTGGCGGCCGAGATAATGGCCGGTTCCTCGCTGACCGCCAGCACAGCCGCGAAACCCACCCCGAAACGCCCCACCGAGGACGCGCCGCGCTTCGCCGACGCCCGCAAGGTCGCGAGCGCCTGGACGCCGTCCGCCGTCAGGGGGGCGCCGGTGTTGGCCACCTCCAGGACGGGCGGGTCGTCGTGGAGCCGGAACAGCACGCGAGCCGGCCCGGGCGCCGCCGCATCCACCGCGTTCTGGACGAGTTCGACGACGAGTCGGTCACGGTAGGACCCGAGGGCGGCGTCCTCCTCGGCGTTGGCGTCCTCCCGGAACCTGGCCGGGGACGCGGCCCAGGCGGCCAACACCCGGGCGCGCAAAGCGCCGGTGTCGAAGACGTCGCCTCGCGCCGGACCGGCCGGCGCCAGGTCAGGAATGGCCGTATGCCTCTCCCGCCGCCTCCTCGTCAGGCCCCGGCTGGCCGGGATCGGCTGCCTTCGCAGGCCGGCCGGGCCCGGCTGCCTCCGCCTGCGGGGTCACGACCTCGACCTCGCTGTCGTCGTCGTGCCACACCGGCTGAGGGTGCACCGACGGAAGCACCAGCGCCTCCGAGTGGGCGCCACAGCCGTGGTCGAACGAGGTGACGCGGCTGTCGTCGGGCGCGAACTCGTTCGCGCACACGCCGAAGAGGCGCCCCAGCGCGCCGACCAGCCGCACATGGAAGCCGCACGTCCGGCAGCGGGCCGGCGCAGCCCGTGCCAGCGCCGCCTCTGGCCCGGATTCGCCGGCGAGCCAGCGCTCGGCAGCATCCAGCCGTCCGTCGAAAGACAGCACCCGGGGCCGGCCCAGCCCGAGTTCTCCGTAAAGCTCATCGTCGGATTGCCACTCGACGTCGCCGGCCCGAAGCGCCAACCGCGGATCGTCGGCGGCCGTCGGCAGCAGGTCGCCCACCCCGAGATCGCCGGGCCGGAGCCGCTCCGACCACGGAACCCACTCCGGCGCGACCAGCGCGCCCGGCCCCGGGAGCAGGGTGGCGTCATCGACGGTCACGACCTTGGCGCGCGCGGCCCGGGTCACCGTGACCGCCCATTGCCATCCCACGTAGGCAGGCGAGTGGCAGCGGAACCGGTGCACGACGAGGCGTTCGGCCTCGGCCTCGGCCTCGGCGCCGAGATGCTCTCCCACGATGGAGGCGTCGCCGGCTTCCTCGACCGCCGCCTGTCGCGCGAGGTCGACCGCGGCGGTGCAGGCCTCGTCGAGGGCCGGCGGGCGGAAACGCACGCGGGCCCGGGCCGGCACTGGCTCATCCTCCGTCACGCCGGAGGCCGGCGACGGACTGGACACTGTCACACCCCCCAGTGTCGGCGTCGCGCGGACAAAGTGTGACCGGGTCGGTGGACACTGTAGGGCATGGGTGTCCGGCGCGGTCTGGCACGCGGCATGCGTGGGCTGCGTCGGTCGGTCCGCAAGGAAGGCGCGCAAGAGTCCGGGCTCGCCTCGATGGTGGAGCTGTCCTTCCTTTCCTCATCCGCAGACGCCCTGCTTGCGGTCACCCTCGCGGGTTCGCAGTTCTTCTCGGTGCCTCTCGGCGAGGCGCGGAGCAGGGTCGCACTCTACCTGCTCAGCACGATGATCCCGTTCGCCCTGCTGGCGCCGGTCGTGGGGCCCCTGCTCGACCGGGTCGCGCACGGCCGGCGGGTCGCCATCGGCGCGATCATGCTGGGCCGGGCGTTCCTGGCCTGGACTCTCGCCGGCAAGCTCAACAGCCCGCTGCTCTACCCGCTGGCACTGGGAATGCTCGTGTTGTCCCGCTCGTACGGGGTCACGCGCAGTGCCGTCGTCCCCCGCGTCCTGCCGCCCGGCGGCACGCTCGTGCGGGTCAACTCGCGCCTGTCCATCACGACAGTGATCGCCGCGACCGTGTTCGCGCCGCTTGGGCTGGGCATCGGCAAGCTGGTCGGCTACGGATGGACGATGCGGGCCTGCACGATCGTGTGCCTGGTCGGGGTGCTCGCCGCCTTCAACTTGCCCGGCCATGTCGACCGGTCCGAAGGCGAGCGCCCGGCCGAGGGCCTGCGGAAGGCGACGTTCTCGGGCAGTTGGCGGGTGCGCAACTTCCTCGGTGAGCTCCCCGCGGCACTGCGCAGCACGGCGGTACTGCGGGCCCTCGTCGGCTTCCTCACCTTGTTTCTGGCTTTCCTCTTGCGCCAGACCGGCGGCACGCTCACCGGCCTCGGCGCGCTCGCTGCCGCCGCAACTGTGGGCAGCGCCATCGGCATCTTCATCGGCGGGCGGATGAAGAAGGTCAAACCGGAGAGCATCCTCGTCATCTCCCTCGCACTCGCGATGCTCGCGTGCACGGGCGCAGCCGTCGAGTACACGAAGGTCACTGCTTTGGTCGCGGCGCTGCTCGCCACGATGGCCGGCTCACTCGGCAAACTCTCGCTCGACGCGGTGATCCAACGCGACGTCGCGGAGGACATCCGCAACAGCGCGTTCGCGCGGTCCGAGACGGTCCTGCAGCTGTCCTGGGTCATCGGGGGCGCCATCGGGCTGGCGCCGGTCCCGGGCTGGGTCGGCTTCGCGTTCGCGAGCGTCGGGGTGGGGCTGGCCCTGGGCAGTGAACTCATCGCGCTGCAAAGAGTCCGCCAGCGGCGGCGGTTCGCCGGCACGGAGGCTGACCTCGCGCCGGGCGGGGGCCCGCCGGGCACGACGTCCGGGGCGCAGCCCCCTCAGCCGGCCACGCCGGGGATGCAACCGCCGGGAAGGTCGCCGCCGGGGATGCCACCCACCCCGCCACCGTCCGAGCTGCCCTATCCGGGCGGCCGGCGGCGCGTCGCCAGCGACTCGTGATGCGCCCGGCCGGGACGGGCCGTCGTGACCTGACGCCGCCGCAACGCGCGGGCGGCACGGCGGGGCCGGGGGCGTGCGCCGCTCTCGCCGCGGGATACCCTTGCTGCCGTGCCTGACAGCCCGTCCGGTCCGCCGCCCCGCGACCCGGTAGCCCGCCGGCCCCGACGCCCTCGGCTGCCCTTGTTGCTGCTGCCGCCTGTCGTGGCCGTCGGCGTTGTGACGGCCTGTGATGAGCCCACGCCGCTCGTCACGGTGCAGGCCGGCTCAACTGTGGTGACGGCCAACGCGACCACCTACGTCCGCAACGGCCAGGAGCAACGCTACGTGCAGAGCGTGCCCGTGCTCCCCGTCCATCTGGGCGACCACGTCAACATCGACGTCGAGCGGAACCTGGCAGCCCAGGGCTGGTTCGTGGCTTTCGAGGGGCAGCGGGTAACCCCGGTCCTCAAGGACCACGCCGCGACAGTCCTGGTCACGGGCTTCACCCAGAACAACGATCTGACCATGCGCATCTTCGCCGCGCCCACCACCGCCGACGGCGCGGCGAACGGCGCGTGGATCTTCCGGCTCACCCAGGAGTTCTGAGCCTCACGACAGAACACCTGCTGGTCGTCACCTCGGTTGAGGAAGAAGCCACGGCCGTCCTGAGCGGCCTCACGCCCAGGGCTGCCGACCACGTCACGGTCGGGCCCTACGCCGCCACGAGCGTCCGCGACGGACCGAGCACCGTCACCGTCGTGGCGGGCGGCGTCGGGCCGGCGGCGTCCGCAGCGGCCGCCGCGACGGCCCTGGCCCTGCTGCCGTGCTCGGCGGTCGTCAACTGCGGGATAGGTGGCGCCTTCCCCGGGAAGGCGCCACCCTGCAGCATCGTCGTGTCCGACATGGTGGTGGCGGCCGACCTCGGCGCTCAGACCGATGACGGTTTCGAGACCCTGGATGCCCTCGGTTTGGGGCCGGTCACCCTGGACGCCGACACCGCGCTCGCCGGCGCCTGCCTGGACAGGCTCGTGACGGCAAAGTTGCAGGCCCGCCGGGGCACAATCCTGACCGTTTCCACGATCACGGGGCGGCAGTCGCGCCTGGCCGCGCTCGCGTCCCGCTGGGATCCTGTCGCCGAGGCCATGGAGGGGTACGGCGTTCTGCTCGCGGCCGCCAATTTCGGGGTCCCGGCCGTGGAATTGCGCACAATGAGCAATGTGGTCGGGCACCGCGACGTGACGACATGGGACGTGACGGGGGCATTGGACGCGCTCGTCCAGGCCTCGCGGGCCGTGTTCGCGTCCCCCCTGCCGCAGCGCCTACCGTGGATCGCCAGCCCATGAGCCTGTCCCTGGCGATCTCCCCGTGCCCCAACGACACGTTCATCTTCCACGCGTGGATCAACGACCGGATCAGGGGCGCCCCGCCCGTGCACGTCACGTTCGCCGACATCGACGTCTGCAACGGTCTGGCGCTGCGCGGGGAGCCGGACGTCGCCAAGATCTCCTACGCGGCGTATCCCGAAGTCGCCGATCGGTACGCGCTCCTGCCCTCGGGAGGCGCGGTCGGACGCGGCTGCGGGCCGCTCGTCCTCAGTGCGGGCCGAACCGGCCTGGCCGGGGCGCGGGTCGCGATCCCGGGGCCGGCGACGACCGCCTTTCTGCTCTTCCGTCTGTGGCCCGGCAGCCGCGACGTCGCAGGAATCGAGGTCATGCCCTTCGAGAAGATCATGCCTGCGGTCAGCAGCGGCGAGGTGGACGCAGGCCTGGTCATCCACGAGTCGCGCTTCACCTACCCGGCGTACGGGCTGACGGCGTTGGCTGACCTCGGCGAGTGGTGGGACGCCGATACCGGTCTGCCGATCCCGCTGGGCGCCATCGTGGCCCGCCGGGGACTCGACACCGCGCGGATCGCGGACGTCATCCGGCGCAGTGTCGAGTCAGCGTGGGCCGACCCTTCCCCCTCCCGGCTGTTCGTGGCCGAACATGCCCAGGAAATGGATCCGGACGTGGTCGCCAGCCATATTGGCCTCTATGTAAACGAGTTCAGTGCTGATCTCGGCGAGGAGGGGCTCGCAGCGGTGCAGGCGCTGCTAACGCGCTCGGCGGAGGCGGGCGTCACCCGGACGCTGCCCGCAAGGGCGCTGGAAGTATCCGCGACGAGGCGCTGAGGGCATCCGCCCACCCGGCGGCAGGGCGCGCTCGGCTGACCAGGTCCAGCGGCTCAGATCTCCAGCTGCTCGGCGACGGCATGAACGACCTTCGCCATCTTCTGGGCGTGTGCCTTGTTCGGGTACCGGTCGCGGCGAAGATCGTTCTGAACGCCGTCCAACAGCTTGATCATATCTTCGATCATGCCGTGTAACTCGTCGGGCGTGCGCCGGGCCGACTTGGCGACCGAAGGGACCGGCGCGAGCAGCCGCACCGACAGTGCCTGCTCGCCGCGACGCCCCTCCGCGACCCCGAACTCCACCCGCTCGCCCGCCTTGAGGACCTCCGTCCCGCTGGGCAGCGCCGCCTTGTGGACGAACACCTCGCCGCCGTCGTCACGGACAAGGAAGCCGTATCCCTTTTCCGTGTCGAACCACTTGACCTTGCCGGTGGGCACGCCGAGGACCTCGCTTGCTCGTTGGGGTCGGAGCCGGGCAATCGCGCAGTTGCGTGCGGCGTCTGAGGATGCGCCGCGCCCGTTTCGCAGAGCCTACGCGCAGGATTCCCCAACGGGACAGCCGTTTGTCGTGGTCTTCGCCGTCCACGCGCATCATGGCGGCCGAGGCTGGCAGGATGCCGGTCGCGGGAAGGCGCCCAGTCGGCCCCAGCAACGTCGTGTCAACAGCATGTCCCTCGCTAGCATGTCCAGCCAGGAGGTCCCCGATGCCGGCCCGCCATCGCGCGCCCCAGCCCCCGGCGCCCAACGACGCGATGCTCAGAATCGGCATCCCGCTGTTCGGGGTGGGTTTGATCGCCGTCCTCCTGGACGTGGTGCCCTTCTTCTTCGGCGCGCACGACCGGCCGCTGTGGATCAATGTGGTCGCCGTCCTCGCGCTGCCCATCGGCCTCGGCCTGGCGCTGATCGGCCTCCTGCGCTCCGCCCGGGCCACTCCGGCCGCGGGCAGCACCACGGAGCCGGCACCCGACACCGCCGCTGGGACCGCTTCGCCAGTCCCGGCGCCGTCAGCGTCCGAGCCCCGCGCCGGGGGCCGGGGCAGGCACGCCCGCACCCTGGCGGGAAGTCAGCGGTAGCGGCCCGGCCCCGCCAGAGCCTCGTTCATCGCACCGCTACGGAACCCCCGACGGTCCAATTCCACCGAGTCGAAGCCCTGGATGCAGTCGAGGAGGCCGGCCTGTTCGACGACCGCCGGCACCAGCTCGGCATCCACCTCTACCCGCGCCGCGTCGCCGAGGTCGCGCACCCGCAGGTTCCGGACAGGTATTCCGGCCCCCGTCAGCGCCGCCCGCAGCGCAGCCTCGGCGGCGCCCACGCGTCCCAGCCGGGAGCGAGTCACTTCCACGCCGTAGGCGATGCGGCTGGACAGGCAGGCTGCCGCCGGTTTGTCCCACGTGACCAGCCCCCACTGCCGTGCGGCCGCACGGACGTCGCGCTTGGTCAGCCCGGCATCGGCCAGCGGCGTGACCGCCCCGCGCTGCGCCGCGGCCCGGATGCCCGGCCGGAACCCGGCAGTCAGGTCGTCGGCGTTGGTCCCCGTCGCCACGTGCGCCAGCCCGTACCGGCGGCCGAGCGGCACGAGGACGTCCAGCAACTCCGACTTGCAGTGAAAGCAGCGGTCGCCGCCGTTGGCGCGGTAACCGGCCCGGGACAGCTCATCGGTTCGGGACAGGTCGTGCCGTACCCCCAGCCCGGCCGCGAATTGGCGCGCGGATGCCAGCTCCGCCGCCGGCAGCGACGGCGAGACGGCGGTCGCCGCGGCAACGCGCCGCTCACCCAACGCATGCACGGCCGCCGCGAGCAGGAATGCCGAGTCGGCCCCGCCAGAGAAGGCGATCAATACCGACCCGAGCCCCTCGAGTCGTTCGCGCAGCCGGCCGAGCTTGGCGCCGTCGACGCCGGGGCCCTGGCCGGGGGGACCCTCGACGCTGGGGCCGCCTCCGCTGGGGCCGCCTCCGCCGGGGCCGCCCACGCTGGGGTCGCCCACGCTGGGGTCGCCTCCGCTGGGGCCGCCCACGCTGGGGCCGCCGACATCAGGGCCATCGATATCGGGGCCACCGCGCACCGGGCCAGAGTACGTGCCGGCACGATCCGCGGCCTGGGTTGGCCTCGCCTGCGCAAGTGGCGGACCGGCGGGGCCCCGGGGTCCCTTGCGACACAGCCGGGCTCCGCGACGATCGCCGGGCTACCGTCGAAAGCGTGAACAGGCGGCAGAGCGGCGACAGCCTCACAGCATGGCTGCGCGACCGCAGCGACCAGGAATTGGTCGACCTCCTCGCCGCCCGCCCCGACCTGGCCACCCCGCTGCCCACCGACCTCGGCGTCCTCGCGGCCCGGCTGGCCTCCCGGCCGAGCATCTCCCGGGCGCTCGACTCGCTCAGCACCGCCGACCTGGAGGTCCTGCAGGCGCTGTGCGTGCTCGGGCCGGTGAATCCCGAGCGCCTGACCGGGTTCCTCAGCGGCACCGACGGGGGCACCGACGGAGGCACCGACAGCGGCACCGACGGGGGCGGCGAAGCGGCCGCGGTGGTTCCCGAGGCCCTCGACCGCCTGCTCGTCGAGGCCATCGTCTATGTCGCGGACGGGCTCCTGCACGTGATCGACGCCGCTTGTGACCTGTGCGGCCAGCATCCACTGGGACTGGGGCGGCCTGCAGCCGCGCTCCTCGCCGCACTCGACGTGGACACGTTGCGCCTCCTCGCCGCGGCCAACCGGCTCGAAGCGTCCCCCACCCGGGGAGGGGTTGTGAGCGCGCTCACCGCGATGTTCACGGACGCGGAACGGCTCACGGAGGTGCTCGCCGGCGTGCCCGCGGCGGAGCGCGCGGTGCTCGATCGGCTCGCGCTGGGGCCACCGTGTGGCAGCACGCCCGGCGCGCAGCGCGTCGTGCGGCGGGAAGCTGCCCGCAGCCCGGTGGAGGCCCTGCTCGCGCGCGGCCTGCTCGTCGGCATCGACGCGACCACCGTCGAGCTGCCCCGCGAAGTGGGCCTGGCACTGCGGGGGCGGGCGGCCGCGGGAGCCCTGCATTTGCGGCCACCCGCCGTGCCCGTCTCGCCGCCGCCGGGAGGCGACGTGGACGGGGCGGGTGCGCTCGGCGCGACCGCTGTTGTCGGGACGGTCGAGCGACTCTTGCGGTCCTGGGCGGCCGAACCGCCAAGCCTGCTGCGCGCCGGCGGCCTGGGCACACGCGAACTGCGAGCCGCTGCGCGTGTCGCGGACGTGGCGGAGTCTGCTGTCGCCCTGCTGGTCGAGGTCGCGGCCGCTGCCGGCCTGCTCGACATGACTGCGGGCCCCGACCCCCAGTTGCTGCCCACCCCCACCTTCGACACGTGGCTGGCCGAGCAGGTGCCCGGCCGCTGGGAGGCGCTGGCCGCGGCGTGGATCAGCCTTCCTCGGCTGCCCGGGCTGATCGGCTCGCGGGACGAGCGAGGCCGGGCGACAGCGGCGCTGTCGGCCGAGATCGAGCGGCCGGTGGCGCCCCAGCTTCGCCGCCGCGTGCTCGACGTCCTCGCGGACTGCCCGCCCGGGCTGGTCCCAGCGCCCGACGCGGTGCTTGACCGGGTCGCCTGGCGGTTCCCCAGATTCGGCGCGGGGCTGCGTGAGCGCCTGGTCACGTGGACGCTCGAGGAAGCTGAGGCGATCGCGGTTACGGCCGCGGGGGGGCTCACGGCGGCGGGCCGGAACCTGCTCGCGGGCCTGCCGGCCGCCCCGGTGCTGGCGCGGCGGCTTCCGCCGCCGGTCTCGCACGTGCTCGTCCAGGCCGATCTCACCGCGATAGCGCCGGGCCCGCTGGAGCCCGAGCTGGCGGGCCAGGTCGGGCTGATCGCCGACGTTGAGTCGGCGGGCGCGGGAACGGTCTACCGCTTCTCGGGCGCGAGCCTGCGGCGGGCCTTCGACTCAGGCTGGGCGGCCGGCGACGTCCACCGGCTGCTTGCGACAGTCTCCCAAGGTCCGGTCCCGCAAACTCTCACCTACCTCGTCGACGACGTCGCCCGCCGCCACGGCCGCCTGCGGGCCGGCGCAGCGTCGGCGTACCTGCGGTGCGACGACGCAGCCCTGCTCGCCGAGGTCGCGTCCGCTCGGGGGATGCGGGCGCTGGGCGTACGGCTGCTGGCCCCGACCGTCCTGGTGTCCACCGCCCCGGTCAACCATCTCGTCGAACGCCTGCGGGCGGCCGGCTACGCCCCGATGGCCGAGGCGTCGGACGGGACCCTGCTCGTGCTGCGCCCCGAGGAGCGGCGCACCCAGCGACGGCCGCGCGCCCGCCGTATCGAGCTGACAGCTCCACCCCGCGAGCGCCTCACGGAGCTGGTCGCCCAGCTACGCAGAGCCGAGGCGGCCCGCGCCGCGACAGGTCTGCCGGGGTCCGGGCCCCGGCCCGACGTCGCCCCGAGTGCGACCCTGGCGCTGCTCAGCCGGGCGGTCCGCGAGGGCTCCCGGGTCTGGCTCGGCTACGTGAACCGCGAGGGGACGGCCTCCGAGCGCGTGGTCGCCCCGGTCAAGCTGGACGCCGGCATGCTGACCGCCTATGACGAACTTACCGACGAGACGCGGACGTTCGCTGTGCACCGCATGACGGCCGTGACGGTGCTCGGCC
>JADGOW010000190.1 GCA_017882765.1 Frankiaceae bacterium
CAACGCACGGTCGCGCAGGCTGAGCAGCCAGGCTCGGGCGATGCGCCACAGGTCGGCCCGGAAATACAGCAGGACCGCGGCCATGGTGCCCAGCTGCGTGACCGCCGTGAATGCGGCGCCCGGATCAGGCCAGCCCACGAAGGCGGGGACGATCCGCAGGTGGGCGGTGCTGGATATGGGCAGGAACTCGGTTAGGCCCTGCACGATCCCGAGCACGATCGCCTCGAGCGCGCCCACTCGCCTCCCTTCTTCGGGCAGGCACACGCTGCCCCAGCTTCTTTCGGTGCCGCGGCATGCAGTCTTGATCGGTGCCGCGGCACGCTCTGTTCATGGTGCGCTGGGCCTGCCGCCGCCCACGAGCTGAGCCCGCCCCGCTGCCCAGTGTTACCGTCCCGGCCGCTGTGCCGTAGGCCGTTCCGGCGCGACGTGCCGAAAAGCCACGCTGCCGCGGAGGGGCCGGAGACGGCTTCGGCTGGGTACCGTGACGATGTGGCCACCGACCTATCGGCGGGCAGCCCGGCCGGTGACCCGTCCGCCCCCGAGAGCCTGACACCCGCTGGGGGGACGGGGGTGACCGTGCCCGTCATCCCTGTCGCCCGCGAAGAGTCCAGCCCCGACGCGGGCGCCCTCGGCGCGCCACGCCAGCGGTACTGGACCCATCGGCGCATCGCGGCCATCGGGGTCGGCTTCGTGCTCGCGGCAGGTGTCCTCCTGCGGTTCTTCTCCCCGAGCCACCTCTGGCTCGACGAGACGCTGACAGTCAACATCGCCCATTCGCCGCTGACGGGCGGCCCCGGAACCGACCTGTTCGACCGCCTGCGCCACGACGGGGCCCCGCCGCTGTTCTACCTGCTGCTGCATTCTTGGATGCAGGTCGCCGGCACCAGCGAGATCGCGGTCCGGGCCCTTGCCGGCCTGCTGTCAGTGGCGACCTTGCCGCTGGCGTGGCTGGCCGGCCGGCGGGTCGGGCGGACGGCCGCCGAGCGTTTCGGGCTCGGGCCGGCGGTCGCCGATCGCACGGCGCTGGCAGCGCTGCTGCTGTTCGCCAGCTCGCCCTACGCGATCCGCTACGCCAGCGAAGCGCGGATGTACTCCCTGGTCGTCTTCCTCGTCCTGCTGTTCGGCCTGCTGCTGCTCAGGGCGGTCGAGCGCCCGGGGTGGGGCCGATGGATTCCCCTGGGCCTGACGACGGTGGCGCTCACTTACACCCACTACTGGACGTTCCTCCTGCTGGCCAGTGTGGCTGCGGGCCTGGCGTGGAAGGCGCGCCAGAACCGCGAGAACCCGCAACACCGCCGGGCGTACCTGTCCGCGCTGGCGGCGATGGGCCTCTCCGGCGTGCTGTTCGTCCCCTGGCTGCCCTCGTTCGCCTATCAGCTGACCCACACCGGGACGCCGTGGGCGCCCACGGTGCACGCTCAGGTGTTGCTGGACACCGTCTTCAACTGGGCTGGGCCGGCCTCGACCGGCGCGCTGTTGGCCCTCGTTCTGTTGGGCTCGGCGTTCCTCGGCTTCACCGCGACCCCCGACCCGCAGGGCGGCCACCTGCATGTGGACCTGCGTGGCCGGATGCCCGGCCGCGCCCTGGCAGCGTTCTGGCTGGTGCCGCTGGCGCTGGCCTACCTGCTCTACGTCGCGGGCGGCAGTGCCTACGCCGAGCGCTACACGGGGATCTCGCTGCCTGCGTTCCTGCTGCTTGCCGGGCTGGGAATCGGCCTGCTGCCCAGCCGGCGGGTGCGGGCCGGCTTCCTGGTGGTCGCGACCGTCACCGGGCTGCTGGGGGGGCTCACCCTCGCCCGCGGGGAGCGCACCCAGGCCGGCCAGATCGCCAGTCAGATCGACCAGCTCACCCGGCCCGGCGACGTCGTCGCGTACTGCCCCGACCAGCTGGCTCCTGCGGTGCACCGCTTGCTGGATCGCAAGCCCGAGACTCCCATCCAAGAGATCGCCTTTGCCGACCCGGACGGCCCGGCATTCGTTGACTGGGTCGACTATGCCAGGCGGATGAAGGCCGCAACGGCCTCCGACTTCGCCGAGCGGGTCAATCGCCTCGCCGGGCCCGACCACGCCATCTTCTTCGTGCGTGCGGACGGCTACCGCACGCTCGAGGGCACCTGCGTGGCGATCTCGGATCAGTTGGCGTCTTTCCGCGACCGCACGCAGGTGCTGCCGCGCAAGAGCGTGCTGGAAAGCGCGGCCCTCGAGCGTTTCTCCACCATCCGCTGATCCGGCCGGCATCCGGACGCGGCCCAGCGGCTCAGTCGGCGTGCGTATCCGCGTCCTCGCGCAGGCCCACGACGACTGCGAGGACGACCAGCGCCATTCCCAGGGTGTAGTGGTTGAAGAACGACTGCTTGTTGGTCAGGTTCAAGACGTAGACGACCAGCGCGCTGCCCAGGCAGAACCCGAAGGCCGTCCGCCGCAGCCGCAGCGCGACCACGTACGCCCCGGCCAACCCCACGGCGGTCAGGCCGAACCCGACGCCCCACCCGTGCTGCGCGGCGACCGCCGGCCAGTCGAGCCCCTGCGCAAGCACGTCGTAGCCGAGGTTGACCGACACTGCGTCGTGCCAGAAGTCCGTGGGGCCCGCCAGCACCCAGGGCAGCACGAACAGTGCCGCTCCCCCGGCCGCGGCAAGGGCCCGCCGCCACCCGAAGGCGGGCCAGCACGCAGCCAGCGGCAGCAGCAGGAACACGTGCTGCTTGCTTGCCAGTGCCGCCGCCAGGAACACGACGGAGAGCTTCATCCGCCCGGTGCTCACGGCCCAGACCATCCCCACCAGTGCGACGACCAGCAAAGGCTCCGTCCAAGCCTGCTGGATCGAATAGCTCATCCGCGGGAAGACGAGCACGAGGAGCGGCACCAGGGCCGGCACAGCCGCGCCCGGCTGTGCCGGCCCTGGCGTCAGCCCGGGAAAGCGCCGCGGCAGCATCCTGCGCAGCATGACCGCGGCGACCACGAGAGCCGCGATCTCGGCGTACCGGACGTCACCGAACAGGATGCGGGCCGGCAGGACGAGCACTGACGTACCCGGCAGGTACGGATAGACGGCGAAGAGCCCACCACTGCGGTACAGCTCGGGGATCGGGGCCCACGACTGCTGGTACATGTCCGCGCCGTGCAGGATGCCGTCCGCGGACCCCTGAAGCAGGTAGAAGACGTCAATGCGCGGGTCCGGCGTCGCCACGACCATCGCCCCGGCGGCCCCCGCCGCGAGAGCAAGAACCAGCCAGAAGGCCCACCGGGCCTGTGCCAGCAGTTCGAGCCGGCGAAGTGCCGGTTGTGTCCACTGCCAGGGGGAAGTGCCGGCCCCCGAAGCACGAGACCGCCGACCCCGGTGCCCGCGGGAACCCCGATCGCGGCGGCGTTCGCGGCGGAGGGTGTCCAGTAACGGCAGGGCGGTGCCCGCGGCCAGGACGGCGGCGAGCGCCATCAGCACGCGGCTCGTCGCCAGCGCCGGCCCACTGGCGAGGAACGGGCGCAGCCACAGGAACGGCGCCAGGATGACGACCAACATCGCGGCGCCCACACCGAGAGGAAGCAACCGACCGGGCTGGGCGGCGGGATCCCCCGCATGCCGGCGGCGCTCCTGCATCCGAGGCGAGCCTGTGCCCTCCCGCAGGGAGCGCCAGGCAGCTGCGCCCACCCCCGCGGCCCCGGCAGTGACGAGGATCAGCGCCACCACGGAGAAGTGTCCGTTCGCCGTGGAGATGCCGTAGGCCGTCGCGGCCCACCCCAGCAGGAGCACTCCGTACGTGGCGTGCCTGCCCGAGGCTGCGGCCGGCCCGAGGAGGTGGGTGCCGGGGGCCGTTTCAGTGCCTGCCCTCGGGGATCGTGCCGGTACGTGCCGGGGCTCTGGACCGGGCGAGGGTGCCGGGACGGTTGCCTGACCCCGAGCGGGCCGGGCACCGTCTCCGGTGACAACTCGATCAATATCCTGAGCCCCGGCCGGGCCGCCGGTATCCTCGGCAGTGGCCGGCCCGGCCGGGCCGCCAGTCCGCGTCCCGGCTGAGCGCTCGGTCGGGTGGGGTCGTGACATTACTGACACCTTGACACGCCAGTTCGTGTGGCGGGCGTCATGTCGCGATCTGGAATGCTTACGTCCGGTTGCCATGCATACTGGCGTCGCATGTGTGCGTACGAAAGGTCGAGGTCTTGGCGGAAAATCCGCAGGTCGTAGTCATTGGTGCCGGGCCCGCGGGCCTGACCGCCGCCTACGAGTTGATGAAACGTGACGTCCCGACGATCGTCCTGGAAGGCGACGCGATGGTGGGCGGTATCAGCCGCACTGCCGAGCGTGAGGGCTGGCGGTTCGACATCGGTGGCCACCGGTTCTTCACCAAAGTGCCCGAGGTCGAGGCGCTCTGGCACGAGATCCTGCCCGCCGAGGATTTCATCATGCGACCCCGCATGAGCCGCATCTACTACAACGGAAAGCTGTTCGACTACCCGCTCAAGGCCGGCAATGCCCTGCGCGGGCTCGGAATTCTTGAGGCGATTCGTTGTGTGCTGTCGTATGTCTGGGCACGCGTCCGGCCGCCGAAAGATCAGACGAACTTCGAGGGCTGGGTCTCGGCGCGCTTCGGGTACCGGCTCTACCGCATCTTCTTCAAGACTTACACGGAGAAGGTGTGGGGAGTGCCGGCCACCGAGATCCAGGCGGACTGGGCGGCGCAGCGCATCAGGAATCTGTCGCTGCTCAAGGCGATCATCAATGCGATCCGGCCGCGGCGCAACCAGAAGGACATCACGTCTCTTATCGAGGAATTCCAGTACCCCAAGTACGGCCCCGGGATGATGTGGGAGACCTGCACCCGGAAGGTGCAAGGCGGGGGCGGCCGGGTCATCCTCGAGGAGAAGGTCAAAAAGGTTTCCTGGGCACCGGGTCGCGGCGTGACCGGGGTTACGACCTTCGTCACGGGCGGGTATGGGCAGGGCGCGGGCGCGCCCGAGGCGTCCCGCCACGACCTGGGTACCGAGCACCGATACCCCGCTGATCATGTGATCTCGTCGATGGCCTTCTCCAGCCTCGTGCTCTCGTTGGACCCTCCCGCGCCTACCCACGTGCAGGCTGCCGCCAAATCGTTGCGTTACCGCGATTTCCTGACGGTCGCCCTGGTTGTGCCGGAATCGGCGGGCTTCCCCGACAACTGGGTTTACGTGCACTCGCCCGATGTGAAGCTCGGCCGCATCCAGAACTTCGGCTCGTGGTCGCCCTACCTCGTCAAGGAGGGCCGTACCTGCCTGGGTCTGGAGTACTTCGTGTCCGTAGGCGACGAGACCTGGACGATGCCCGATGAGGACCTGATCGCGCTCGGGATCAAGGAGCTCGCGTCGCTGGGCCTGGTTCCCGCCGACCAGGTGGAGCGCGGCTTCGTGGTCCGGATGCCCAAGGCGTATCCGTTCTACGACGAGCATTACAAGCACAACGTCGACGTCATGCGGCACTGGCTCGGCGAGAACATCCCGAACCTGCACCCGGTGGGCCGCAACGGGATGCACCGCTACAACAACCAGGACCACTCCATGTTCACGGCGATGCTGACCGTGCAGAACATTGCCGACGGCACTGCCCGCGACGTGTGGGCCGTGAACGTGGAAGAGGACTACCACGAGGAGATTTACCCTGGTGGCGGGGCCCGACAGGCCGGCGGCC
>JADGOW010000044.1 GCA_017882765.1 Frankiaceae bacterium
CGGTCACCGTGAGCGCGATGTGATGCAGGGTCGGCAGGGCAACCGCGGTCATGTCGTGTCCTCCTGGTCGGGCGCTGCTTGCAGGCTTCTGGTGAGGTAGGCGCAGAGCATGTCGGCGGCGTCGTCGGCGAGGCCGATCCAGCGCTCGCCGCCGGGATCGTTGGATGTGCATGGGAAGTCGTGCCGAATGGCACTCAATCGGGGCGGTTGTCCTCTACCAGAGGCCTTCCGGGCACCGAAGACTCGAAACGTGGACGCTTGGGTCGCCTTCGGCCTCGCGGTGGCGCTGCTGCTCATCGCGACACTTGCCTACGACTTGTTGCAGCGGCGGCACGCGATCCTGCGCAACTTCCCCTTGGTCGGCCACCTCCGCTACATCCTGGAGGCGTTCGGCCCGGAGCTGCGCCAGTACATCGTGACCAGCAATCAGGACGAGCGCCCCTTCAACCGCGATCAGCGCCGCTGGGTCTACGCCTCCGCCAAGCGGGAGGACAACCATTTCGGGTTCGGCACCAGCCAGGACGTCGAGCACACCGCGAACTACCTGATCGTGAAGCAGTCCGCGTTCCCCCTGCCACGGCCGCGCCCGGGCGAGGACACCATCCCCTGCGCCAAGGTGGTCGGTGCCGCGCGAGGCCGCCGGCAGGCGTTCCGGCCGGCGAGCGTGGTGAACCTGTCCGCCATGAGCTACGGGGCGCTCAGCGCCCGCGCCACCGAGGCCTGCAACCGGGGATGCGCGCTGGCCGGATCCCTTCACAACACCGGCGAGGGGGGCGTGTCCCGCTACCACCGCCATGGGGCGGACCTGGTCTACCAGATCGGAACCGGCTACTTCGGCTGTCGCGACCGCCACGGGCGCTTCGACCTCCCCCGGCTTGTCGAGGCCGTTTCGGGCGCCCCGGTGCGGGCCATCGAGATCAAGCTGAGCCAAGGAGCGAAGCCGGGGATCGGCGGGATGCTGCCAGGCGCGAAGGTCACACCGGAGATCGCCGAGGCACGTGGCGTTCCGGTGGGTCAGGATTGCATCAGCCCGTCCGCCCATACCGCCTTCGCCGACCCCGACGGCCTCCTCGATCTTGTCGAGAAGATCGCCGATGCCACAGGACTGCCGGTGGGGATCAAGTCGGCGGTCGGCGACCTCGGCTTCTGGTACGAGCTCACGGCCCTCATGAAGACGACGAGCCGTGGCGTGGACTTCGTCACGATCGACGGCGGCGAGGGCGGTACCGGCGCGGCGCCCCTCGTTTTCGCCGACCACGTGGCGTTGCCCTTCAAGATCGCGATGTCGAAGGTGTATCCGATCTTCGTGGACGCCGGCCTGCACGAGTCGGTGACCTTCGTCGGTGCCGGCAAGCTCGGCTTCCCGGAGACGGCCCTTCTGGGCTTCGCCCTCGGGTGCGACATGGTCAACGTCGCGCGGGAGGCGATGATGGCGGTCGGATGCGTGCAGGCGCAACGCTGCCAAACCGGACGGTGCCCCGCCGGTGTCGCTACCCAGTCCGCCTGGCTCGCCCGCGGGCTAGACCCGGATCTCAAGGGGCGTCGGCTGGCGAACTACATCCACACCCTGCGCCGCGAGATCCTGGAGCTCACCCGCGCCTGCGGCGTCCCGCACCCGAGCCTGGTCACGGCGGACATGTTCGAGATTCTCGACGGCCGGTTCGGTTCTGTCAGCGGTGCCGAGGTCTTCGGCTACGACCCGTCCTGGGGATTGCCATCGGCGGCCGACGCCACCCAAATCGCACACATCATGTCCGCCGCATCGACTCGGTCCGACGTCGGAGCCGCGGCGTAGCGGGAAGAACCTCCACCCCGGCCATCCCAGCGAGCCGTGCCGCGCGCAGCCGTCGGTGCGCATCGAAGACGTCGAGCGCCGCGAGGACGGCCAGCGTGAGACCCATTCCCACGATCGCGACCGGCATCGGCAGCCTGACCGCAGCAGCCCCCAACCCAACGATCACGATGGCGGCGACCGTGAAGCGCACCCAGAGCCGGTGGTGCCCCAGCCGCGTTTGCAAGGCCCCGACCAATACCAGGAAAACCCCGACGGGCACCGCGACGGCGAAGGCGGCCGCAGCCGGCTCCAGGTAGGCCTCGTGCGTGGTCGTCTCGACCGCCACCTGCAGCCCCGCGCCCAGCGCGGCGACGGCGGCGAACACGGCGTAGTGGCCGTAGCCCCACAGGAAGGCCGACCCCGGAGACGCTCGCAACCCGCCGTGGGCCGGGCGCTTGAAATAGGTCCACCACATGCCGAACACCAGCAATAGGCCACCGCCGGCGAGCCCCAGCAGCGACGCGGACAGCCCATCCTGCGCGGCCGTCTGAACGGCGATCGTCGCGGCGAGCACCACCTCTCCCAAGACGATCAGTGTGAAGAGGCTGTAGCGCTCGGCAATGTGCTCCGGGTGCCAGGAGGTTGGACCACCCAGCCGTTCCGCCCAGATCGGGACAGCCAGCTCCAGCAGGACGAGCACTGCGAAGCCAACCCCGCCCCAAGGATCCGGGAGCGCCAGCCGCAGCAGCCATCCGACCTGAACAGCAGCAATCCCGACCGCGTAGAGCACGGCGGTGCGCCGCCCCGCCGGGTCCTCCCACGCGGCTCGCGACCACTGCCCGACCAGAGCCACTCTCATGATCACGTACCCGACCGTGACGGCGGCAAAGTCGTAGTGGTCGAAGGCCGCCGGCACTCCGGCGGCGAGCACCAGGACGCCGGTGATCTGCAGGAACGTCAGGAGCCGGTACGGCACGTCGTCGGTGTCGTAGGCCGATGCGAACCAGGTGAAGTTCATCCAGGCCCACCAGATGGCGAAGAACACCATCGCGTAGCCCAGCAAAGCGGGTCCCACGTGCGAGACGGCGAGCCCGTGGTGGAGCCGCGCCGCCGCCTGAGCCACGGCGACCACGAAACACAGGTCGAACAACAGCTCGAGCGGCGTGGCGGCGCGGTGCGGCTCGTCGCGGTCGCGCCCCGCCATCCTCGCGCGCCAGGCCCGCGCGGGCGGCGCGCCATCGAAGCTGGTCACGTCACAGCCCTCCCCTTGATCGCACGCGCCGTCCCGTCAACCCACCAGGGCAGCTTCCGTCACGCTCCCCCGGCGGGGCCTGGCCAGGGCTGCAGCCACGGGCTGGCCGGCCAGCCCTCTGCGGCTGCCAGCAGCGGGAACGCGGTGGCACCGTCGAGCGACTCGCGGACGATGTCGGCGTGGCCGGCGTGCCTGGCCGTCTCTTCGATCAAATGAAGAAGAACCCAACGCACCGACCAGGCATCCACGTCGCGCGGGTTCCACGGCACGTCCTTCGGCACCGGCACCGGCTGACCGAGGTCGGCGATGGAAGCGATGACGGCTTCAGTCTCGGAGGCGACCACGTCGTAGCGATCGAGGACACTGGCGAGCGTCTCGTCCGGCCCGAGCCGGAAGTTCTCCAGGTACTCCCCGACCGAGGACTGGGGACGCTGCCGAACCGTGTCGATCCAGCCCCGTTCGGTGGCGGCCACATGCTTGATGAGGCCGCCGACGCTGAGCGTGCTTACTGTCGGAGTCGCTCTGGCCTGCTCATCGGTCAACCCGTACGCCGTCAGCCGCAGCACGTAGCGCTGCTGGGCGAGGTAGGAGAGAAGCCCCGCGCGCTCGTCCGCAACCGGGGCAACCTGTGCTGGCATCGCATCACCCTTCACCGGAAACCAACCGTCTCCATGAGATCCCAGCAGGGCCGGGGCGCGCGGGCCAGAGCCGAGCCGGGCTGGCTCTCCGCCCCTCGCCGACCACAAACGCCGATCTCCAGGTCGATGGTCGCGACCTGTGGTGCAGTCGACCGAGCATTTCGGACAATCCTGGCTCACATTGCGGCGGGTCGCACCACAACTGTTGATACGTCGTCGTTTGCGGTATCCACAGGCGTAGCGGGGGCCGGGACGCGGGGGCCGAGGCCCGGGGACGCGGGGGCCGAGGCCCGGGGACACGGGGGCCGAGGCCCGGGGACGCGGGGGCCGAGGCCCAGACCGAGGGCGCGTTGCGTGTTACCTCTCGACGTGGGTTGATGCCCGCCCGGAAACGCCCCGCCCAGGAGCACGCACAGGCCAGCCGTCGGCACGAGCGAGGCTGGGTGCCCCGGCTCCCAGCCTCACGCCCGCATCTATCGCGCTTCTACCCGGGCCGCACACCTGGAAACCATCGGAATGCAGCTGACTGTTCACGGAGTCACCGTCCGCGCGGATCGACTCCAACGTCTGGTTGCCGCCGGGAACTTGGCTGACGTCAGCCGCGCAAACGTTCTGCCAGGCCCGTCGCGCGGGCGACCGGCCTGGACACGGCCGCATGAACGGCCTCCCTCGACCCGATGACGCGCACGTGCACGCGTGCCCGCGTGACGGCCGTGTAGAACAGCTCCCGCGTGAGCAGGGGGGAACTCGCCGGCGGCAGCAACACCGACACGCGATGGAACTGTGAGCCCTGGCTGCGGTGCACCGTCATCGCGTGCACCGTCTGCACCGCCGACAGGCGCGCCGGGTGGACCAGCACGGGAGCGCCGCCCCGGGCAAAAGCGGCGATGAGGCCCCCGTCTGCCGCATGATCGAGTTTGTCGGCCACCACCACGCCGACGTCACCGTTGTAGAGCTTCAGGTCGTGGTCGTTGGCCGTGACCAGCAGCGGCCTGCCGGCGTACCACTCCTCGTCTGTGCCGTATCCAGGCAGCGCGGCGGCAATCCAGCGCTCCACCAGTGCCGCCCACCGGATCACCCCGAAGGGACCGTGCCGGTGCGCGCACAGCAGCCGGTGAACCTCCAGGTGCCGGACGGCACCGGCCACGTCCCCGGCCACGGCTGCGGTCACGACCGGCTTCGCGGCGGCCACGACGTCGTCGCGAAGAGGCTGCAGGGCGGCGGCTGCGGGTTCGGTGAGATCAGCGGTCTCGACGAACGAGACGTCGTCGGACGCCACGCTGAGCAACGTGAGCGCCTTGTCAGCCAGGCCGTCTTGCACGGCGGAGGCAAGCTCGGCGATGCGCCCACCGAATCGCCAGGTGTGCCGCAACACCACAACCCCGTCGCCGATGGAGTGGGCCGGGCCGTGGCAGACCACCGACCCGCTCGGGACGCCTGAGCCGCCTGTCGCCATCCCGCCGTCCACCTCGAGATCGCCGGGCACGACCTCTTCCAAGCGCGCGCGCATGGATCGGCTGCGCGCAGGCGCGACCGTGGCCCGTCCGACGATGTCGCCGAGTACCGCCCCGGCCTCCACGGAGGCCAGTTGCTCGGGGTCGCCGACCAGGACGAGCCGAGCCCCGGGCCGGACGGCCTCGATCAACCGGGCCATCAGCGACAGCGACACCATCGACGTCTCATCGACGACCACGACGTCGTGCGGCAGCCGGTTGTGCCGGTCGTGCCGGAAGCGAGTGCGGGAGTCGGGACGAGCGCCGAGCAGCCGGTGCAGCGTCGACGCGTGCAGGTCGCCGAGCCTGTCGCGGTCCTCGGAGGGCAAGGACGCGACCGCGTCCCGGACCGCTTCCTCCAGCCGGGCCGCCGCCTTGCCGGTGGGTGCGGCCAGGGCGATGCGCGGCGGCTCGTCCGGCTGGGCGCAGAGCAGCGCGAGTAGGCGCGCGACGGTCGTCGTCTTCCCGGTGCCGGGCCCGCCGGCGAGCACAGTGAGCCAGCGCAGCGCCGCCACCGCCGCCGCGAGACGCTGCCCGTCCGGCCCGGGCCCCGGGAACAGCCGCGCGAGCCCGGACCGCAGGGACGCCGCATCGCCCGACGGGCCGGGCCGGGACGTGCGTTCCAGCAGCCCGGTGGCGACACATTCCTCCTCCCGCCAGTAACGGTCCAGGTAGAGCCGGACGCCCGCGAGCCGCAGTGGACGACCCGCGTCGACGTCCGCTGCGGCAGCGACGGCGGCGCTGGCCGCGCACGCGGACAACCAGGCAGTCAGGTCGGGCCACGGGAGAGCCTGCACGTCCGTGGGTTCGGCCCGGTCGACCGTGACGGTGTGGCGCACCTGCGCGAGGTCCACGCACACCGACCCGAGCCGCAGGGCGCGCACAGCCAGTGCGGCGGCCAGCAGCACCCGCTCGTCGGACTCCCCCACGAGCCGCCCGAGGCCGCACGCGACCTGGACATCCGCGACGGCGAGGACGGCCGCATCGTTGAACGGGCGGAGCAGGCCAGGCGCGTGCCGGGCCCGCCGCACGTCATGCGGGTCCTGCCAGCTCACCTCACCCTCCCCGGGAACTGTCACAGTCCGCCCCGGTCGAACAGGTCGGAGACGTCGACGACGAGCCCTGGCGGCGGCTGCCAGGCGAAGACACCGCAGCGGGCCCCGTTCACAGACGGTGTGTCCGGGCCACACATGCCGCGCAGGAACAGGTACAGCGCACCGCCCAGATGACGCTCCGGCATGTAGCCAGGCTGCCGCCAACGCAGGAACCGGTGCAGCGCCACGAGGTACAGCAGCGCCTGAAGCGGATATTGCGCCGACACCATCGCGGGCACCAACGCCTCGGGCCGGTAGTGCCAGGCCGTGAGCCCATCCGCGCCTGCCGGCGCATCCGGCGCATCCGGCTCTGCCGCTCCGTCCAGGCCCCAGGCCCCGAGCCAGTTTGTCTTGTAGTCCACGACGACGAACCGCGCCTGCCCGTCGTCGCCCCGCAGCCGCAGCACGGCGTCGAGACTTCCGGTCAGGTAACCCCGCATCCCCTGTCCGGTCGCGGCCAACGCTTCCAAGCGGCCGGGGTAGCCGGCCAGCGGGTCGTCACGGCCGAGGTGTCGCCGCATCGCCGCAGCGATGCGCGCCAGGGAGGGATCGCCCACGCGACCGCTGGCCGTCCGGTCGCTGGCACCCCGGCCAGCTTCGTCGCCACCCGCCAGCGGTAACTCGAAGGTGAGTTCGGCCAGTCGGTCCGCGGCTGTCACGTCCCGCAGCCGCAGCTTCCCGGCCGTCCCTCCCAGCGGCGTCTCGAGCACGGCGAACAGCGCGCTGGCCAACTGAGCCGCGTCGACTCTTGGATCGGGGCGGCGGCGGAGCTGCTCCCCGACCCGGTCGGCGAGCTCAGCAGCCAGGTCGGGCGCAGCGAAGTCAACTCGCTCGAGCACCGCGTGCACGAGCGTGCCGAACGCGGTGCCCGCCGGCAGGTCGGCCATGGGCGAGCGGATGCCGCGCAGCAGCGCCGCGTCGGCAGGCGAGCCCGCCGGCGCACCCGCCGGCGCAGCCGCCGACCCGGCAGCAGTCGGCTCGTCAGCACGTTCCTCGGCCTCCGGCTCGCTTCCCACGACCGGACCCCCGCCCGATGATCCGGGGCTTCCCGAAGTCGGCGCGTGCGCGTCCGAAGTCAGTGCCGTGTAGGAGGTGCGGCGCCACCACTGGTCGAGCCTGCGGTTGAAGCGGGCCGCGTCCAGGCCGCCGGATTCGGGCCGGGAAGGTTCCCAGTGAGCCGTCCCGTCAGGCAGCGCGTCCTCGATGCACAGCAACCCGTTCGCCTGCTGGGACAGCCCGTCCAGGATGGCCCGGGCGTCGGCGTCGGGACGCAGGACAGGGCCCTCCGCAGGTTCTGTGCCCGGGGCGCCGCGGCCGAACAGCAGCCGGTTCAGGGGGGAGTACTGCGTGGTCGTGGCCGGCACCCACCAGACCACGGCCCGGTGGCGTGCCCGAGTGAGCGCCACGTAGAGCAGCCGCAGCGCCTCCCCACCGTCCTCGTGGTGGTAGCGGTCGCGGTGGTGGGCCCAGTCGGGCCCCGATGCGCCGCCGACATCGAGGATCCGGGTGCCGTCCTCGGAGTGGAACTGGACCGTGTTCGGTTTGGAATCGCGGTAGGCGTCCCACCCGAAGGGCACGTACACGACGGGGAACTCCAGGCCCTTGGCGCGGTGGACGGTCACCACCTGCACGGCCTCGGCGTCTGATTCCAGCCGCCGGCTGCGCTCCTCGGTCGCGTCCTCCCCGGCCTCGTCCCTGCGGCGGCGCAGCCACGAGACGAGCGCAGAGATCCCGAGCCCGCCCTCGACGGCGGCCCCATGCAGCGCCTGCCCGACGTGGCGCAGGTCGGTCATCCGGCGTTCCCCGTCGGTGCCCGCGAGCACGCGGGCCGGCAGGTTCTCCGTCGCAGACATCGACTCCAGAAGCGCCGCCACCCCCTGCCCGGCAAGCACGTCCGCCCAGCGACGCAGCAGAACGCGGAGGGCGTCCACCGCGTCGTCGCCGGCCTGGGCGAGCCGCTGCGCGGTCCAGCCGAGGAAGGACGTGAGTGCGGCCGCCCGCACCCGACCGGTCCGCTGAGGTTGCTCGATTGCTTCGAGCAGGACCTGCCACTCCCACGCCACCGCCGTGCCGAACACGCTCGACGTGCCGGTGATGACGGCGGGCACGCCCACCTCCCGGAGTGCCTCGCGAACGAGGTCGGCCTGCACGTTGGTGCGCGTCAACACTGCGACGTCGCCCGGTCGCAGTGGCCGCTCGCCGCCGTCGTCGTCGAGGCGGGGACGGGCGGACAGCAGCCGGGCGATGTCGGACGCGACGTCCTCGGCGACGAAGGCACGTGCCGGGGGCGCGAGGGGCAGTCCCGCCGTCCCGCACCGCACCTGGCCGCGCGTCACGACACGCAGGCGCAGGGGCGCTCCCGCAGGCGCGTCGAGCAGCCTGCCGCCCTGATGGGCAGCACACACCTGGCGGTACACGATCCGGGAGTCGCCGAGGGCCGCCCCGGCGAACACCACGTCCAGCGCGTCTATCAGCGACTGGTCGCTGCGCCAGTTGGTCGACAACGTCGCTGTCGTATCCGCCGCTGCCGCCGCTTGCAGGTAAGTCACGACGTCGGCGCCACGGAAGGCGTAGATGGCTTGCTTGGGGTCGCCGATGAGCACGAGCGTCCGGTGACCGTGAAAGGCCGACGACAGGATTTCCCACTGCACGGGATCGGTGTCCTGGAACTCGTCAACGAGCGCCACCCGGAACCGCGATCGCAGCCGCTCGCAGGCTGCCGTCCCCGACACAGGGTCAGCAAGGGAGGCGGCCAGGCGGGTCAATTGGTCGTCGTAGCTGACGAGGCGGCGCAGCCGTTTGCGCCGCTCGACCTCGAGGCGCACGGCCGCCGCCAGCCGCACACGCACGTCGGCCTCAGACCCTTCCGGGGCGCCCACCGGTGCGAGCACCGCGTGCCGGTCGTTGACCGCAACCCCCGCGACCCGCAGCGCGAGCGCCCTTTTCAGGGGTGGCGGCGCGCTTGCGTCGGGAGCGGCGAACTTGCGCAAGTAGAGGTCGTCGGTGACCTCCTCGACGAGGTCCTCGAGGCTCTCGACGAAGACTTCGCCACGCTCGACGTCGCCGGCCACGCCGAGCCCGACCAGCATCTGATGGCAGAACTCGTGCGTCGTTGCGATCGTCGCGGCGTCAAACCGGGACAGCGCTGTGCGCAGCCGGTGCCGCCGGACCGCAACCTCTTCGTCGCCGGCCTGCCCAAGATGGCGCACCACGGTGTCATCCGACTCGCGCGCCACGTGCGGGTCGGCCAGCCCCGCCTCCGCGCTGAGGAGCCGGCTGCGGACGCGCTCCCGCAGTTCGCGGGTGGCCGCCCGGCTGAAGGTGACGAGCATGAGCTCATCCAGCTGGGCGAAGCCCTCGGCCAGGTATCGGGTAGCGAGTGCGGCGATCGTGAAGGTCTTGCCGGTGCCTGCGCTGGCCTCCAGCACGGTCGTCCCGGTGGGCAGGGCACCGCGGACGTCGAAAGCGGGCGGGGCGCCGAGGGGGACAGGGGCCAGAGCGGTCACGCGTTCTCGATCCGCTCGGCGGCCAGGACGCTCTCCCAGAGCCGCAGTGCGAGCACAGCGAACCGGGACGGCTCGTCAGGCCAGGCCATGCCCTGCTCGTCGTCGGCGGGGGGAGCCGCTGCCAGCACGGCCAGCGCTGTCCCCGGGCCCCAGACGAGCCTGTGCTCGGGTTCGGCCGCCTCGCCGAAAGATGACTGGCTCCAGTGCTTGTCAGCCTTGCTCAGCGCCGCATCCGGCTTGCAGCCCCGCTGCCGCGAGTCGGCGTAGGTGGCCGAGGACCGCAATGCCATCGGCAGGGGTTCGCGCATGCCCCGGACGTACAGGTCGAGCAGCACGGCGAGATCTTCCCGCGCAGCGTCGGGTTCCAGCGCGTCGACGATGCTGCGCTGAGCCCCGCCGCGGGTGCGCCCGACCGTCACGGCGCGGTACGCGGCGTCGGGATGCGCCACGGACAGCGCGACCAGGCGCACCCAGGCCCCGAGCCGCTGCTTGGCCGACAGCTTCGAATAGGTAACGGTGAGCAGCGTGTGGCCGTGAATCCCCGGGACGGTGCCGCTGACCGCCACCCCGCCCGGAGTCAGCGCGGGGACGGCGACGTCGACCGTGCGCGGCTCGGCCGACCAAAGACCGTCGACCGCGGCGACAAGGCGCTCGACGTCGGCTTTCGTGTCGTCGAGGACAATGCGGCCGAGCGGCCCCGGAGGCAGCGCGCCGCGGCGCCACTCCGCCTCGGAACAGGCGGCGGCGTCGACACCGGCCAGCCGTGCCCGCAGCATCCGGTTACCGATCTGCCAGCCCGAGAGCGCGTCGAGCTCGACCGGCAGGACGTCGCTGAGCTCGTCCTCACTGCTGGGCAGCGTGACGCCGAGGCGCTGGCGAAGAAACGCCTTCACGGGATGCTCCACGAAGGAGACGAGCCGTCCCAACTCGACGGGCTCCGTCGTCGACATCGCCGGCAACGGCGAGGGCAGGAACGGCAGCGGCGTCACCCGCGGTGCCGACAGCGCCCGGGCCCCGCCGAGCGCGGACGTGTCGAAGCTGAGCGGACCCGACCGCCCCAGGCTGCCCGGCCGGAAGTTGCGTGGGTCGAAGGGCTGCAGCGGGTGGCGCACCACGATGTGTTCCCGCGCACGCTTGCCATCGGTGGCGCGCACGGTCGCGTCGACCGCGTCGAGAAGCTCGCCGAGCGGGACGGCCGGCGGCTTGGCGGTGTTGGTGCGCTCGTCCGCGCCGTCGTAGGTGATGACGAGGTGCTCCGTTGCGCTCAGGACCGCGTCCAGGAAGAGCTGCCTGTCCTCGCTGCGCGGATCGCGCTCACCGACGCACGGATCTCGCGCGAGGACGTCGTCGCCGTCGGCCGCGACCGCCCGCGGGAAGACCCCGTCGTCCAGGCCCAGCAGGCACACGACCTTGTGCGGCACCGAGCGCATCGGGTTGAGCGTGCACACCGTGAGATTGCCGGTGCGGAAGTTCGCGCGTGTGGGGCGTCCCCGGACCCGGCCGGCGAACAGGGTCCGGACGTCCTGGAGGGCCAGCGGCACGCCGGGCCCCGCGGTAGCCGCCGACTCCGCGACGTCGGAAAGCTCGCGGGCGAGCTGGGCGGCCTGCCACCCGTCACGCTCGGAGACCGCGGCGAGGCTGCTCACCGCGTTGTCGATGCCTTCCAGCCAGGCCTCGAGCGGCTGCGGCCCCGCGAGCGCGGCCAGCGCGTCCCGCAGGCGGTCGACGTATTCGGCGAAGCGTCCGACGAGGTCGACGTCCTGGCTGCCCACATCGTCGAGGGGAAGGGCCAGGCCGACCCAGCACCGCTCCTCCTCGGACATCGCGGTGCCCAGAAGCAGCCGGTCGATGCCCGCCTGCCAGGTGTTCTGGCCGAACCGGTCCAGCTGGAACCGGGCCCGGGTGTCGCGGTCGAGACCCCAGCGGACACCCGCCTCGGCGGCCCACTCGCGGGCTCGCGCCAACTCGTCGTCGTCGAAGCAGAACCGGCGCCGCACCGGCGCGAGGTCGGCGAAGTCGAGCACTTCGGTGCCGGTCAGCCGCGCATCGGCCAGATCGAGCAGCCGGCCGACCGCTGTGAGCAGCGGGTTGGTCTGCCGCAGGGACCGGTCGGCCAGTCGCACGCGCAGACCGTGCCCGGGGTTCGGGGAGGTTTCCTCCCCGCTGCCAGCCAGCCCGAACGCCGCCCAGATCAGCGGGGCGAACGCTTCGACATCCGGGCACATGACAAGCACGTCCCTGGGTTCCAGGACGGGGTCGTCGGCAAGCAGGCCCAACAACACGTCGCGCAGCACCTCGACCTGCCGGACGCGGCCGTGACAGGCGTGTACCTGCAGGCTCGCGTCCGTGCCGCCGAGCACGGGCCGGACGTCGTCCGCCCCTGCCCGCGGGATTCCGGCCGGTTCCCGGTCGTGCCGCAGGTCGTGCTGCACCCTGGCCAGCAGCGTGTCGGTTCGCGTCGCCAGCGCAAGGTGGCGGTCCCCGACGAGGACGCCGGGGTCGGTGAGCACCCGCTGCAGTTCCCGGGCGTCGCGACCCAGGGAGGCCAGCAGCGGGTTACGTACCTGGTCGGCAGTGGGATCCTCGCGGCGTCGCGTCGGCCCCGACGCGAGCGGAAGCACGCGCGCCCACAGAGCGGCCGACGGGTGCAGCAGCCACAGGTGCACCTGCCGCCCGGCTGCGAGCGCGGCGAGCACGGCCAGCTGCCCGGGTGGTAGCCGGGTCAGCCCGAACAGCGACAGCCGCTCGGGCAGGGCGGCCAGGTCAGGCCTTTCGCGCAGCGCGTCGCAGGCCGGCCCCAGCCGCTCGGCCGGGGACGGCTGCGCCAGCCTGGCCCGCAGGCGCCGCCACAGCGCCGCCTGCCACCGCACGTCGACGGGAAGCCGCTCGCCCAAACCGTCGGTGTCGTCGCCGGTCGCCCACGCCTGCAGCATCGCGGGGCGGTTGGTGCCGTAGGAGGCGAACAGCTCGGCGAGGTGGCTGGCCGCCGCGAACCGCCGCCCCTGCACCACAGGGTCGTCCGACCCCGCGCGCAGGTACGAGGTCAGGGGAGCGCACCAGCCTTGCCCAGCGCTCTCATCCATCACGTGCAGCAGCGGCCAGACCGTCCGGTCGGGCCGCCACGGATCCTGGCGGGGGTCGATGCCCGACGCGGCGGCGACAGCGTCGCCGAGCATCTCGTCCGGAGAAGGAAACGCGACGTTGGCGCACACCCCGTCCGCGCGCCCGGCCGTGGCACCGAGAACGTGCGACAGCCGCTGCGTGACCCATCGCTCCATGCCCCGGGTCGGGACGGCGACCACCTCGCCGGTGAAGGGGTCAGCCGGGGCGTCCGCAAGGACGGCGGCGAGCCCCTCGACCAGGCGGTCGGCGCGCTCGGCGCGCTGCAGATACAGGGTCACGGCCGCGCGCTGTCCCGCCGGAGTGCCCGGCCCCGTGCTGCCCGGCCCCGCGGTGGCCCGCCCCCGCCGTGCCGCACGAACCGGTCGCCTCTCACGTGCACGCCCCGACGCTACGCCGGACAGGGCTGTCACCTGCTGAGGTCACCGTAGCGCCCACTGCCCTCGGGCTGGCAGGCGTGCCGAAGGTCAACGACTGTCTGGGCTCCTGCAGCGAGGACCCGCAGTCCCAGGACGCGGGGCCCGCAGTGCCGCACTGGGGCGGTGACTTCACCTTGACCTTCCGCACTGACTCGAAGGTGGACCAGGGGTTCCGCCACGGCGCCTCGGTCAACCTTGACATGACGCGTAACTGACGGATCCACAGGCCACGAACTGGATCCGGCCCGCCGTCGTTGCATAGACGACCTGTTTGTGTCCGAATTCCATCGAGACTATTGACATCGGGCCGAGCTGAGCATTTCAGGCTAACTCGGTCGGCCTAATCGCCGTTGATGGCGCGGCCCGTGCCCTTTGTCGGCATACGGCTGTACCGGCCTCTATCCGTATGGATGCGGGGGCTTGAATCACGGGAGACTGTCCGCCTGCGTGCGGGTTGAGCAGCGGAGATAGGAGACAGGGCGGGTGGGTTCGGCAGCCGGCTTCTCCTTAAGCCCGCCTTCTTCCGGTGCCGCCTAACGGTTAGCCCTGGCTTGGCCCTGACCGGCTGGCGATGGCGGCCAAAGTTCCCATCGCACTACGCCAAGGGCATGGCCGGTCTCCGCCGTGTGCGGGTTCAGCCGCGGCGCGGCGCAACAGAGTCTTTCGGGGTGCAGATAGTCGCCATCAGCGCTTACCCGACGGCTTCCGAGCGATGACGGCACCATCAATGCGGTTCCGTCACCGGGGTTTGCGGCGTGTAGGCCTATCCGTCGCGACGATATCGGCCGTCCTGCTGTCGTTTCTCGTAGCTGCCGGCAACAGTGCCGACGCCGCCCCGGCTCTTCCCCCCGGGTTCATCACGGTCTCGATCCCGTCAGGGCAAACCCAGCTCACCGACTTCCAGTTCCTTCCGGACAGCACCGGCAAGCTCACGGCTAGCCGGCTGACAATAGGCAAGGCGTCAGGAGACGTGGTCTACCTCGACGCCACGAACGCAGCGCGCACTCTTGCCCACATCCCGGTCTTCTCCCAGGGCGACATGGGGCTCATCAGCCTCGCTTTGTCGAACAAATACGGTGCGGACGGCACCGTGTTCCTGCTCTACACCTACGTCGGTCCGGGCGGCAAACCGACCAGCCGTCTCGAACGCTGGATCGCCACCAACCCGCTCGCCCCGACCGCCTTGCGCCCAGACAAGGTGCTCTTGGACGGCATCACCCAACTCGACGCGGTCAGCGCCAACAACTCGCATGGACCGGGTACCGTTGCGGTGGCCCCCGACGACAGTCTGTACGTTGGCTTTGGCGACGCCGCCAGTTTCGGCTACGCCGACCACCTGGCGCGCAGGGCACTCGACCCCGACGACCCGCACGGGAAGATTCTCCACATCGACGCCAACGGTAACGGCGTGACCGGCAACCCGTACCTCGCCAAGGCACCGGCAGGCTCCTGGCGCGGGCGAATGTTTGCGTCCGGATTCCGTAACCCATTCCGTTTCTCGATCGACCCGCAGTCCGGCGGCACCTTGTATGTGGGCGATGTCGGCTGGACCAGCTACGAAGAAATCGACGTGGTGCGCGCCGGTTTCGTCGGTGGATGGCCGTGCTGGGAAGCCGGACACCACACGCCAGGCTACGATGTATTCAAAGAGTGCCTCGACTATTACACCTTCACCCAGCTCGACAACCCGGACGGGACCCGCAAAGAAACGATCCCCGCCCCAGCCATGCCGCTGTACGAGTTTCCACACTTCTACAACGGCGCGCTGCACAGTGCAGCGGCCGTCGGAGGCGTCTTTTACAACGGAACCAGCTACCCAGCTGCCTATCGGAAGAGTTACTTCTTCGGCGACTACCCGCCGAACAGTCCAAGTCGCATATTCACCCTGGCCACCGACGGCACCACCATCCAGCGTGCGCCGGAACCGAACGGTTTCGCCTCAGCCATCGGCGGGCCGGTGAGCTTCAAGATCGGGCCGGGCGGCGACGTGTACGTCGCCGACATCACAACAAGTACCATCAACCGCATCGAGTACGCACCGGGCAACCACGCGCCGGAGGTGACGGTAACCACCGCCAACGCCGACCCGATCGCCCGGAATGTCTGCTTCGACGCCACCGGTTCGTACGACCCTGACGGTGATACCTTCACTGTCAGCGCCGACTTCGGCGACGGAACTTCTGCAACCGGTCTGAAAATCTGCCACGCATACGGCGCGGGCACAACGTTCACGGCGACGATATCCGCGACGGACCGACTCGGCGCCACCGGCACAACATCGGTGACTGTCACTCCTGGCGATTTCCCGCCCACGCTACAACTCATTACACCGCCCGCCGGGAGCAAGTTCTCCGTGGGCGACATCGTCAGCCTGAACGCGGTCGCCAAGGACCACCAAGGCGCCTCGCTACCGGTCACCGTCTCGACAATGATGGTCCATTGCCCAGCTCCGAGCGACTGTCACAACCACTACGACGGGGCACCGCAAACCTTGACCCCGGATGCCAGCGGTCAGGTCCAGTACGCAACGATCTTCCCAGACCACGGGCAAAACACCAGCGAACAACTAACGTTCACGGCCACGAACAGCGCCGGGACAACCGCCGCACAGACCTACACCATCTTGCCCAACCTGCACACGCTCTCGGTAGCGTCGCCAGCGCCGGCAAATATCGACGGTTTTGCCGTCTCAACGATACAAGCCGTGGCCGGTTCGACGAACTCGGTATCGGTGCCGACGCGCTACCAGTACCTCACGTTTACCGGCTGGTCCGACGGCGGCAGCCCCGACCACACCCTGGTCATGCCGAACGCCGATACGACACTCTCGGCCAACTATCAAACAGCCATCGATCAGCGCTATACCGCGCTTGGAGGAGCTAACTCCTTCCTCGGCGCGCCAACCGGCCCCGAGGTTTCGACGGGAACGGGTCGGACCCGAACTTATACGGGCGGCAGGCTCTACTGGTCGCCACCCACCGGAGTCCACGAAGTCCACGGTGCGATTCTTGCCCGCTACTTGTCCTTTGGCGGACCAACCGGTTGGCTCGGATTCCCCACGTCCGATGAACTGCCGGTGACCGGAGGCCGTGAAAGCGACTTCCAGCGCGGCCGCGTGTACTGGTCGTCGGCGACCGGCGCGCACGAAGTCCACGGCTCGATTCTGCTACGGTACCTCGCCCTCCGAGGGCCCTCGGGTTACGGGTTGCCGGTCAACGACGAGTCCGGGACGCCAGATCGCATCGGACGTTACAACCACTTCACCGGAGGCAGATCTATTTACTGGACACCGGCCACCGACGCGCACGCCGTCTACGGAGCGATCCGCGGCAAATGGGCGGCACTTGGCTGGGAACGAAGTCGCCTGGGTTACCCCACCACCGACGAGTTCGGCATCCCCGGAGGCCGCGAAAGCGACTTCCAGCGCGGCCGTATCTGGTGGAATGCAACCACGCGCATTACGACGGTTAGGTACACGTAGCCAAGAGTTCGACCGTCGCGCTGGGGCCGGCGTCCTCAGGGTGCGTCATTTGACGGAGGCGGTAGCTCCAAACCCCTTGCCACACTGACGCGCGGGGAGACAGGTCTCCGTCCGGTTCCCTCCCGGGCAGGGCCACGCCAGTCTGACTGGGGTCGTGCAATCTCACAAGGGCGACCCCTTGAAGCTCAGGACCACGTCGACATTTCCGCGCGTCGCGTTGGAGTACGGACAGACCTCGTATGCGCGGCGCATCAGGGCGGCCGCGTCGTCCGGGCTGAGCGCGGAGGCGTCGAAGTCAAGCTGCACCGCCAGGCCCATGCCACCGGTGCCGGTCGGGCCCAGACCCACTCGAACTGTGACCCGCGAGCCGGAGATGTCAATCCTGCGTCCGGCAGCGACGAGGAAAAGGGCCGACTGATAGCAGGCTGCGTACCCGGCCGCGAAGAGTTGCTCAGGGTTGGTGCCGTCACCGCCGGCACCCCGCAGCTCGACGGGCACCGACAGCGACACCTTCAGCCGCCCGTCGGACGAGCGGACCACTCCCTCCCGGCCGCCGTCAGTGCTCGCCTCGGCGGTGTACAGCACCTTGCGCAGGCTCATGGGACGATCCTGCGGCACGACCGGTGGCTGGGCCAGTAAGAGCGTCC
>JADGOW010000191.1 GCA_017882765.1 Frankiaceae bacterium
CCAGGTTCCCCACGGAGTTGATCCACGCGATGCCGGCCGCCGCCGCCACCCCGGAAAGCAGGGAAGTCGGCAGCGACCAGAACAGCGATAGCGTGCACATGATCCCGATGGTGGCGAACGTGAGCGCGATGAAACCGGCGATGCCCGAGATTCCGGGAATCGCCGAGATGCTGAACGCCACCGCCTGCAGCAACCCGGCCAGCGCGATGTGCCAGCGCCGCTCGCCGGTCTTGTCCGAATGGTGGCCGACCACGATCATGACGATTGCCGACGCGCCCCAGGGAATCACCGAAAGCCACCCGATGGCGAGCGGGTCTTTGGTGAGGGTCTCCTTGATCACCTGCGGCATCCAGAAGCCCAGCCCATAGTTGCCCAGCACGAATCCGAAGTAGACGAGGCACAACAGCCAGACGTCGGGGCTGCGAAACGCATCCAGCAGCCGGTGGCCTCCTTTACCGCCCTTGTTCTTGAGGGCTTCTTCTTCCCGCAGGCGCGCCAGCACCAGTTCCTTCTCGGGCGCGGTAAGCCACGCCGCGTGGGCGGGATTGTCGGTGAGGAAATAAAGAGCCACCGCGCCGGCGACGAGCGAAGGGACGCCCTCCATCAGGAAGAGCCACTGCCACGCCGCGAGGTGGCCGGCGCCGCTCATCCGTTGCAGGATCCAGCCCGAGATGGGACTTGCGATCACACCCGAAAGCGGAATGGCGCTCATAAAGGCCGCCACCATTTTGGCCCGGTGCTTTCCGGTGAACCAGAAGGTCAGGTACAGAATCACGCCTGGAAAGAATCCCGACTCCACGATACCGAGCAGGAAGCGGATGGCGTAAAAGCCGGTGGCGTCCTTCACGAGCATGGTGCAGGAGGAGACCACGCCCCACACGATCATGATGGGAATGCCAGTCCGCGACTGCATCCGTTCCAGGCCGCTGACGGTCTGACCACCCGGGTCGACGACGGTTCGGATCGTCGTGACGAAGGCCCGACGCATCTCGGCGTCGCCGAGGGTCACGTAGCTGCGCCACACCTCCTCGGCGTCCGTCGCGGACATGAGCCCCAACCCGCGAAGCGCCCTGGTCACCATCACGCCAGTTCTGCGCAGCGGCTTCGAGCTCACCAGCGGCAGCACCCAGGAGGCGCCGGGCAAGGTCGGTGCCCGCAGCAGCATGCTCAGGTCGCGACCCAGCCCGCCGCTGCTGACAAGCACGAGCCGACGGCACCTTTCCGGGAACAGCCACGCGTACTGCATCGCCACGCCCCCGCCGAGAGAGTGCCCCACGAGGGTCGCGTCTTTCACCCCGAGTCGGTCGAGCAGGTCGCGGAGCCGCCCGGCGTGCGCGCCAAGGGAGAAGTCGGCAAACTTATGCGCCGAGTCGCCGTGGCCCAGCAGGTCGGGTGCGATGACCATGAAGTCCCGCGCGAGCAGCTTCACGAGCCGGCGCCAGTCGTGCCGGCTGCCCAGTACGCCGTGGAGGAGGACGACCGCGGAACCGGCCCCCGCCCGCACGACATGCACGTCCTCGCCGTGCAGCGAGACCGTGTAGTCGACTACGTCACCGGCCATTTGACTCCTCGCATCTCTCCTCCACGTCCCCGTCGGCGTCACCGCCCTGGCGCTGTACTAGGCCGTCGGCGCCTCCCTGGCTTCGCGCAGAGGCGGCCTCACGGGTGCGTGCGCACCGGACAGCGCAAGAACCTCCTCAAAGCCGTGACGCAGACAGTCGAGCAATACCTCGGGGTCGTGCACAGCCGCTGTGTCTATGTTGACGCCGACGTTGTACACCCCCCGATAGGAAATCACGGTCGTGTTGACGGCCGAACCGGCGGTCGGGCTGTTGGAGGAGAGCCCTTCGACCGGGGCGCCCGAGCAGTAGACCGGAAAGGTGAGCGCCTCGACCACCCGCTGGCGACACATCGGGACGGCGCGGGCGAGGCGGTCCATCCGTTCGGTGACCCTGGCCCAGTCCGTCGTGCCGGGCAGCACCGCAACCGCCACGATCGTCCTGCGCAGCAGGGCGTCCTGTTCCCCTGTCCAAGAGAAGGCATCGAGCTCCCGCATCCGGACTTCCGTGCGCGCGCCCATGTCCCGGCTCCCTTAAACGTCACCTGGTTACGACGCTAGGCCCCCTGGTGGTTCCCTGCCGATGGCCGAAAGTCCGCGACCCCCCGGTCGCAGGACCGTTTCTTTCTCCGCGGGCGTCGGCGGTCGTTGCGGGCCCCACGCGTGCCGGGACGCTCGCCGCGCGCGATACTGACCGGCGGTATGGGCCTGAGCTGGAGGGATACCGCGGTGGTGCGTGCACAGCGTTCCGAGATGGGCGGCTCACGGCCGTGAGCGTGATCGAATCGGTGGACGAGGCCACTCGGCGGACACTGGACCGGTACGGCTTCGACGAGCAGCAGTTCACGGTCCTGCGGTCGCGGGTGTGCGGCGGTTCGCTGTCCCCGGAGAGCAACGTCGTGCGTGGGCGGGTGGAGGCCCCCGCTGCCGCTGACATCACGCTGCTGCCCGAGCCGGGGGAGGACGGCTACGACGAGGCGCGCGCAGCCGGGATCGAGGCGCTGCGGGCCGGCCTGGTCGCATCCGCCGTCCTCAACGGTGGGATGGCCACCCGGTTCGGCGGCGTGGTGAAAGGCGTCGTGGAGGCGGTCGACGGGAAGAGCTTCCTGGAGCTCAAGCTCGCGCAGACGGGCGAGCTGGCGCGGCTGCTGGAGACCTCTGTGCCGACGGCGGTGATGAACAGCTTCGCGACCGACCGGGCCACCCGGGAGTTCCTTTCGTCCCGCGTTGCCAATGAGCCGTTGTACTTCAGCCAGTACGTGTCCCTGCGGCTGGAACGCGACTGCAGCCTGTTCCACACCCGCGACGGGGGGGTGTCGCTGTACAGCCCGGGCCACGGGGACTTCCTGGCTGCCTTCCGGCATTCCGGGACGCTTGAGCAGCTCCGTTCGCGGGGCGTCCGCTATGTGATGGTGTCCAACGTGGACAACGTGCCCGCCCGGCTCGAGCCCGCCGTGCTCGGCTCACACATCGGCGCGGGGCGTCCGCTGACCATCGAGGTGTCGGCCAACACCGGCGAGGTGGGCGGCGCGCCCGCCCTGGTGGACGGCCGGATGCAGATTCTGGAGTCGATGCGCTTCCCGCCCGGCTTCGACCACAGCTCGCTGCCCGCCACCAACGTCAACACCATGACCTTCGACATCGGCGCGCTGGACCGCGACTTCGACCTGACCTGGCTCTTCGTCGAGAAATCGGTGGAGGAGCGCAAGGCCGTGCAACTGGAGCACCTCTATCACGAGGCCACGGCGTTCCTGCCTACGACGTATCTGCAGGTGCCCATCGAGGGGCCGCGACGGCGCTTCCTGCCGGTCAAGACGCCCGCGGACCTCGAAGCGGCGAGGGCGGAGCTGCGGGATCTGATAGCTCGACCCCCGCTGGACTGAGCATGCAGGCCCGGCGCAGGGACGCAGCACGCAGGGACGTAGGCCGCGGGGACGCAGCACGCAGGGAGGCAGCACGCAGGGACGTAGGCCGCGGGTTCCTGCTCGCGAGCGCGGCGGGCGCGCTGCACACAGCCAACGCGGCCTACCCGCTTGCCTACCGGGGACGCCCCGCGATCGCCGCGTGGGCGGCCGGCTTCACCCCCTCCGAACTGCCGCTGAGCCACGCGGCCGCCCATGCTCTGGGGGCCGCGGTGGCGCTGCGTCGCGGGGCAGCCCGCACGCGGGCTGGACGGGCGGGTCTGGCGTTGTCCGCTACGTCGGCGGCCGCGCTTGTCGCCCTGCATCTGCAGGCCCGCGGGGCGGGGGCGATCGTCGAGGCGGCGCTGGTCGAGGCCCTCGGTGCCGACTACCTGGAGCGCATCGCCCATCCTGCCTGGCCGGAGCGGGGGGCGCCGCTGCGGCGGCAGCCGGGCGGGGTGCGGATGCTGCGCGTGCGCCGCCGCTACGCCCACGACGCCGACCTGCCCTACGGGGAGTTCGGCCGGGCGAACTACCTCGACATCTGGCGGCGCACAGACCTTCCCCTCGACGCCCGAGCACCGGTGCTCGTCCAGGTGCACGGCGGTGCGTGGCTGTACGGCAACAAGCGGGGCCAGGCGTACCCGCTGATGAGTCACCTGGCCGAGCGCGGCTGGGTGTGCGTGTCGCTGAACTACCGGCTCAGCCCGCGTTCGACGTGGCCGGACCAGATCCTCGACGTCAAGCGCGCGATGGCCTGGGTGAAGACCCGCATCGCCGGACACGGCGGCGACCCCGGTTTCGTGGCGATCACTGGTGGGTCGGCGGGCGGGCACCTGTCGGCGCTGCATGCGCTCACCGCCCGGGATCGCCTGTGGCAACCGGGCTTCGAGGAGGTCGACACCAGCGTCGTGGCGGCGGCACCGTTCTACGGCGTCTACGACTGGACGAACCGAGCCGGCACCGGCGGCCGCGGCCTCATCGCCCTCCTGGAAGAGCGGGTGGTCAAGGTTTCGATCGCCGCCGCGTTCGACGTCTTCGACGCAGCGTCGCCGATGAGCCACGTCCGGGCGGACGTGCCGCCGTTCTTCGTCCTGCACGGAACGCACGACACCTTGGTCCCCGTCGCGCAGGCCCGGGCGTTCGTCTCGCTGCTGCGGGAGGCGTCCACGGCGCCTGTCGGCTATGCCGAGTTCCCGGGCGCGCAGCACGCCTTTGACATCTTCGGCTCGCTGCGCGCCGACGCGTCCGCTCGCGCGGTCGAGCGGTTCCTCGGCGTGGTGTACGGCGATCACCTGCGCGAGCAGGCGCGGGTGGCCGATCTCGGTGCGGGGGCAAGCCGATCCTGAGGGGCTGAGCTGGCGCCCCCCAAGCGTGATCCGCCCAGGTGCACCGTCCGCAGTGGAGAAGGGTCCATCGCCTGGCGCCAGTGCTCACGACTCGGACGGATCACCTCGGGTGGGCTGGTCTGTGCTGGGGCGTTCCAGCTCCGCCTTGAGTTCCACCAGTGCCGACACCCGGCGCTCGGTGTACTTGTCGATCCACCGGTCGTGGATCAGCCGGATCGGCACCGGGTTCAGGAAGTGGCGTTTCTCCCGGCCGGACCGGCGCGTGACCACGAGCCCGGCGTCCTCCAGGACGCGCAGGTGCTTCATCACCCCGAACCGGGTCATCGCCAGATCGGACTCGAGCTCGGTGAGCGTGCGGCCGTCCCGCGCGAAGAGCCGATCGAGCAGCAGGCGCCGAGTCGGGTCGGCCAACGCCTTGAACACCCGATCGTCGTCGGTCATCCCCGGAAGATAGGTGACCAAACAGTCACCTGGCAAACTGCGGGGCTGCTAGAGCCAGTTGTTGCGCTTGAAGGCGCGGTAGAGGACAACGCAGGCGACTGCCATGATCAACAAGACCAGCGGGTAGCCGAACCGCCAGGTCAGCTCCGGCATGTGCTCGAAGTTCATGCCGTAGATGCCCGCCAGCATCGTGGGCACCGCCACGATCGCCGCCCAGGCGCTGATCTTGCGCATGTCCGAGTTCTGGACGACAGCCACCTGGGCCAAATTGACCTGAAGCAGGCTGCCGACCAGTTCGTCGTACCCGGCGATCTGGCTGGTCACGACATTGAGATGGTCGCCCACGTCCCGGAACAGATCGCGCAGGGCGCCGGGCAGCCTCGCGG
>JADGOW010000045.1 GCA_017882765.1 Frankiaceae bacterium
GTCACCTTCCGCATGGCGTTCGGACCCTGAGGGGGCGCGGAGGGCGCGCAGGGGGCCGCTGGGGCCCGGAGACACGTCGGTGCGACCCGCACCGTAGCCTGCCCAGCAGCGCCGACGGCTACGGTGGCACGCGTGGTTGACCGCCCGAATCCTCCTGTGGGCCCGCTCGACGGGCTCCTGGTCGTGGATTTCTCCCGGGTGCTCGCCGGACCGTTCGCGACCATGCTGCTCGCTGACCTCGGGGCGCGGGTCATCAAGATCGAACGGCCCGGGGTGGGGGACGACTCCCGGGCGTTCGGCCCTTTCCTCGACGGCCCGGACGGGCGCCACAGCCTGTATTTCGCGCGGGTCAACCGGGGCAAGCAGTCGCTGACGGTCGACTTGAAGTCGAAGGCGGACCGGCCACTGCTGCTCGCGATGATCGACCGCGCCGACGTCGTCGTGGAGAACTTCCGCCCGGGGGTCATGGACCGGCTTGGGCTCGACTACACGACGCTGGCCGCCCGCAACCCCGGGCTGGTCTACGCGAGTATCAGCGGCTTCGGCCAGTCGGGGCCGCTGCGGCTCAAGCCTGCCTACGACGCTGTCGTCCAGGCCATGAGCGGGGTCATGTCCATCACCGGGGAGGCGGAGGGGACGCCGGCGAAGCCGGGCGTGCCTATCAGCGACATCGCCGGCGGCCTGTATACGTTCGGGGCCATCACCGCCGCCCTGCTCGGCAGGGCAAGGTCGGGCGTGGGCAGCTACATCGACATCGCCATGTACGACTCGACCCTGTCGCTGCTGGAGAGCGCCGGGCTCAGCTACCTGGCGACCGGCGTGCAGCCACCCCGGATCGGCAATGCGCACTTCTCGATCGCGCCGTTCGACACCTTCGCCTGCGCCGACCGGTCGATCGTCATCTGCGCCGCCAACGACGTCCTGTTCCGACGCCTCTGCCGGGTGCTGGATCGCCCCGAGCTGATCACGGACGTGCGCTATGCCAGCAACGAGGGGCGCTTCGACCACCGCGAGGCCCTGAAGGCCGACATGGAATCGACGCTTCAGCAGCGCGCGGCCGAGGACTGGCTGGCCGAGCTGGACCGTGCGGGCGTCCCCTGTTCCCTGATACTCGACGTCGCCGAGGCGCTCGGCGGCGCGCAGGCGCAGGCCCGGCAGATGGTGGTGCATTCGGGCGGGCTCCCCGTCCTCGGCAACCCCATCAAGATGTCGGCCTATCCGGACCCGCCCGAGCGGCCACCTGCCCCGGCTCTCGACGCCGACCGGGTCGCCCTGGTGGCGGAATTCCTGCCCCCGGCCGGGCAGCCACCGACTGCCTAACCGGCTTGATCGCCTCGATCGGCTTGCAGGCGCGCCATCCACTCCTCGATGTCATCGGGGTCGGTGGGCAGCGCGGCAGACAGCACCCGGCAGCCGTCGGCGGTGACCACGACGTCATCCTCGATGCGCACGCCGATGCCCCGGAACCGGGCGGGGACCCGCAGGTCGTCGGGCTGGAAGTACAGCCCGGGCTCGATCGTGAGCACCATGCCTTCCACGAGCACCCCGTCCCGGTAGTGCTCGTTGCGGGCGGCGGCGCAGTCGTGCACGTCCAGACCGAGCATGTGCGAGGTGCCGTGCAGCGTCCAGCGCCGGTGCACACCGGCGCCTTCGGCCTCCAGGTCCTCCGACAGCGCAAGCGAGACCGGCACATCGAGAATGCCCCACTCGCGCAGGGCTTCCGCGAGCACTTCCATGGCGGCGCGGTGCGGGTCGAGGAAGGCCGCGCCGGGCCGCACGATCGCGATGGCCGTGCGCTGCGCGGACAGCACAGCCTCGTAGATCGAGCGCTCGGTCGCCGGCCATCGCCCGCCGATGGGCAGGGTGCGGGTGACGTCGGCGGTGTAGAGCTCGCGGGATTCGACGCCGGCGTCGAGCAGGAGCAGCTGGTCGGGCCGTACCCGGCCGTCGTTGCGTTCCCAGTGCAGGATCGTCGCGTGCGGGCCGCAGGCGCAGATGCTGCCGTAGCCCACGTCGTTGCCCTCGGCGCGGGCGCGGCGGTTGAACGTGCCCTCGATCCATCGCTCGCCCCGGTCGTGCCGGATGGCGTCCGGCAAGGCGCGGACCACGTCCTCGAAGGCCAGAACCGTAGCCGCGACGGCCTCCTCGAGCTGGGCGATCTCGTGATCGTCCTTGACGAGGCGCAGCTCGGACAGCACCGCGGCCAGTTCCCGGTCCCGACGGCTGTCCTCGGTTGCGACCAGCTCGTCGACGCGGCGGTTGAGCCCGCGCAGCACCCGCGCGCCGCTCACCCCGTCAAGCGCCTTCTCCAGCTCCTCCAGGGGCGCGGTGTCGATGTCCAGCGCGGCAGCCGTCTCCTCGGGCCCGAACCGGGGCCCCACCCACAGCTCGCCGTGACGCCGGTCGGTGTAGAACCGGGGTGAGGGGCGCTCCGAGCGCGCGGGGACGAACAGTCTGGCGCCGCTGGGTGCCAGCACAAGGACGTCGTCGGGCTCGGGATCGCCAGTCAGCCAGTAGAAGTCGCTCGCAGGCCGGAACCGGTAGTCGGTGTCGTTGGCCCGGACCCGCAACGTGCCGGTCGGAATGATTAACGTGTCGCCGGGAAAGTGTTCGGCGAGGCGTGCCCGTCGTGCCGCACGGGATGGCGCGGCCGCGGACGGAGCGACCGCAAGGGGCGCCGGCTCCGCCCACCCTTGCTCCATGAAAAGGCGCAGCGCCTGGGGAATCTTGATGTCGTGGGACGTGGTGCCTTCCGGGGCGGGAGGCTCGTCAGCGTGGCTGCGGTCGGAGTTCTGGTCCTCGCTCGGCATGCCCGTAAGGCTAGGGCGGAACCGATTCCTCACCCCAGTTGCGTCTGCCTGATCGCCTCGAAGACTTCCGCGGCGAAGCGGATCGCACCCGGCGAGTAGACAGGGCACTTGACCCACGGCGGCGGGACAACCGGGCAGAAATGCGACCCGTCCGGGCTGCGGACAACCGTGACCGGCGCGCCGTCGGCGTCCGTCCGGGTGCAGGTCTCGGTCGGCAGGCAGGGCAGGGCCGTCACGAACGTGCGGTCGGGGCCTTCGTCGATCGCTCCGGCATCCACGTAGGTGGCGCCTGGCATCGACTGGGCTACTCGGGCGAAGCGGTCGCCGACGAGGGCCGGCATGTCGTCGTTTCGGGCGACGGGGGCGCGGACCAGGTAGACGTGTACTCCGGCGGGCGTCAGGAGCCCGACCGCGGTGCGGGTGTCGGCCTCGAACCTGTCGGCCAGGGCAGCGCCGGTCAACCGCTGTCCGCCCGGACCGCGGACGCATGGCGTGTAGTTGACGCCGCGGAAGACCAGAACCGCTGCCTGGGGAGGCGAGTTGGCGAGGTCGCGACGCATGTAGGACAGCCAGTCGCAGACGGCCGTGCCGGGGAACACCTCGCGCTTCAGGGTTGCGCGACCGGTCGCGGCCAGGTCCGCAGCCAACGCGTCCTCGGTTTCCCAACCGATCGAGTCGCCGTAGAGGTTGACCCGCAGGGTCCCGGATAGCGGGGGCACTGGCGTTGCGGCTGGTACCGATTGCGGGGCGTCTGTGGGGGCGTCGGGTGGGGTGGATGTGCCGGCCGGAGGGGCCGGGGTAGAAGCGCCGGCCGGTGTGGTCGTCTGCGTGGGTGCGGGGGCCTCCGCGGCCGCTTGAGACGCGGAGGGCGCCTGCGTGTGGGACGCGGAGGACGCCTGCGCACACGCACTCAAGGAGATAGCCGCCGCGGCCAGGGAGCCCGCAACCGCGGCCCGGCGCATCGCGACGGGGACCCTTGAGGCCCTGGGCGGCCATTTGCGGTCCACCCATGACGATGGGGCGGTGCCCCTGGACACCGCCCCATCGTCCAAGAAATGGCGGTGGTCAGCCCGCGGGGTCGTCACTCTCTTCAGTGATCTCAATCGCGACCTGGCGGAGTCTGGGCTCGTGCTGGCGTGCATGGTGGCGGCAGAACAGCAGATTGCCTCCACCGGGCAGCACCGCCCGGACGTACGCTCGTGCCCCGCACCGGTCGCATCGATCGGAAGCCGACAGGCTTCTTGTCAGTGTTGCTGTCACGGTTAGGACAACGCCGTTGCCCCCCGTTGCGTTCCGTTGTCTCCCGATGTCTTGAGTCAGCGGGTGCGGTGCGGCCAGCACCCCGCCTGTGGCGGCGCGGCCCCGCGATGGCTCGCTGACCCCTGCCGTGCGCAGACGGCCGCCTCGCCGAATGCAACATTCCGGTCAACTCGCCTCCGAGTCTGTGACGCTGACACGCATCTACACCGAGCGGAAAGCGACGTCCGTCGCCCGAGGCGTCACCCCCCCTTCGCCCCGAAGACGATGTCGTCCCACGCCGGAACCTCTCTGCGGCCTCGGCGGCGCGGCGCGCGCGCCGCGCTGGTTGTCCGTGCGTCCTCGCCGTCTACAGCCGCGTCCTGCGTGCTGCCGGCCGCAGGGGGGTCGACAGCATGGGAGTCGGCGGGCAAGCCAGTGCGCGCGTCATGGGCGCCGCTTGCGGAACCCGGGTCGGGGGCTATCGGCACCAGCGTGAGGGCTACGGCCTCTGGCACCGGAGCCGTGGGAGGAGCCGCAGAGAGCGGGGGAGCGGGGGGCTCGGGGGGCGCGGCGGACCCCGGCGCGGCCGGAAGGCCCGGAGGGGCCATCGGCACCGCATCGGGGTTCGCGGGCACATCTGGGCCGGTTACCGGGGCGGGCCGAGGGGTCGACGCCGTGGCGAACACCGCGGCGGGCAAGTGCCCAGGTGCCGGCACTGGCGCGGGCGCAGGGTCGAGCAGCGCCGCTGCCTCGTCGTCGTGCGGGCGGACCCTACCCACCGCCGGATCCCAGAGCCAGCGTGCCGTGACCATCGAGTCATCCCGAGGAAAGATCATCTGCACGGTCCAGGTGCCGTCTACGCGGCGCCAGGCGTCCCAGTGTGTGGCGTCTTCGCCGAGGTCCCGCTGTGCGAGCCGTTCGGCGACGATCTCGCCGAGGGGCCGGCGCGGTTCCTCGCCACGGACTGGTGGGCGGGCGGCCCGGGCTTGCTCGACCACCCGCGCCCGCTCCGCCAGCATGGGGGCTTCATAGCATTGGATGCGTTCCAGCGGGACACCGGCGGCGCGGGCCACCTCGGAAGCCGTTTGCCCGGCCCGCAGCCGCGCTTGGATCTCACGCGGGGTCAACGCGCTGTCGACGCGTGGCTGGTACGGACCGGGCCGTCCCGTCGCGCCGCGGGTCAGGCCGCGCAGTCGCTCGTCGGCCCGGACGCGGAACCGCCTGCCACGGTCGTCGGCGGCCACGAGAAGGAGGTACCTGCCGTCCTCCGTCAGCCCTGTGGGCTGCAGCTCGCGCACCTCCCAGCCCGTTTCCCCAGGCTGGGGGAGCGGGCCCGGTATCCCGCCGGGAGTCTCGACACCGAGCCGGTGTCCGCTGCCGTCTCCGCTGCCGTCTCCGGTGCTCACGTGCTCACTCTCCTTCTGTGTGCTCGGCTCGGCGGGGGAAGGTCACCGGGTCCGGGGCGGCTCAGGGCAAACGATCACAGTTAGGCGTGGACGAGGGCCGCTTGGCGAGGTCAGCCAGTACCTGACCGGGTGCGCGCAAGCCCGCGTAGTCCTTTCCGAGTACGACCTCCACATCCGCGCCTGCCCGCGAATCCTGGAACGGTTTGGCGCGTTTGAGGTTGGTCACGACCAGGTCGCCCGCCTGCCGACCGGCCAGGCCGTAATGCACGAGTGTCCTCGGTGCGGCGGTGGCCGGGGCATTCTTAGCGCCGCCGATGTTGCCGACCGACACGACGTTGAAGCCGCGACTGCTGAACTGTACAGCGGTCGCGCGCGCCAGGCCGTCGGTCCTGGTCGAGTTGACGATCTTGATGTGGACGTCGCCCGTCTTGAGAAGCTTGGCCGCCGGGCAGCGTTGTGCGGCCACTGACTTGTCCTGCGTCCCGGGCGAGAACAGCGAGAGCAGCAAGTAGGCGCCTCCCGCGAGGAGGGCGACGAGCACGAACCCGATCGAGAGGATCTTCGCGCGCGACTGTCCGCGGCGACGCTGGTAACTGTGGCCCGGGGGGGTCAGCATGCTCACGCCGGCGCTCCAGCGAGCCGGACTTCCTGGTCGTGGAACCCGTCGGCGCCCGGCGGAGGCGGGCTGTCGTCGCCCGGAGCGCCGGTGGCGGGCACGGCCGCCAGGGCGGCACCCACGATGCCCGCGTTGTTGAGCAGGGCAGCCGGGATTGTCTGAGTCTGCAGGTTGAGTCGGGGCAGGAACTTCTCGCTCTTCTTGCTCGCGCCGCCCCCGATGATGAACAGGTCGGGGGAGAACAGCTTTTCGAGAGTCTGCAGGTACCGGTCGAGCCGGCGGGAGTAGTGCGACCAGGACAGACCTTCGCGGTCGCGGGCGGCATCGGAGGCGCGCAGCTCCGCGTCCACGCCGTCGATCTCGAGATGGCCGAGCTCGGTGTTGGGAACCAGCTCGCCGTTGAGGAACATGGCGCTGCCGATGCCGGTGCCCAGGGTGCAGAGGATGACCAGCCCGCGCGCGTCCCGCCCGACACCGTAGGTCATTTCCGCGACTCCGGCTGCGTCGGCATCGTTGAGCACGGTCACGGGACAGCCGGTCGCCGTGCTCAGGGCAGCGGAAACGTCGGTCCCGATCCAGGCCTGGTCGACGTTGGCGGCCGAACGCGCCACCCCATTCTTGATCACTGCCGGAAAAGCGGCCCCGACCGGGCCCTGCCACCCGAAGTGCTTGACCAGATCCGCGACCGGGCCGGCCATTGCTTCAGGGGTGGCCGGCTGCGGAGTCAGGATTCGCCAGCGCGGCTCGGCAAGTTCGCCGCGCGCTATGTCCACAGGCGCACCTTTGATGCCGGTGCCACCGATGTCAATGCCGAACCGTTGCATGCGCACCTCCGCGGTGGAGGACAACCCCACCACATCCGAGGGAGGATTGTCCTGACACTATGGCTGATGGAGGGACGATTCGTCCGCCCTCCCGAGGGAATCCTGACCGCTGCCGGTGGCGTGACTTCGCGCCGGGCTGCAAGAATTGGGTAGCGGATGGGTAGCGTGGTGCCGCCCGGTCTGCCGGGCGTGTCCGTCGGCATCCCGGAAGGTCATGAGACTGTCATCGCGACGAGCGACTCCCCGGGTGCGCCGGACACGTCGCGCCAGCCGGGCGGAGCAGACTGAGGCCCAGCCCGTGCTGGGGCAACCCTATTCTGCCCCGCGCCGGGCGTCCCGGCGGACGGTGGGCACTCTCATCCCCTTGCTGCTCCTGGTGCCCCTTGCAGCCGTGCTCCTGGTTCGGACGGGCATCGGGGTGGTTCAGGGTGCGCCGGTTCGGGTGGCCGCTGCCCAGCCCGGCGCGCCTGTCCCGACGCCGTCCGGAACCGGCCCGGCCACCCCGGGCGCTCCCGGCGCCCCGGCCACCCCGGGCGCCCTGGGAGCGCGACCTTCGCAGCCCTCGAACACCTCGCTCCGCCTGCACCTCCCGGATGCGCTGATCGAGCTGCCACCGTGGACCGATCCTGACGCCGCCGCAACCCGCCTCGCCTCAGTGGCCCACGTGGAGGCCACGACGCCGGTGGAGGGTGGGGCGATCTCCGTGGCGGGCAAGCGGGCCGACGCCTGGGCTGTGGATCCCGAGATCTTCCGGTCGTTCACTCCGCAGCCCACGGCGGGCACCGACGCGCTGTGGGACGCGGTGTCGCGCGGTGAGTTGGCGATCACTTATCCCCTTCGGGCGGCCACCTCGGCCGGGCTGGGCACCTACGTCCCGGTCGTGCCGGACGGATCGGCCGGATCGGCGCCGGCCCGGCCGCTGCGGCTGGGCGCAGTTGCAGACTTCGCGCTTCCCCCGGATGTGATCGCGTCCCGCGGCCAGGCTGCGGAGCTGGGCCTCAACCATCCGGCGGTGCTGGTCAGCGCCCCAGGCGTGGACCGTGGCACGCTCGCCGGCGCGGCGGTGCAGGCCTTCGGCCCGAACACGCAGGTGACCCTGCTGCGGCCGACGGTCCGACCGATCTACCGGGTGCCACCGTCCGGGGGGTCGTCGGTGCCTCCCGTGTCCCGTCCGCCGCTGACATTGCTCCAGCTCTACAAGGACGCCGCCACCACCTGCCCCGGCCTGCCGTGGGAGGTGCTCGCGGCGATCGGTCAGCTCGAGTCCGGGCACGGCCGCAACGCGGGCCGCTCTCCCGCTGGGGCGGAGGGGCCGATGCAGTTCCTGCCCTCCACCTGGAAGGCCTACGGCATCGACGCCAATGGCGACGGGGTTGCCGACATCCACAACCAGGTGGACGCGGTGTACTCGGCGGCGCGGTACCTGTGTGCGAACGGCGCCGGCGGTGGTACGAAGCAGCTGGAGAAAGCGATCTTCGCGTACAACCATGTGGACTGGTATGTCAGGTTTGTCATGGAGCTAGCCAATCGCTACCGAAGGGCTGGGTAGTACCCAGCCGGCCCAGCGCGCCCACCGGGCCCGGTGCGGACGTATCGTGCCTGAATGCGGCTGGTGGACGCCTTCGGTCGAGTTGCGACCGACCTCCGCCTGTCGCTGACCGACCGCTGCAACCTGCGGTGCACCTACTGCATGCCGGCCGAGGGGCTGCCCTGGATACCCCGCGCCGAGCTGCTGACCGCGGCTGAGCTCGCCCGGCTGGCGCGCATCGCGGTCACCCGGCTCGGGGTTCGCAGTATCCGCCTGACAGGCGGGGAGCCGACGCTCCGCCCGGATCTGATCGAGATCGTCGCGCAACTTGCCGCCCTGCGGCCTCGTCCGGAGCTGTCGTTGACGACCAACGGCCTGCGACTGCGCGGGATGGCCGAAGGGCTCCGGGCGGCCGGCCTCGACCGGGTCAACGTGTCGCTGGACACGCTGGACCCGCAGCGCTTCCGCCGCATCAGCCGCCGGGACGGGCTGGCCGATGTCTTGGCCGGTCTCGACGCGGCCGCGGCGGCAGGCCTGCACCCGGTCAAGGTGAACGCCGTGCTCGTCCGGGGTGTCAACGAGGACGAGGCAGTGTCCCTGCTGCGCTTCTGCCTGCGCTGCTGCTACGAGCTGCGATTCATCGAGCAGATGCCGCTGGATCCGCACGGCGCGTGGAACAGGGCGGGCATGGTCACCGCGGCCGAGATTCGCAGCGCGCTGTCGGAACATCACCGCCTCGTCCCCATGCCGGGACGCGGCAGCGCGCCGGCGGAATCGTTCCTGGTGGATGACGGACCGGCGCGCGTCGGCCTGATCGCAGCAGTCACCGCTCCGTTCTGCCAGGCCTGCGATCGGGTCCGGCTCACCGCCGACGGGCAGATCCGCAACTGCCTGTTCGCTCGCGTGGAGACGGACCTCCGGACGCCGCTGCGCGCCGGCGAAGCCGACGAGGACCTGGCCACACGCTGGGTCATGGCCGTGCACGCCAAGAAGGCAGGGCACGGCATCGACGATCCGGCCTTCGTGGCGCCGCAACGCCCCATGTCGGCGATCGGGGGCTAGCATGGCCGCCGCAGCGACGCCGGGAGAACCCTTCGATGCGGTCGTCCTGGCTGGTGGCGCGGGCCGCCGCTTCGGCGGTGCGGACAAGGCCGCGATCACCGTGGCCGGCACGTCTCTGCTCGACCGCGTACTCGATGCCGTCGAAGACGCTGAGCGGATCGTGGTGGTAGGGCCGAGCCGGCCCGTGACCCGGCACGTGTACTGGACGCGGGAACAGCCGCCTGGCGGGGGCCCGGTGGCCGGGCTCGCGGCGGGCCTGGCGGTCGTGCGGGCGCCGGTGGTCGCCGTGCTCGCGGTCGACCTGCCGTTCCTGCGTCCCGCCCACGTGCGGGAGCTGCGCAACATGCTCGGATCCGGACGGGCGGGCGCGCCGGCAGGCGCAGTGCTCACCGATGACGAAGGGCGGGATCAGGTGCTGGCCGGGGTCTGGAGCAGCGCCGCGTTGCGCCGGGCCGTGCCACCGACCCCCGATGGCGTGGCGATGCGCCGCGTCGTCAGGGAGCTGCCCCTGCGCCGCGTGGCGCTGCCCGGCCGGCCGTGGTGCGACGTCGACAGCCCTGCCGACCTGGCCGCGGCGCAGCGCCAGGCGACGGGAGACGCCCAAGGGGGCGGCCGCTGATGGAGGTGGACGACTGGGTGGCGTCGGTGGCCGACGACCTCGACCTCGACCCGTCGGTGGCCGATCATGCTCTCCTGTCGCTCGTCCTGGACCTCACCCGCAGCATCGCGCACGGAGTTGCCCGGCCCGCTGCCCCGCTCACGGCCTTTCTGGTTGGCGTGGCGGCCGGCCGGGCGAACGGCGACGCGCAGGCGGTGCGGCTGGCGATGGCGCGGGTGCAGGCCCTCCTGGAAGCGGCGTCCGAGCCCGAGACGTGACCCGCGCGGGGGTGCCGGGGGACGAGGGCTGCCGACGGGCTGGCGGTGTCGGCCTGCGGTCGCCGGGTCGCCGAGACCCATTCTGCGAGCGGCGGGCCCCTCCGGCGGAATGTTGAGCACGCAATCATCGTTGGAGGCGAGGAGCGCTGTCCAACCGTGAGGATGGGGACCATGCCTGCAGTCACTGTCGAGAACGTCCTGGCCCTGCCCCGGGTGCCGGCCACGGACCCGGTCGCGGTCGCGCAACGTCCGGTAGCCCTCGTGACCACCGCACCCCGCGGCTTCGAAGGGGAGGGCTTCCCCGTCCGGCGGGCCTTCGCCGGTGTGGACCTGCGAATGCTCGACCCGTTCGTCCACATGGACCAGATGGGCGAGGTCGACTACGCCCCGGGTGAGCCGAAGGGCACGTCGTGGCACCCGCACCGGGGCTTCGAGACGGTCACGTACATGATCGATGGGCAGATGGCCCACCAGGACTCCAACGGTGGCGGCGGGCTCATCACAAACGGCGACACCCAGTGGATGACCGCCGGGGCGGGCATCCTGCACATCGAAACGCCCCCGGAGCATCTGGTCGTGACCGGCGGCCTGTTCCACGGCATTCAGCTGTGGGTCAACCTGCCCCGCAGCCTGAAGTTCGCCCAGCCTCGCTACCAGGACATCCGTGGCAATGATGTGGCGTTGCTGTCCTCGCCAGACGGCGGCGCGCTCGTCCGGGTGATCGCCGGTGAGCTGGCTGGGCATGCCGGGCCGGGGGTCACGCACACTCCGATCACCCTGGTGCACGCTACGGTGAGTCCGGGCGCCTCGCTCGCGCTGCCCTGGCGTGCCGACTTCAACGCCCTCGCCTACGTCCTGGCCGGCAACGGCACGGCCGGTGCGCAGCAGCGGCCCATCCGCAGCGGGCAGCTCGTCGTCTACGGGCTCGGTGACGCCCTCACCGTGGGGGCCCCCCATGGCCGGGGCGGCGGGGACGAGCCGCTGGACGTCCTGTTCCTCGGTGGCCTTCCCATCCGCGAGCCCGTAGCCGCGTACGGCCCCTTTGTGATGAACACGAAGGCGGAGATCCTGACGGCTTTGGACGACTACCAGGCCGGGCGGTTGGGCACGATCCCCGCCCCGCACGCCGACGTGGCGGCGGAGTCTCCCTGATCTGCTGAGCAATGCCGACCCAACGACGGCCGCCCGGCAGGAGGGGCCGGCCCGGCTGCCCGCGGAACCAGGGAACCGGCCGCCGCTGTCACAGCCCCCGCCAGGGCGGTGACAGGCAGCGGCCTTAGCCCCGCAGCGGCGTGGTCGTGCGCCGATGCGGATGCGGGCCCGCGCCGGCGGCTCCGGGGGTCCGGAGGCATGCCGAGCGCCGCACGGGTCCCCATCGGCACGTGTCGGTGCACTGTGCAGGGCTTGGCCCGGGTCGGCCGTTGCGTCACCCGGTCGGGTAATGCATGAGGTAGAAGTAAGCGGTGCGACTGAGGCGCGGTGACGCGTCCCCCGACGGCGTCGCGCTGGTCTTGGCCGTCGCTCCCGACTGCGGGGTGCAGGCTCAGGCTGCGGGGCCGGGCGTCGTTCGGTTCGTGACGCCCGTCACGGGCGTGGCTTCCGTCCGCCAGCTGGAGCGTCGCCTCGTCCGCCACCCGCCAGAGCAGTGGCCGGCTCTGGCCCGCGAGCACGTCGCGTGGCTGGTAGCCGGCGCGTCCATCAGCCGGCCGGCCCATGCGCGCGGCTGGCACGAGGTCCGCACGCAACTGCGCGCCCGCCTGTGCCCGGTTCACTTGGCGCGCCCCGACAGGCTGCCGACCTACGTCGCCCGGCACGTGGGCGTGGGCCTGGGTGAGGTGCTCGCGGTCGTCGCCGACGGTGCCGTGACCGCCGACGGTGCCGTGACCGCCGACGGTGCCGTGACCACGGTGTCGCGACTGGCCGTGCAGAGATGGGGCGTCGGGATAGACGTCGCCGTGCAGGCTGGCCGGGACAATGTCCGTCGGGAGGGTCTGCTCGAACGACGGCGGGAAGGGCCGTTGCTCCTGCTCACGGGGGACGAGTTCACCAGCTCGCATGTGTGGTGGGCGCAGCACGAGGTCACAGGCGGGGACGCGGGCCCGCTCGTGGCGCTGCCCACCCCCACGACCGTCCTCATCGCCTGCGGCGAGGCGAGTGGCCGGCGGGAGGGCGGCCTGTTGGCCCAGCTCGCCGAGCAGGCTCGCCAGCGCCACGACGCAGCGCGGAACGGGCTGAGTCCCCACGTCTACCAGGTCGTGGCGGGGGAGCTTCGCCTGGCCGGTGGCCTCGGCGCGGATGGCAGGTTGCACGTGCCGGACCGCTCTCGCTGAGGTTCAGGCTCTTGTGGCCGGGTCCCCACGCTCGGGATCCGGGTCCTGCTGTCAGCCGCCCGGGCACCGTCGATCTGGACTCCAAACGAGATCACCTAAATGGCGCAACAGTCGGATGCGCCGGATGGCCGAGGCATTGTGTGACCCGGGTTACGGACTCGGGGGTCCAGCGAGCGAAAGGGGACGACCGCTTCTGGTAGGGCCTGCCCCGCGGGGACACCCGGGGCAGCTTGTGAAGGGACCCCGCTGATCGGGCGCAGCGGGTGATCCGCGCGCGCGGAGGCCCGGCCGAATCCCGCCGTGGCCGGGCCCCCGCGCTGCAGGGCGCAGCCGTCTTACATGTCCTCGAGCTCGCGTCCCTTCGTTTCGCGAACCATCTTCAGCACGAAGAAGAAGCTCAATATCGCGAAGATCGTAAACAACAGGTAGGGCAAGGCGACGTTGATCCCCTTCAGCGTCGGGAAGCTAGCCGTCACGACGAAGTTCGCCAGCCACTGGGCTGCCGCTGCGACCGCCAGCGCGATGGCCCTGATGCGGTTGTTGAACATCTCGCCGAGCAGCACCCAGACGACCGGTCCCCAGCTCATGCCGAAGAAGACGACGAACAGGTTCGCGCCGACGAGAGCGAGCGGGCCTGCCACCGGTCCCAGGGCGAGCTTGTTGTCCGTGCCGACCTCGCCGCTCGCCGCCGTCCAGAAGCACACGGTCACGAGCGCCAGCGACACCGTCATCCCGGCGGAGCCGACGAGCAGCAGGGGTTTGCGGCCGAACCTGTCGACAGTCGCGATGGCCACGATCGTGACCAGGATGTTCACGATCGACGTGACAACGCTGATCCAGAACGATGCGCTCGCTCCGAATCCGACCGCGTCCCACAGCGAGGTGGAGTAGTAGAAGATCACGTTGATGCCGACGAACTGCTGGAAGACCGACAGCAAGATGCCGACCCACACGATGGGCATCAGGCCGAGCATCTTGCCTTTCAGGTCCCGCACCTTGTAGGCGACGGGCTTCTCCAGCGAGCGCTGGATCTCCGTGACTTTCGGGTCGACCTCGTCCGCGGGCAGGACCCGCTGGAGGACGCTGCGCGCCTTCTCGATCTTCTTCGTCTGGATCAGGTAGCGCGGCGACTCGGGAATGCGCATCGCGAGGTAGAAGTACACCGCTGCCGGGATCACGCAGGCCAGGAACATCCACTGCCAGGCCTGCAGGCCCCAAAGCACGTTGTTCGCCAGCGAGGTGCCGTTCTCCCCGGTCCCGCTGCCCGAGGCCAGGTTCGCGAAGAGGGCATCCACCAGGAGGGCAATGAAGATGCCGATCACGATCGCCATCTGCTGCAGCGAGGCCAGGCGTCCCCGCTTGTGGGCGGGGGAGATCTCGGCGATGTACGCCGGAGCGATCACCGAGGCCATTCCGATGGCGACACCGCTGAGGACGCGCCAGAGGGCGAACTCCCACGCCGAGAAGGCGAATCCGGTCCCGACCGAGCTGACCAGGAACAGGATCGCGGACACCTTCATGGTCGGGATGCGGCCGTACCGGTCGGCGACCTTGCCGGCATACCAGGCGCCCACGGCACAGCCGAGCAGGGCGACCGCGACAACGATGCCCGTGAGATGGCTGCTGATGGCGAACCTGTACTGGATCGCGTCAACCGCACCGTTGATCACTGCGCTGTCAAAGCCGAAGAGGAAGCCTCCGATGGCAGCGGCGATGGCTAGACCGCGGACGTTTCGCCCGAGCTGACGGTCGGTGAAGACCGCCCTCGGCGGTCTCAGCTCTACTTGTGATGCCATGGTGTTCTTCCCTTCAAGGTGACGGCAGATACTCGGCAGCACCTATGTCTTCGACCGAAACGATGAGTTGCTGTACCACCCGGTTGGCGTACACAGGACCGATTTCTGTCGCCGTGTCATTTCCGTCCTCTGCGCCATTTGGGGAGCGGTCCTCGCCTGGAAGCCGGCCATCGGACTGATTGGCGCAGCGGGCGACAATCGAGGGATGAATGTCCCCAGCCCGCACCTGCCGGCGGGCTCGCTGGACGCCGGCGGCGGATCGGCATCCTGCTTTTCGACGGCGTGGAGGAGCTCGACGCGGTCGGGCCGTGGGAGGTCCTGTCGTTCTGGACGCGGAGCTTCCCCGAGGACGGCTACGACGTCTTGTGCCTGTCTTCGGCTGGGAGACCGGTGAGCTGCGCCAAGGGGCTCGTCCTCCAGGCACACGCCGACATGGCGGAGGCGGGAGAGCTGGCCGTGCTGCTGCATCCGGGGGGACGCGGCACGCGCGGGCTCATGGTCGCCCCCGGCCATCTGGCCTGGGTGCAGCACCAGCGCCGAAAGGTCCCGCTCCTGACCAGCGTCTGCTCCGGCGCCCTGGTCGGCGCGGCCCGACCCCCCCGCGGCCAGCCTCGGCCATTCGGCGGATCCGGGCGAGCTCCCACCGTGGCGATCCCGGTGTGCGAGGCCTGCTTGTCGGCCGGATGTCGGCCCGGGACTGGAGGGGTCATGCTGCGTCGTTCACGCGCCTGGCACTCGGGGTCGCCCTGGGTGACCCGTCCACCTCCTACCGCTGGGGCCAGCGGCTCGCACAGTCGCCGCGGTCGGCCACCTTGCTCACCTACGACGGCATGGGTCACACGGTGTTCGGGCGGCTCATGGACAACGGCTCGGACTGCACCGACCAGTGGATCGACGGGTATCTGATCTCGCAGGCGGTGCCGCCGGTCGGAACGGTCTGTCCTGCGGACGTGCCGCCCGCTGCGGGGTGAGCGGTGCCGCTCCTGCTCTGAAGGTCATGGGGCACGCGGCAGGGCAGCGGCCTGGCGGGCACGAGACCTCGTGCTGAGTCATGCCGATCGCGTCAAGTAGGGTCATTCCGCGCGGCGGAGGGAGGCGAGGACGATGCCAGCTAAGAGCGCGCGGACGCCGGCTCAGACCGGAACGCGCACAGCCGCGACCGCGACTGCGGGCGCGCGCGCGCGGGCCGGTCGGGCAAGCAGACCCGGCGGCGTCCGGGCCGGCAAGGACGGCGAGCAGCCGGCCGCCGTGGGGAGCGCCGCCGCGGATCCAGCCGGGAAGGCCGGGAAGGCCGGGAAGAAGGGCGGCGGCAAGTCAGGCAAGGACAAGGCCGGCAAGAAGCTCAAATCCGGCGGGAAGGGTACGCCGGAACGGGTGCCGCGCAAGATCTATGAAGCCGAGCTCTTCCGGCTGCAGGCCGAACTCGTGAAGATGCAGGAGTGGGTGCGCCATGAAGGCGCCCGCGTGGTGACGATCTTCGAGGGCCGCGACGCGGCGGGCAAGGGAAGCACGATCAAGCGGGTGACGGAGTTCCTGAACCCTCGCGTCGCGCGAATCGCCGCTCTCCCGACGCCCAGCGACCGGCAGAAGTCGCAATGGTATTTCCAGCGCTACATCGAGCACCTGCCCGCGGCCGGCGAAATCGTGCTGTTCGACCGGAGCTGGTACAACCGCGCCGGGGTCGAGCGCGTGATGGGCTTTTGCTCCCGCGAGCAATACCGGCGGTTCCTCCAGCAATGTCCGATCTTCGAGCGGCTGCTCGTCGACGACGGGATCATTCTGGTCAAGTACTGGTTCTCGGTCAGTGACGAAGAGCAGGAGCGGCGGTTCCAGAGCCGGCTCGAGGACCCGATGCGGCGCTGGAAGCTCTCCCCGATGGACCTTGAGTCCATCACGCGGTGGGAGGACTACTCGCGGGCCAAGGACGAGATGTTCGTCCAGACCGACACCCCAGACGCACCGTGGTACGTCATCGAGAGCGTGGACAAGCGCCGCGCCCGCATTAACATGATCGCGCACCTGCTTTCGATCGTCCCGTACTACGAGGTGCAGCGTCCGCCGCTGTCACTGCCGCCGCGGCCGCCGTCCCGGGGTTACGAGCGGACACCGCGGGACATGCAGACCTACGTTCCTGATCACGCGGCCATGCTGCTGGACGGTCAGCCCGAGGCGCACTGACTGGCCTACCCGGCCTCGATGAGCCACCCGCCGGCCCACGGCCGAGTGGGGAGCTTTAGCGGTCCTATAGCCCCGTTAAAGCTCCCCAGTTCAGGGGTCGGCAGGCTCGGGGGACCGTGCGCCGGTCGGCGGGGCCTCACGCCTCGGGCGGTGACGCGGCGTGGAACGTCGCCCGGGCCGGCTCGTCCGGGTACGGGGCCGGCTCCGCCGCCGAACGCCGACGGATCTTGCGCCCGAGCCAGACGAGCGGGTCGTAGCTGTTGTCCACTACGCGTTCCTTGAGCGGTATGATCGCGTTGTCCGTAATCCTGATCTGCTCGGGGCACACCTCTGTGCAACACTTCGTGATGTTGCACAGCCCGATGCCGGCCTCCTCCTTGAGCAGGTTTCGGCGGTCGTTGGTGTCGAGGGGATGCGTTTCCAGCTCCGCGTACTTGACGAACATGCGCGGGCCGGCGAACTGCCGCTTGTTCTCCTCGTGGTCGCGAACCACGTGGCAGACCGTCTGGCACAGGAAGCACTCGATGCACTTGTGGTACTCCTGCACGCGGTCGATGTCGTGCTGCTGCATGCGGTACGTGCCGTCGGCCTCCTGCGCCCTGGGGGCGAAGGCAGGCACGCGCGCTGCCATCTCGTAGTTGACCGAGACGTCGTTGACGAGGTCCCGCACGATCGGAAGGTCCGCAGCGGGTTCACGGTCACGGTCTCGGCGGGATCGAACAGGCTCAGCCGCGTCATGCACA
>JADGOW010000192.1 GCA_017882765.1 Frankiaceae bacterium
AAGACGCGGCGGGAGGCTGACCAGCGGAAAGTCCGTCACCATCCCAAGCTCGCCAAGGCCTCGGCCCGGCTGGCATCGGCGGTCGCGGTGCTGTTCGAGGCGACCGACAGTCTCCCCTCCGAGAAGTGCGTGCTGGTCGAGTGACGGGGGTCGACGTGACGGGGTCGAAGTAAGAAGTAATTGGAGGGAAGTCACCGGGGGTGGAGGCTATCGGGGGGTGCGACATCTCCCGGACCGCGTGCCGCGACCCCCGATGGGCACGTTTGGTCCGCGATCCGGTATGCATGGACACCTGAGCGTCCCGCCCGGCCACCCCCCTCCGGGCGGGACGCTCACTTCCGGCGCCAGGCGCGGCAACGCGGGCGGGCGCGGCAGGGTCGCCAGCGGGGTCGCCGGGGAAAGTGGGCGTCACCCCACGTCGGCGCTACCGCGCCGCCGCCAAGATCGAGTGCAGTTCACCCGCCGACAGGACAATCGGGTTGCCCTGCATGCTGGAGGCCCGCTCGGCCTTCGCAACGAGGTCGTCGGCGTGCTCGGCGCGCACGCCGTAGGCGCCCAGCCCGGGCACTGCCAGCATCGCTACGGTCTCCCGCAACCAGGCGATGCCATCCTCGATCGCCGCGTCGTGCCGTCCCGTCAGCAATCGGGCCGCCACGGCGTATCGGAACAGGGCGGGACTGTCGGGCGCGCGGGCCCGCAGTGCCGCCACGTTGGCCGCCACGACAGGGACGAGAAGGGCGGCACAGACGGCACCGTGCGGCGCGTCTACCGTGCCGCCGACCGGCCCGGCGAACCCGTGCACCGCCCCCAGTTTCGCGTTGGCCAGGCACATCCCGCCGAGCAGGCTGCACACTGACATCTGCGTCCGGGCGTCGGTATCGGACCCGTCGACGAAAGCCCGGCGCAGCCCCGCGGCCGCCCGCGCCAATCCCTCTCGCGCGAGGGCGTCGGTGAGTGGATTGGCCCGCACGGACACGAAGGGTTCGAGGCACTGGGTGAGCGCATCCAGGCCGCTCGACGCTGTCACTGCAGGCGGGCAGTCCAGCGTGAGCGCCGGGTCTACGAGCGCGACCCGGGGCAGCATCAGGGGGCTGCGCAGGCTGGCCTTGAGCCGGTGTTCGGGCACGGCGAGAACCGAGTTCGCCGTGACCTCGGCCCCCGTGCCGGCCGTTGTGGGCACCGCCACGTACGGGATGGACGGGCGCGTGATCGGCTGCCCGCGCCCGACCAGCTCGATGTAGTCGAGCGGGTCGCCGCCGTTGCCGAGCAGCATGGCGACGGCCTTGCCGAGGTCGATGACGCTGCCGCCGCCGATGGCCAGGACCAGGTCCGCTCCGTGCTTACGGGCAGCCCCCGTCGCCGAGCGAGCGACGTCTACGCTGGGCTCGCCGGTCACCGGGAACACCGCGGCGGGCACACCCATCCCGTCGATGAGGCCTGCGTGCCGCGCCGGCCGCGACCCCGTACACACCAGGGCGCGTGACCCAAGGCCGGCCAGGGTCGCGGGCAGTTCGGCGGCCCGGCCGGCCCCCACGATCACGCGGCCGGCCGTGGCGAACTCGAACGGGCCGGGCGAGCTCATGCGGGCGGGGTCGCCCACCGCTCGGCCGTCGGGAACTCGGCCGAGAATTTCGTCGACGTACGCGGCTGTGCCATCATGTCGGCGACCGCGCCTCGCCAGGTCGCGTAGTGCGCTGTCTCCTTGTGCGCGGCTGCAGCGTCCGCGTCCCGGTACACCTCGACCAGAACCACGTGGGTCGGGTCCGCCTCATCGCGGATGACGTCGAAGCGCACGACCCCGGGCTCGGTCAGTGAGGCCTGCGCATTGGCGAGAGTGGCGGCGAGGAATCCGTCAACGTGGCCCGGCCGAACCCGGACGTGGACGTGAACAACGAGCATGCGTGGATCCTCCGGCATCGAGGGGCGGCTCCGCCCGCAACAGGTACCAGCTCGATGCGGCGACCACAACAGTCACCGATAGTTGACGCACTGCAGCGGAATGCCGAAATCCGATTCCTTGAGTAGTGCGATGACGCTCTGCAGGTCGTCCTTCTTCTTCGCGCTCACCCGCAGCTGGTCACCCTGCACCTGGCAATTCACCCCCCGCGGAGCCTCAGCCTTGATCTTCTTCACGATGGACTTGGCCTTGTCGTCGGCGATGCCCTGGTTGATGGTGACCGACAGCCGGTACTCCTTGCCGGACAGCTGGGGCTCGCCGTGCTGCAGCGCCTTCAGCGAGACGCCGCGCTTGACGAGCCGCTCGCGGAACACGTCCAGCGCCGCCTTGCACCGCTCCTCGGTGGAGGCTTTCACCATCACCGTGGCGTCGCCGGACCACGCCACGGAGGCCCCTACGTTCTTGAAGTCGAAGCGGGTGCCGATTTCCTTGCCAGCCTGGTTGAGCGCGTTGTCGACCTCCTGCCGGTCCACCTTGCTGACCACGTCAAAGGACGAATCCGCCACGTCGTCGATCTCCCTGAATCGAGTTGCCGGCCCCTCCCGGCTTTTCCCGGTTGCGTGCGCCGCTGCCACCGAGCCGCCCGAGCGTGCGGCCGATCCGTTATCCTGCTGCTGCACGGCAGGTTGCCCGAGCGGCCAAAGGGAGCGGTCTGTAAAACCGTCGGCTCAGCCTACGTTGGTTCGAATCCAACACCTGCCACAAGCCCAAAGTTCCAGTTCAGCGGGCATGTCGTTGACCTCGGAGAGCAACTCGGTCCCAGGATCAGCGAGTCAGTTGATCTCCGCGTGCCATTCGCGTGCCAGCAGGGCTCGCGGCGGCGCCCGAGCGGCACACGGCGACGCAATCCGCAACAGGCCGCTGGCATACGGTAACCGTCAAAGCGCTGCGTCGTTGGCCCGATACTCTAAGCTAATGCCGACAGTGCCCTGGGGGGACGAACGCGGGAGTGCCGGATGCCGACCAGTACTGTTTGGCGCCTAACGCTGGCCGTTGCCGCGGCGGTCGTCGTCGTCGCCGCACCGTCGCCGCTTACGTTGGGCACCCCTGCTTGCCCAGCCACCGGCTCCGGCCAGGTCTGCCCGGCCGACGCCACGCACGCGGTTGCCGCGGCCCGCACCATCAAGCCGCAGGGCCGCAGGTGGGGCTGATGACGGGGGGCGTTGGTCCTGGCGGGCCGGCGCCGGGCCCTGGGCGGACGGGAGGCGCGTTCGGCTGCCAACCGGGCAGCTGAACCTGGTGGCCAGGTCCGCGGCCGTCACGTAGCACGATTTCGGCGGTGTGCCGGGAGATCGCCCGGGTGGCCTCCTCGTGCCGCGCAGTAGACAAGATCGTCTGCACGTGAGCGTAGTGAACCGCCGCGACGGCACGGGCCGTTGCCACCCCACGGAGCTCGCCGTACAAGGCGGCGTCTCCTACAGCGCGCGGCAGTTAGCGTGACCCAGCAACCGGGGGTTCCTCCCCGAACTGGTATGCCTGCTCGAGGAGGGCCATCCGAGCTGACCCCCGGCGTCGGCTGTTGGTTGGGCTACTCGGCGTGCCCGAAGCTCTTGATCTCCTCCGCTTCCTGTGGGGTGAGTTCGCGCGGGGTCTCCCCGCGGGCCACCTTCTCGGCTTGGACGTGGTGGCGGATATCGTCGACGATCTCCGGGTTGGACAGGGTGGTGGTGTCCCCGACCTGCTGGAAGTTGGAGATCGCGGCGATGACTCTCCGCATGATCTTCCCGGAGCGGGTCTTGGGCATGTCCGCGACGATCCACACGTGCATCGGCCGGGCGATCTTCCCGATGTGCGTCTCGATGGCCTTGGCCACCTTCTGCTCGATGTCGGTACTCGGGGTGAACCCGGGCTTGAGCGCGACATACATCTCCACCGCCCGGCCGCGCAATTCGTCCAGGACGGGGACCGCCGCGGCCTCGGCGATCTCCTCGACGGTGATGCTGGCCGATTCGAGCTCCTTGGTCCCCAGCCGGTGGCCCGCCACGTTGATCACATCGTCGACCCGGCCCAGGATCCGGAAGTAGCCGTCGGCGGCCTGGACGGCGCCGTCACCGGCGAAGTACGGCCAGTCCCGCCAGTCGGTGCTGTCGGGGTTCCGGCAGTACTTCTCATAATAGATCTGCACGAACCGCTCGGGCTGGCCCCAGATCGTCTGGAAGATGCCGGGCCACGGGTTGCGGATGCAGATGTTGCCGGCCTTGCCGCTGCCGGCCGCGACGACGTCGCCGTTTTCATCGTTGATGACCGGATAGATTCCGAGGACCCCCGGGCCGCAGCTACCGGGCTTCATGGGCTCCAGAGCGGGCAGCGTGGCGCCCAGGAAACCGCCGTTCTCGGTCTGCCACCAGGTGTCGACGACGACCGCGTCGCCCTTGCCGACGGACTCGTGGTACCAGCGCCAGACGTCGGGCTCGATCGGCTCCCCGACCGTGGTCATGTGCTTGAAGTGAATGTCGTATTTGGCCGGCTCGGCAGGGCCGAGCTTGCGCAGCATGCGGATGGCGGTAGGGGCGGTGTGGAAGATGGTCACCCCGAGTCGCTCGGCGATCCGCCAGGGCCGCCCGGCATCCGGGTAGTTGGGCGCCCCTTCGTACAACACACTCGTCGTCCCGAGCGCCAACGGCCCGTAAACGATGTAGGAATGCCCGGTGATCCAGCCGATGTCGGCCATACACCAGTAGGTATCCTCCGGGTGGATGTCCTGGTAGTACTTCGACGTGCCGGCGACATAGGCGAGGTAGCCGCCGGTGCTGTGCTGGCACCCTTTCGGCCGGGCCGTCGTGCCGCTGGTGTACATCAGGAACAACGGCGCCTCGGCCGGCAGCGACACCGGCTCGACCAGGCTGCCCCGGAAGTCGGCCAACACCTCATCGACGAAGAAGTCCCGGCCCTCGACCATCGGGCTCTTGGAGGCGTACCGGCCCGGGTGCCGCCGCCAGACCAACACCTTGTCCACCTCGGCGCCCAACTCGCGGGCCGTCGCCACCGCCTCATCGGCCTTGGCCTTGTGGTCGACCAGTTCGCCGCCGCGGAAGTAGCCGTCCATCGTCACCAGCACGCGGCTGCCCGAGTCGGCGATCCGGTCGCCGCAGGCCCCCCCGCTGAACCCGCCGAACACCTCCGAATGGACGACACCCAGCCGGGCGCAGGCCAACATCGAAACGGGCAACTCCGGGACCATCGGCAGGTGGAACGTCACCCGGTCGCCGGTCTTGAGCTGGGCGAAGTCACGCAACAGCGCGGCGAACTCGTTGACCCGCCGATACAGCTCCCGGTAGGTGATCGCCTGCGGGTCGTCGGTCTCCGGCTCGGGCACCCAGATCAGCGCCGCCTTGTTCCCTGCCCGGGCCAAGTGGCGGTCCACACAGTTGAAGCTGGCGTTGAGCCGACCCCCGACGAACCACTTCCAAAACGGCGGGTTACTAGTGTCCAGCGTGGTGTGCCAGTAGGAATCCCAGCTGAGCAGGTCCGCATACTCCTTGAAACACTCCGGGAACTTGTCCTCGGCGAACCGGTCCCGGATCGCCGGGTCGGCCGCGTTCGCCTGCCCGATGAACTTCGCCGGCGGGTAGAAGTAGCCCTCCTCCCGCCAGTGCACGGCGATCTGGGCCTCGGAGCCCTGCGGCTGCTGTCCTGTTGTCATCGCTCACCC
>JADGOW010000193.1 GCA_017882765.1 Frankiaceae bacterium
TCGAGCGAGGTACGCCCGACCGCAGCGCTTTGCACACCTGCCTCGCCGAACTCGCGGCCGGGGTGGCTGTGGGCGTGTTCCCGGAAGGTACGCGCGGCACGGGGGAACTCGACTCCGTCCACGACGGGATCGCCTATCTGGCAGTGCATTCGGGCTGCCCGCTCGTGCCCGTCGCCTGCATTGGGACGGAGTTGGCCTTGCCCAAGCACGCGCACTGGCCGCGGCGCTCGCATCCGGTCTACGTCGTGTTCGGCGAGCCGTTCACGGTGGCGGCGCCGGCCCAGCCCTGGTCGCGGCGAGCGGTCGCCGAGGTGGGCGAGGCGATCCGGGTTCGGTTGCTCGATCATCTGAGCGTGGCTCGCGACGTCGCTCTCGCCCAACCGCCCCGACGTCGGCGCCGGTCGCGTAGCCGGCGTGCGGCCTGAGACCGCGATGAGCACGGGAGGGTCGGGCGGGCCAGCGGGCACGGGGGAGCCGGGCGGGCCAGCGGGCACGGGAGGGTCGGGCGGGCCGGCGGGCACACTCGCGGGGCAGCCGGTGCTGGCGGTCGTCGGCCGCCCCAACGTCGGCAAGTCGACGCTGGTCAATCGGGTTCTGGGGCGCAGGCTCGCCGTCGTCGAGGACGTCCCGGGGGTGACCCGGGACCGGGTGGCCTACGACGCCGAGTGGCGCGGGCGCCAGTTCACGGTCGTGGATACCGGGGGCTGGGCACGGCAGGCGAGCGGCCTGGCCGCGAAGGTTGCCGAGCAGGCCGCCCTCGCGGTCGAGTCTGCCGACGCCGTGCTGTTCGTGGTGGACGCCATCGTGGGCGCCACCGCTGACGACCGCGCGGTCGCCCGGGTCCTCCAGCGATCCGGCAAGCCCGTGGTCCTGGCGGCCAACAAGATTGACGACGAACGGCAGGAGCCCGAGGCGGGGGAGTTGTGGTCGCTGGGCCTGGGCGAGCCGTTGCCCGTGAGCGCGATCCACGGTCGCGGCAGTGGGGAGGTGCTCGACGCGGTGCTGGCGGCGCTGCCCGAAGCGCCCGCCGAGCCGTTGGACGTCCCTGCCGGGCCGCGCCGCGTGGCGCTGCTCGGGCGCCCGAACGTGGGCAAGTCCAGCCTGCTGAACCGGCTCGCCGGGCAGGAGCGGGCGCTTGTGCACGAGGTCGCGGGAACGACGCGCGACCCGGTGGACAGCCTCGTCATCCTTGGCGGGGAGACCTGGCGCTTCGTCGACACAGCCGGCCTACGGCGCAAGGTGCGCGAGGCCAGCGGGGCCGAGTACTACTCGAGCCTGCGCACGGCCCGCGCACTCGCCGACGCCGAGGTGGCGATCGTCCTGCTGGATGCCGCGGAGCCGCTGACCGAGCAGGACCAGCGCGTCATCACGATGGTGATCGAGGCCGGCCGCGCCCTCGTCCTGGCCTTCAACAAGTGGGACCTGGTGGACGCGGACCGGCGCCTGCAACTGGACCGCGAGATCGACCGGGACCTGCTGCGGGTCGGGTGGGCGCAGCGGGTCAACGTGTCCGCACGAACCGGGCGTGCCGTCGACAAGCTCGCCCCCGCGCTGCGCACCGCGCTCGACTCCTGGGAAGCGCGCGTGCCGACCGCGCGGCTCAATACCTGGCTGAGCGCGGTCGTGGCGGCGACGCCGCCCCCGTCCCGGGGTGGGCGCGCCCCGAAGGTGCTGTTCGCGACGCAGGCCGGTACTCGTCCGCCGCGCTTCGTCCTGTTCGCGACCGGATTCCTGGAGGCGGGCTACCGGCGTTTCCTCGAACGGCGCTTGCGTGAGGAGTTCGGCTTCGCAGGCAGTCCGGTCGATGTGGCGGTGCGGGTACGGGAGAAGGCGCGCCGATCGGGCGGGCAGGCTCGCCACGGGACGGCCGGTGGGCGGCGCTTGGGATAGACTGGGCCGACCGGGACGTGGCGCAGCTTGGTAGCGCACTTGACTGGGGGTCAAGGGGTCGCAGGTTCAAATCCTGTCGTCCCGACGGGTGAAGCCGCAGGTCACAGGCCTGCGGCTCCGTTGTTGAAGGGGTCTGTCCGACCCACTGACACCAACGCTGACACCAGCGCGGGGTTGCTTCCCGAGGGCGCCCCGAGACGCCGTGGCAGCGTGCCCACTTCGCGGAAATGGTCGGTCGGCATCTCAGCCGGGCAGCTCTACCCGACGCCGTGTCGTCCGCCCTCCGGCCGTTCGTCGATCGGATCAAGGAGAAGTACGACAAGGCATCCGCAGAGGGCCGATGTCTGGCACTCATTGGCAGTCTTCGGGTGGAGGCCACCCCTGACTTGGATGCCGACGCCCCCGACCTGAGATGCTCGTGATTCTTCCTGCCGAGGAGCTGTCGTCACTGCCAGTGGGCAACGAACTCAACCAGGCGAACATCGATCAACTGACCGTGGCAGGAGTGCACGCGGCCGCCACAGCAGCCGGATCAACAGATCCCGTCACCCGGTGGGAGGCCTGGACTGCCCTCGCAGAGCTATGGCTTCAGCCCGCCATCGAGAAGTCGGGCGGTCTCGTCGGTGTCGGTGATCTCGATATCGAGGTACTCAACGATGAGGAACTTACCTTCGCCCGCAGCCGAAATGCACCCGAACTCGACTTGGCGTACCTGACGTCGCGCGCGGCTTGAAGCCCACTTACCACCGCAACGCCGCCTCCATCCGGTCCGCGGCTTCACGCTGCTGCTGGGGCATGACGTGGCTGTACACGTCCATGGTTATCGCGATGCCCGAGTGGCCGAGGGTCTCCATGACGACCCGGGGATGGACGCCTTGCGCAAGCAAGAGTGACGCGCACGTGTGGCGCAAGGTGTGAATCTTGACTTGGCCGAGCCCGGCTGCGTCGCTGACCGCCTGCAGACCACGCAGGGCGTTGCGCGGGTCCAGCAGGGTCCCGACACGGGATGGAAACACCAGACCGTGGTCCTGCCACAGCGACCCCGCGATAAGACGCTCCTCGGCCTGGCGGACCCGATGTGCTCGCAACGTCTCGACGCAAGGGCGGGGGAGCGGCACGGTGCGTCGGGACCCGGCCGACTTGGGCTCTGTCAGCACGAGCCCTCCCCTCACCCGCGACAGGGTCCGGGCAACGCGCAGGTGACCCGCGTCGAGATCGACATCGGTCCACCGCAGGGCCAGCGCTTCGCCCCGGCGCAGCCCGCAGGCGAGGGCGACCGCGTATAGGGCGAACAGCCGATCGTTCCGCGACGCTTCCAGTAGCCGTTGCGCGTGCTCTGGCGTCAGACATTCCGCTTCCCGGCGGGGAACCCGTGGAGAATCGATCAAACCCGCGACGTTACGACGGGCTTCTCCCCACTTGACCGCCTGGCCCAGCGCTCGACGTAGCACCGCGTGAATGAGCTGCACCGTTCGCGGACTGAGCCCGCTCGCCCTCTTGGCGTTGACCATTCGCTGCACGTCCGCGGCGGTAAGGGCATCGAGCTGATGGTGTCCCAGGGTCGGGATGAGATGCTTGCGAATGATGATCCGGTAGTTCTCGACCGTCGTGGGTTTCACGTCGCTGGACGGCAATGCCTCGGCCGCCCAGCGCGTCAGGAATGCAGCGACGGTGCCGTGGCTGTTTCGTACCGGCTCTCCGTCCTCTTCGCGTCGTTGCGCTTCTCGCAGCTTGGCGGCAACCTCACGCCTTGTCTTGCCGTAGAGACGGTGCCGGCGAATGTGGCCATTATCGTCGCGACCCAGCGTTACCGCGGCGACCCATCGCCCGTCGGCCCGTTGGAAGATCGAGCCCTCGCCGTTGCCGCGCCTACCCACGTTGCCCTCCCTGTACATCTGCCGCAGAGCAACCGCGCGCGGCGCCCTTGGCGGTGAATGGTATGAGGTTCGGTATCACTCCGGTACCATTTGGCTATGGCCATGACCTTACGTCTCGACGACGGGGAAACCGAAGCCCTGCGCCGGCAGGCCGATGCCGAGGGGCGGTCGATGCAAGACGTTGCTCGCCGTGCCATCCGCGAGTACGTCGCCCGGCGAGTACGCCAGGGCCACCGGGATGCCGCCATCGACACGATCCTGCGCCGTGACGCCGAACTGCTGCGGCGTCTGGCCGAGTGAAGGTCGTCTACCTCGACCTTGAGGACCTGCTCGCCGTTGCCGACGCCCTGCTCAGCGATTCCCTCCGTGTTCGCGACTACGGCCTGCTGCAGTCGGCCGTCGCCCGACCACCAACGACAGTGTTTGGCGAGGACGCCTACCCGACGATGGCCACCAAGTCCGCTGCCCTGCTCGAATCGCTGGTGCGCAATCACGGGCTGGTCGACGGCAACAAGCGGCTGGCTTGGGCTTCGACCGCGCTGTTCTACGAGTTGAACGGGAAGTCCCTGCTGGTCCCCGCCGCCGGGGCGTACCCGTTCATGATGGCCTCGGCAGCCGGTGACCTCAGCTTCGACGAGATCGCCCGCTGGCTGGCGAACGGGGCCCGGTGAACCTTGACGGCGCCGGGCCCCGCGGAAGCAGTCGCATCCGGCTGGCTCCCTCATGACGGGGCCGGCCGCTGCCGCAACGTCTCGATGTAGGCGGTGAGGGCGTCGGCGGGTACCCGCCGCGACGACCCGATCCGGACGGAATCGAGGGCTCCGGCGCGGAGTAGGGCGTAGACCGTGGTGCGGCAGATGCTCAGCGCCTCGGCGGCCTCCTCCGGGGTGAGCAGCAGTTTGTTCACGGTGTTCTCCTGTTCAGGCGGCGACGGCGAGGTCGAGTCGGGACAGTTCACGGGCTTGTCGGGCGTTCTGGCCGGCCGTGGCGGCGAGCCAGGCATCGCCCGCGGTGCGGTGTCCGCGCCCGAGGTAGCGCCACTGGCCGACGTGCGCGGTTGCCGTGTCGGAGGGCGCGGCGTGTCGGCGGTGCCAGGCTTGGCGGGCGAGCCGGAGTGCTTTCAAGGTGGTGGAGTAGCGACGGCTGCGGCTGGCCCAGTGGCCGCGGAAGCCGAGGGTGTGCGCCCAGGCACGGAGCCGGAGCTCGGCCAGATGGGGCCGTCCACCGAGGATCCAGGCGGTGGAGACGAGGCGGCGGAGGTGGTCGTTGACGTCGAGTTCGGCGATCTCGTCGGCGGTGCGGAGGCGGTGGTCCAGCGCGCCCTTCCCGTCGCTGCTCTTCGTGGCGTACTTGGCGACGTAGCCGGCGACCCCGTTGGCCCCTTCAGGGGTGTCCTCGGTGTCGGGGATGGCCCGGATGTCGAGCTGCGGGCCCCACCCCACCGAGCCAGCGGTGTCGGTGTCTGGTGCGGGTACCGGCGCGGCGACCCGGGGCACCGCGGCGCGGACCGCGTCGGCGAGGAGCCTCGCGGTGAACGTCGAGGGCGGCGGCAGGCACGCGTCGGGCTGCGCGGGGGAGGGTGCCGCGTCCAGGCGCAGGACGGCGTGGACGTGGACCAGGCCGCGGGCCTGGTATTCGGCGACTCGGGTGAAGGCGAGCCGGACCACGCTGGCGAGCTGGCGGACGGGCAGGCCGGCGAGCCGGGCGAGCTGGCGTTGGATGGTGATCGTGGTCCGCCGCCAGAGCTCGCCGACCGAGGCGTTCCACAGGACGGCGCCCGCGTAGTCGAAACAGCCCGGGCACAGCGGCTGGCCGACCAGCGCGTCGTCGAGCC
>JADGOW010000194.1 GCA_017882765.1 Frankiaceae bacterium
TGATCCGGTAGCCGGTGACCTGTCCGTTCTCCTCGACCGGCACGGCCTTGGTCTTCAGCGCGCCCAGGTCACTGCCGGCATCGGGCTCGGTCGCCCCGTAGGCGAACAGCAACCCCTCCTCGGCCACGCGACTGAGCCAGAACTTTCGTTGGTCGGGCGTCGCCCCGACCACGATCGGGTCGGTGCCGAGGAATGTTGCCAGCACGCTGGTTGCCACCCCCAGGTCGATACCCGCCATCGTCTCGCAGACCCGGTAGACGTCAAAGGTCGCGCCGCCCATCCCGCCGAATTCCTCGGGGATGAACAGCAGCTGGATGCCGAGCTCGTCGCCGCACATCTCGTGGACGGTGTCCACCGGACATTCGTCGTCACGGTCGAGGTCGAGGACGCGGTCCTTCGGAAGAGTGCGGTGGGCGAAGTCGAGAATTGCCTGCAGCGTCTCGTTCAGAGTGTCTGCGTCCAGACCGAACGCCATGAAGGACCTCCCGATCGTGCGGCCCTGCACGGGCCGCCGGTTACCTCGGTAGCCGCCCCGGTGGGGCTGCTGATGTGACTACGAACACTTTTGTCGGATGCCGGCCGCGCGATCTCGGGCACATAGTCCCGAGTGGCTGGACCGACAGCCTCGTCTTGGGCGGGATCGTGGCCGATGGCCCGCGTCAGCTCCCCCCGTCGACTGGCCCGAACCCCCCTCTCGACGTCCCGGGACCGTGCCACCTGACACCCATGAAACCCGGCCCGTCAAGGGGGGCGCAGGCCGGGTCTCCGTGCGGGGAGCCGGCTGATCAGCGCGTGTCGGCAACAGCGGATGAGCTGCGCTGACGGCCCGCGCCGAGAGAGCTCCCGCAGCCCTTACGAGCCGTCTCGGGCCAGGGTTCGCCCACGGGCTGATTCATCCTGCGCGCGAGGCCGATTGACGGTGCCCTCGCCGATCGGGGCGCCGGCAACCGCCCACTCGATCACCGTGACGGGTGGTGTGGGTGCCACGGCAAGTGCGCTGCTTCCACAGCTGGGGCAGCGGGCCAGCCGCCCGCCCTGATACTCGTGCCGGCAGTCCAGGCAAACCAGCACGTGCGTGTTGGGGACGCAGCGCAGGCTCGCGCCGACGAGCGCGGGGTCGTCGGCGAGGGCCATCCAGGCCGCCAAGGCCCGAGCCGGATCGACGTCGCGGCCCAGGCCGAGCACCACCGAGCCCACGTGGCGCCCACGGGCCGCGTCGGCGATGGCCCGTACGCACGCACCGACCCACAGCTGCAGGTCGTGTACCGACCGGGTCGCGCGCTCAGGCACCGGGTACCTTCCACTCCCGCAGCATCGCCCGCGCCGTGCCGACCAGCTCCCCCAGCCGCACCCAGACGGCCTCACTGAGTCCGTACCCACCGTCGAGCCTGCTCGGGACCATCCCCACCGCCGCGAGGTGCCGGGGGGCGCGGCCGGCTTGTTCGGCCGCGGCGAGGGCCTCGCCGATGCCGGCGGGACCGATCGACAGGAGCCTGTCCCGGGCGCCCCGCACCTCCTCGTCGCGCAGGACGACGACGTCACCCGGGCTGGAGTCGGCTGCCTGCACAGCGTCCAAGAGCAGGACGCAGTCACGATCCTCGATGACCTCTGTCAGCGAAAGCCCCGGTGCCTTGCCGATCACTACCTCAACTCCTGGCACCGGCCTCCGGGCGATGCGCCGGGCAGCGACGGCTCCGAGCCCCTCATCGGTGAGGGATTCGTTGCCCACGCCCAGTACCAGCACGTTCGGCCTGCTCGTCCCCGGATCGTCATGTATTGCCCTGCTCATGCCCGTCCTGCCCTTGCCGCGAAGTGGCTGATCAGTCTCGGAACCTAGGCGGCCTGGGCGGCGATCGGAACAGGCCAATTGGCCCGTTGAGGCGGGGTCTTCGGTGCCAGCCCGCAGTAGCAGCGCTGGTCCTCCCGTGACGGTGCCCCGCGTTTCGTGGCAACGTGGCACCTCATGCGACTGCGCACGCTCGGTGGCACGGGGATCAAGGTGAGTCCGTACTGCCTGGGAACGATGATGTTCGGTGCCTGGGGCAATCCGGATCACGAGGAGTCGGTACGGATCATTCATGAGGCCCTCGACGCTGGCATCAACTTCGTCGACACGGCGGACGTGTACTCGTACGGCGAATCGGAGGAGATCGTCGGCAAGGCGCTGCGCGGCCGGCGCGACGCTGTCGTGCTCGCCACCAAGGCCCACGCCTCGATGGGTGATGATCCCAACATGTCCGGCGCCTCTCGGCGCTGGCTGGTGCGTGAGGTGGAGAACAGCCTGCGCCGGCTGGGCACCGACTACATCGATCTGTACCAGGTGCATCGCCCCGACCCGGCGACGGACATCGACGAGACTCTGGGCGCCCTCTCCGATCTGGTCCGCGCCGGCAAGGTTCGGGCCATCGGCTCCTCCACATTTCCGGCCGAGCAGATCGTCGAGGCCCAATGGGTCGCCGAGCGGCGTGGACACGTCCGGTTCCGATGCGAACAGCCGCCGTATTCCATCCTGGCTCGCGGCGTCGAGGCAGCGGTCCTGCCCACCTGCGCCCGCTACGGCATGGGGGTGATCGTGTGGAGCCCGCTCGCCGGTGGGTGGCTGTCGGGCAAGTACCGGGCCGGCCGCGACGTGGACATGAGCCGCGGCCGCCCGGCCCGGTTGCCGCAGCGGTTCGACCCGGCGCTGCCCGGGAACACGCGCAAGTTCGACGCCGTCGGTTCCTTGATCGACGTGGCCGCGGGGGCGGGGTGCTCGCTGGTGCATCTGGCGCTGGCGTTCGTGGCGGCGCATCCAGCCGTCACGTCAGCGATCATCGGGCCGCGGACGATGGAGCAGCTCACCGACATGTTGGCGGGTTCGGCTGTCGCTCTGGACGACGCCGTGCTGGACCGCATCGACGCGATCGTGCCTCCCGGGTCGAACCTCAACCCGGCCGACTCGGGATGGGTGCCCCCCGCCTTGTCGGATGCCCTGGCGCGGCGCCGCCCGTCCCACGATCGGGGCGCGGCCTGAGCCGTTCGGCACAGGAGGCGTCCCTGACCTCGACGTTTGGTCATGCCGACTCCGCCGAGAACGGATGACCCTGGGGCGGCGGACTGTCCGCCCACGGGGTTAGCCCCGCGTGTCGTTCGCTCAGCCGTTGCCGTGATGCTGGCAGGGCCCCGTGGCCCTGGCCGGGACCGGCAGGAGCGGCAGGGCCGGGGTGACGAGAACCAGTTCCGTCAGCGGATCCAGCGCGGGGGACACCAGCAAGGCTCCCGCCGCGTCACCGCACATCTGCAGCACGCGGCGCTCGTCGTCGGGATTCTCATCCCACCGCCGCAGGTGCCCGAGGGGGCAGCGTCGGGCCAGCCGCTCGGCGACGTTGCAGCGCACGAGCGTCCACAACCGGCGTCGGCCCAGGAGCACAGACGCCTGAAGAGCTGTCTGCACCGCGGCGGCATGCTCGTCCTGGTCGAGTGTCTGGGCGGCTTCGACGATGTCGGCGAACGCCTCCCGACCGCGGGCGTCGTGGCACCGGTACGCCAGCCGGGGGAGCCCGGACAGGATGCTCCGGATCTCCGCGTCGGCCGGCCCCAGGTCGGGCTCGGTCTGCGCCGTCGGCGCGCACACGGCACGCCACGGAGCCATCAAAGCGCGGTGCTGCGCCCGCGACAGGATCGGCCGGGCGTAAGCCGCGGCAACAGCGTCCCGTACGGCTTTGAGGGCGTGGGCCGTGATGGCCGGGTCCACGCTGATGAAGTCTTCCTCGCCCGCCAGATCGTCCGCGAAGATCGTGGAGATCGCGCCGAAGACGGACAGCACCTCAACGACGAGGGGCGAATCCGGCGAGAGCGCGAGATCGCGCGCCTCGCGCCGGGATGGGGTATTGCGGAACACGTCAGCCAGGCGTTCGAGATCGTTATCTGCAAGCATCGCCAGCTGGGCTAGTACTTCGAGTATCTCGAGCCGGTTCGGGTGCTCTTCGAGGGTCGTCACCGGGTGGGAATGCCGGTGCCTTCCGGAGCCGTGCGAGTCCGTTCCCTGGCCCGGGCCGCCCGTGTGGCGGGAAGCGCGTGACCAGGGCCACCCACCCTGGGCCCGTCCGCGATGCGATTGTGACCTCACGTGTTGTGCCTATCGCCCGACGAGTGCCGGCGCTGCGGTCCATCGTCCCGAATCGGAGGGAACATGGGCTTGCCCGCACGACAGACAAGGCCGGGTGACCGAGCGGAGGGCGCTGCATGGCCAACCGACTGATGAGCGCTACGAGCCCGTATCTCCTTCAGCACCAGGACAACCCGGTCGACTGGTGGCCCTGGTGCCCGGAGGCGTTCGAGGCGGCGCGGTCGCGGGGGGTACCGGTGCTGCTCTCGGTGGGGTATGCGGCCTGCCACTGGTGCCATGTCATGGCCCACGAGTCGTTCGAGGACGTGGGGATCGCCGCCCAGCTCAACCAGGGCTTCGTCAGCGTCAAGGTCGATCGGGAGGAACGTCCGGACGTCGACGCCGTCTACATGGAGGTCACCCAGGCCATGACCGGGTCAGGGGGATGGCCGATGACGTGCTTTCTCACCCCCGACGGTGACCCGTTCTTCTGCGGCACGTACTTCCCCCGGGCGCAGTTCTCGCAGTTGCTGACCCGGGTGGGCGAGGTATGGGCGCAGCGGCGCGACGACGTGGAGGCCCAGGGCCGTGACATCGTGCGCCAGCTCGGGGAGGTCTCGGCCCGCCCGGCGCCGGGCAGGATCACACCGGCGTTGCTCGACGCCGCGGCCGCCGGACTGGCGGGAGGTTTCGACGCCGAGCGGGGCGGGTTCGGCACGGCCCCGAAGTTCCCTCCGTCCATGGTCCTGGAGTTCCTGCTGCGGCACAGCGCACGCACCGGCGAGGATGTCTGGGCCGACCTGGTTGCCCGCACCTGCGAGCGGATGGCCCGCGGGGGCATCTATGACCAGTTGGCCGGCGGCTTCGCGCGCTACTCGGTTGACGCGCAGTGGGTCGTGCCCCACTTCGAGAAGATGCTCTACGACAACGCCCAGCTCCTGCGGGTCTACGCGCACCTGTGGCGGATGACGGGCAGTTCCCTCGCCCGGCGCGTGGCGCGCGAAACGGCCGGCTTCCTGCTGCGTGACCTGCGCACGGACGAGGGCGGGTTCGCCTCCGCCCTCGACGCCGACGCGGCCGGGGTCGAGGGCTCCACCTATGTCTGGACGCCGCTGCAGCTGCGCGACGTCCTCGGCGAGGCCGATGGACAGTGGGCGGGCGGTCGGTTCGCTGTGAGCCGGGAGGGGACCTTCGAGCACGGGACCTCAGTCCTGCAGCGGCTGGCGGAACCGGAAGATCTGCCCCGCTACGAGCGGGTTCGGGCCAGGCTCAAGGCGGCGCGGGACGAGCGTCCGCAGCCGACGCGTGACGACAAGGTCGTTGCGGCCTGGAACGGCCTTGCGATCGCCGCGCTGGCCGAGACCGGCACCCTGCTCGACGAGCCGGGCTGGGTGTCGGCGGCGACCACGTGCGCCCGGCTGCTGCGCGACGTGCACATCCAGCAGGTTTCCGGTGGCGTCCGGTTGCTGCGCGTCTCGCGTGACGGGCAAGCGGGCCCCCACGCCGG
>JADGOW010000195.1 GCA_017882765.1 Frankiaceae bacterium
GATGCCGTACTCGGCCGCGACAGCCTCGACGGCGCGCCAGCCTGCCCACGTCGGCACCCGGTCACTATCGGCCAGCACAGGCCAGTCCGCATCGACTCGGCCGCGCACGGCGGGGAACGCGGCGCAGACCGCCTCGACAAACCGCAGGGACACGTCCTCCGTCGAGAGCTCGCGATAGTACTTGGCGCCGTGGAAGTCGCCCGGGCCGATGAGCTCGTCGTTGAGCACCGTGCGGCTCACCAAGCCGCTGACGGTCGAGTTCAGGCACGCGCTCGGGATGAGGAAGTCGTCGCGCGTGCCGTACAGCGAGGCGCAATGCCCCGGGTCGGCGAGGACGGCGAGCCGGTCGTCGACGGGCAGGCGCTCGGCACGCACGGCGGCCGTCAGTTCCCGGGCGATGGCTCCCTTGCCCGTCCATCCGTCGACGAACTGCACCCGCGCCGGGTCGTGCCGGTCGAGGACATAGCGCACCGCATTCCGGTCGATCCCGCGTCCCCGCACGATGGAGATCGAGTAGTGCGGCAGGTCGACCCCGTGCCGATAGGCCGCCCACCGCCGCAGCAGAATCCCGACGGGCGTCCCGGCGCGGGCGAGGCTCACGAGCACCGGGTCGGGCCGCTCACGCAGGACGAGCTCGGTCACGACCCCGACAGCCAACGCCAGCCGCTCGGCGCCGCGATCGAGCGCCGACGTGAACAGCGCCACGTAGGACGGGTCGGGGCGGTATTCGACGGGCAGCATCTCCGCGTAGTGGCGCCCGGCCTGGATGGCCTCTTCGCGATCCTCGGTCCCCCGCTCGATCGCGACGTCACCGAGGTCCTTGAGCAGGAACGTCACGTCCTCGGGTGGGTAGGAACCGAAGCCGGCGGGCGGCTGGCCGGCCATCACGCCGCGCTCCAGGCCACGCTCGCCACCGGGACGTGCGCCGGCACGGCGACGACGTGCACCGCTCGCCGCGCGGACGAGGACAGCGCCGCCAGCAGCGACGCGCTCGGTGCGGCGTCGGTCACGAGGACGATGTCCTCAGGCGCCGCCGGTCCCGGACGCAGGTTGTACAGGTAGGAGACTCGGCCCGGCTCGTCCGGAGCGTCGAAGGCCAGCGCCGAGCGCACCGCGTAGCCGTCTCGGTCCAGGGGTGCAACCGGCGAACGGGTGGTCGACTGCACGCGCACCGCTGCCGGCAGCCGTTCGTCCAGCAGCGCCGCCAGCCGGAGGGGGACGTACATGAGCTCCTCGGTCCCCACGACCAGGCACGGGCCGCCGCCGAGGCGGTCGGCGAGCCCGTCCGCGACCGCGGGCAGCGCCTGGTCGAGCAGGTGGCGCTGCTCGGCGCCCCAGCCGTGCCTCGCCCCGTCGGGAAGCTCGGCCGGCCAGGGCGGCCGGTGCGCCACGACGGGTCCCCTGGCGGGGCCCGCCATCCGGGTGACCGACCCCGCCAGGGGGCCCGCGGCCCGTAGCACGGTGCTCGCCCGATCGGCGACGTCGGCCGGCGCGACCAGCCCCCCGCGGACGAGGGCCACCGACGTGACGGGCACGCCGAGCTCGCCGGCGAGCTCATCGAGCGCGCGGCGGGCAGCCGGTGGGCGCAGGTCGAGCAGCGCAGCAACCAGATACGCGGGATGCGGGGCGACGCCGTGCAGGGCGCGGATGGTGTTGCACGCGGTCCGGCCGGTGGACAGCTCGTCGTCGACGAGCACGACCGGGCGGGGCTCGGTGAGCAGGCCGGGCTCGACGGGCAGCAGCAGGTGCGCGGTGGCGTGTGAGTGCTCTTCTTCGAAGGCCAGAGCCGGCGACCAGCCGGGCGGCGCCCGGCGGGTGCTGTGCAGATACACGGTATCTGGCTGCCGGCGGGCCAGGCCATCGGCAAGGGCATGGCCGAGCCCTGTTGCCGTCTCGGCGTAGCCGATCACGAGCGGCGCCGGCCCCCCGGCGACCAACGGGTCCGGAACCTGGTCGGCCAGCCGGGCCGCGGCGGCCAGGGCCACGCCGGGTCGCACCGGGATGTGCTTGGCGAGCACCCGGCTCACCAGCAGGTGGGCGCGCCGCGGGTTGCGTCGTAAAGCCAGACCGGCAAGCCCATCCAGCCCCGCGCCGGTCACGTCCGCGAAGACGCTGATCTGCAGGCCGAGCGCCTCGGCGAGCCAATCTTCGGTCACGCGTAGGCCCCGAGGACGTCCACAAAGGTGTGCCCGGCGCGCAGGACGCCGAAGGCCTCCGCCCGCCGCAGCACCCCTTCCGCCCACCGGCGGTGGGGACGCACCTCGTTCATCTTGTTCGCGTACGAGCTTGTCCGGACGCCGCTGTGCCCCTCCACGACCTCCAGCGCGTCGACGTATTCCTCGTGGGTCACGACGTGCAGGGCGTGCACGGCAGGGGCGTGGCTGGGATGGATCACGGTCTTGCCGAGCAAGCCGTTCGCCTTGTCGAGGACAACCTCCCGGATGAGCCGGTCGAGGTCGGCCTGAACCAGCCGGGACCGCAGGGCCGCGCCGTCGGGAGCATCCGCGTGCTGAAAAGGGGTCACCCGCAGCGACGAGACGAAAAGGCGCTCGGGACCGGCGAAGTACTCCCACACCGGCCCGCTGATGACCCAGCCGCCTTCCCGGCCCAGAACGTTCACGATGTCGCCGATGGCGTCGCGCACCACGGCAATGTCGTAGATCGTCAGATCCCGGTCACGGCGCAGCCCGAACATCCCGGACAGGTCGGTGGCGCCGATGCGCACCGCGAGAACGGACTCCGTGTGCTTTTCGAGCAGGCGCCTGATGGCCAGCAGCGCCCCGACACGCATCTCGCGGTAAATGACCTCGGGCGTCTCCAGCACCGGCATCGCCCACAGCCGCCGGCCGATCGACTCGCCCGCGCGGGCGACTTCGCCCAGCAGGTCTTCGCCGGTGTCCTCGCCGAACTTCGGCAGGACGAAGCCCGCCAGCGCGGTGTGGGCGGAGCCGAGCCGAGCGACGAGGGAGGGAATTTGGTCGGCCGCGCGGACGCGGACGAACACCATCGGGAGGTCCTCGCCGCCGGCAAGGGCGCGCAAGGCGGCAATCACGTTGTCTTCGGCGGCGGCGACCTCCGAGTCGGGGATCGCGTCCTCCAGGCACAAGACCATGGAGGTGACGCCCAGATCCCGCTGGGTGCGCACGTCGTGGGCAAGCTGGGGACGGGTTCCCGGGCTGTAGAGGGTCGCCCCCAAAGCCGTCGCGAGCAGGGTCGGGTCGCCGTCGTTGGGCACCTCGCCCGGGGCGCGATGGAACAGCTCCCCCGACTTGTGCCGGTCGAGGAACGAGAAGTGGCGCAAGGGATCAACCAGCCCTTTCCCGTTTCCTGGACGGGAGGTAGCGGGCCGCCGGCGCGGCGGCGCCGGTGCGGCGGCTCACGACCTCAAGCCCCGGATCACTTGCGGCCCGGCGTCCACTGAAGCCCCCAGCCGTAGGCGGCGTCGAGTTCGCGGTGCCCGTTCACATACCGGACTTCACGATAGACGGTGAAGTCGTTCCCGCTCGGGTTGTCCAGAAGCGCGATGGCGCACATGCGGGCTCCCCCGGCCTGCTCGTCGAGACGCACCTCGATCGGGGCACCCGACTGCGGGGTCAGCGTGACTATGCCGCCGGCCTGGTCGAAGCTGGCGACGCCCTCGTAGATGAACGTGAAGATGAGCAGGCGCCGGATGTCGCGGATGTGGGCGAGGTTGACGAAGAGGTTCTCGCCCCCGGTGGCCGCGCCGGAACGGTCGTCTTGGTCGAGCATCACGAACGGCGGCCGGTCGAAGGCCCCGAAGGTGTTTCCCAGGGCCTGGACGACGCCCTTGCGCCCGTCGGTGAGCTCGTACATGCAGGCGAGGTCGAGGTCGATCGCGCCGCTGCCGGCCGACACCATCCGGGAGAACAGCCCGCGCTTGGCCGGTGGCGCGCCCTGGTGCCAGTTGAGGTTGACCACCAGCCGGCCGCCGCCGCCCTGCTTGCTCAGGGAGACCGACGGAGCGGCCTTGGTCAGCGTGACCTTGCTTAACGAGACGCCCCCTGCCAGGCCGCCCATTCCGCCCGTGCCTCCCGGCTGCGGGCCGCCCGTGCTGCCCGCTGGGCCGGGACCGCCCCCCGCGCCGGGGGCTCCACCGGCACCGGGACGCTTGGTGTAGTCGATCTGCATCGTTCCCCCTCGCCTGCCCGGCTCTCAGCTGCCTTTACCCACTGACGATGTTCCCACCGTGACGTCGCCCGCATCGACCGCGTCCGCGTCCGCGTCCTCGGCGAGGCGGCGCCGACGCGCCAGGCTGCTCAGGAACGAAGCCCCGATGAACGCGACGCCGACAAAACCGGTCACGAGCTCGGGGACTTCGGTCTCGATCGTGATGGCCAGGATCACCGCCAGCGCACCGATGGCCCAGTGCGCGCCGTGCTCGAGATAGACGTATTCCTCCAGCGTCCCCCTGCGGACGAGGAACACGGTCAGGGACCGAATGTACAACGCGCCGACGCCGAGACCCGCCATGATGATGAAGATCCGGTCGGTGATGGCGAAGGCCCCGATCACGCCGTCGAAGGAGAACGAGGCGTCGATCAATTCCAAGTAGAGGAAGAGGAAGAAGCCGGCCTTGCCGGCGGCAAGCGCCACCTGACCGCCGCTCCGGGCCGGCTGCGGTTTCGGCGGCTCTACCTCGCCAGGCGCCAGCTGGGCCGCCACGAGCGCGCGCGCCTCGCGCTCGGCCTCCGCGACGTCCTCGTCCTCCTCGTCCTCCTCGGCCCCTACGCCGTGCTCCTCGAAGTACTCACCGACCCCGCGCACCCCGAGATAGGTCGCCAGGCCGGCGACGCCGGCGGTCAGCACCTGCTGCGTGGACCCGCCTGAGAACGACTCCGCGACGACGAGGAGGGACACCAGGGCAATCACGACCGACAGGATCTGCAGCTTGCCCAGCCGCGCCAGCGGACGCTCCAGCCAGGACAGCCAATGGATCTCCCGCTCGGGGTCGAGCATGAAGTCCAGGAAGATCATCCATAGGAAGATGCCGCCGAAGGCGGCGATCGACGGGTGGGCGGCCGTGAGCTTCTCCGCGTACTCGCTCGGTTGGTGCAGCGCGAGCTGGAATACCTCCCATGGGCTGATGTGCGCGGTCACCGCCACGATGACGATCGGGAACAGGAACCGCATCCCGAAGACGGCGATGACGATGCCGACCGTCAGGAACATCTTCTGCCAGAACGGGTTCATCCGGCGCAGAATCGTGGCGTTGACAACGGCGTTGTCGAACGACAGCGAGATCTCCAGCACCGCAAGGATGCCGACGAGGGCGGCGACTTCGGCGCCACCGATGATCAGCGCCCCGACCAGCACGGCGATCGTGATGCCGAACGACCAACCGAAGATTCTCAGCACGCGTGACCCCCGGTACGAAGCCGGGCCGGGGGTTGCCCCCGGCCCGACGGTAACGTTCTCGCTCTCGACAGTGTGACGGACTCCGGGCAGGTTCCTGCGCCCGCGGAACCCGCGGGAGTTGTCAGACGTTGACCCCGAAGTCCTGCGCGATACCGCGCAGACCGGTGGCGTACCCCTGCCCGACCGCCCGGAACTTCCACTCGGCCCCCGC
>JADGOW010000001.1 GCA_017882765.1 Frankiaceae bacterium
CGCCTCGTGCTCCATGGTGATGTTCCCCTCCTCATCCGCGGTCGTGCCGCGGATGAGGGCCACGTTGATGGGGAACGCCGGGTAGAACAGGTACTCGACCCCGTCGATGTGCATGAGCCGGACGATGTCCTTGGTAGTCCGCGAATTGACCCTCCCGCCCTCGATCCGTGGATCCACGAAGGTCCCCAGGCCTACGCGGCTGATGGTGCCGGGCTTGCCCGCCGCGATGTCCCGGTACAGGTGGGTAATGACCCCCATCGGAAGGCAGTAGGCCTCGATGCTGTTCTCCATGGCGAGGCGGCCGAGCGCAGGCGCGAGCCCCCAGTGCCCGCCGATGCACCGGCGGATCAGGCCGGCCCGCGCGAAATGGTTGAGGCCGCGCGTTCTCCGGTCGCCCTGACCGGCGGCAAAGACCAGCGTGAGGTCGCGGGGGGCACCGGTTTCCAGAAAGCGATTCTCGAGGGCGACAGCGAGCTCCTCGGGCACGCCGGCCGCGACGAAACCGCCGACCGCCACGGTGTCCCCGTCCAGGATCACCTTCGCGGCATCGGCCGCACTGATCAGCTTGTTCCGGCTCACGTCGAGGCCTCGTCTTCCGCCGCGGGGCGACCAGCTTCCCACTCCAGCACAGTGACCTCCGCGGCAGGTCCGACGACGAGCGCGTCCGCGCCGCACGACGGGCACACCGACAGCCGGCCGCCCGTGAACTCGCGCTGGCAGTCCAGGCACACCAGGACGTCGTCCACCCGCACCCAGTCCACGCGTGCTCGTGCCACCGCGGTTCCGGACGCGGCGACGGCCCACGCGGCCTCAGCCGCCGCGCGGTTCACCCCCGGCCCGACCCCGAGCACGACGCGAGCCAACGGGCTGGCGACGGGGGTGGGCTTGCTGGCCCCGCTTACTGCCTCCCGCAGGACCGCCTCCCGCAGTGCCGCCTCCCGCAGGGCGGCCTCGTGCAATGCCGCCACGGTCGCTGCCATCAGCCCGCGCTCATGCATCGCCGACCCCCCATTCCCGCAGGAGTGCCCGCGCAGCCTTGACGAGCGCCCCCAACTGCCACCAGACGACCTGGCTGAGGCCGTAGCCGACATCGAGGCAGGCCGGCACCATCCCCACCACGGCCAGCTTTTCCGGCCGGCACCCGGCCAGCTCGGCGGTCACGATCGCCTCCGGCACGCCGATCTGGTGCGCCGCCAGGAGCATGTTGTGCGCGCGAGGCACCTCCTCGCCGCGGAGGACGACGAGGTCCCCCGGCGTCGCGTCGTCCACGGCGACCGCGTCGAGGATCAGGACTGCGTGCCGGCCGGCGATCGTGGGCAGCAGAGCCAGGCCGGGCGTGCCCGCCTCCACCACCTCGACGCCGGGCAGCGAACACCGTGACAGCTGCCGGGCGGCCACCACCCCGAGCCCTTCATCGGTGAGCAGTTCGTTGCCGACACCGAGAACAACCACGGGCGGGACAGGCTCCGACCATCCGTTCCCACGGATGATGTTCACAGCCGCTCCTTCGGGACCGTCTTGTACCCGGTGACCATGGACGAGACGAGCCCACTGCGTTCCTCGTGGTCGACGAGAATCGCCGAATACACATGGTGAATGACAAACCCGAGTGTGAGCCACATGATCAAATGGTGGACAAACCGCACCGTGGAAATAGACGTGATGGCGAAGACCCAATGGAAGAATGTCCAGAGGAGGCTGCCCCGCCCGGTTTCCAGCGACTTCAGGGCCAGGCCTGTGATGCTTTCGACGACCAGCATGCTGATCAGGAGGAGGTAGGTCAGGCCGGCGAGGGGATTGTGCCCGACTACCGGCGGGGGTTCCCGACGAAGGAAGCCGTAGTACTTCAGCGACGGGCCGACGAGGTCGCGGCGGGACCGGCGGAACGGGACGAACTGGTCGAAGCGCTCGTAGCGATTGCCCGAGAACATCCAGATGACGCGGGCAATCAGCAAAGCGATGAGGATCAGACCTGTTGCGTAGTGAACGGCCTTGACCCCGGTCATCGTCACGGTGCCCAGCGGGAACCACTGTGGATTGCCGACGTAGAAGCCGGTGACGCTCAGCACCAGGATAGAAATCGCCAAGCCCCAATGGATCAGCCGGGTTGGCAGCTGCCAGACGCGCAAGGTGACCAGTTCCGGTTGCGCCCCGGGCTGCCCGGGGGGCACGCCTTCGGCGTGCCCTTGCGCGGCGGGCAGGGGGCCGGCGCGCCGGGTCTCGGGGGGAACCGGCCCGGCGCGCCGGGGCGCGGGGGCCACCGGCCCAGTGACCCACGGCTGGGGTGGAATGAACGGAGTTGACTGGAATTGGGGCTGCTGAAACTGCGCGGAGGACCGAGACCGGCGCCGGGCAAGAGCCCGCCGCCGGGGCGCTGGCGCACCGGTGTAGCCGTAGGGGTCACCGCCGTGGGAGGTCATTGCACGCGCACCTGCGCCAGCGGCCGGCCGTTGGCGTCCAGCAGGTGGGCCGCGCAGGCCATACAGGGGTCGAAGGAATGCAAGACGCGCAGCACCTCCAGCGGCCGCTCGGGATCGGCCACCGGCGTGCCCACGAGGGCTGCTTCGTAGGCGCCGGGATTCCCGTCTCCGTCCCGCGGGCTGGCGTTCCAGGTGGATGGCACGACTGCCTGGTAGTTTTCGATGCGCTGATCGGAGATGACGATCCAGTGCGAAAGCCCGCCGCGGGGCGCTTCGACGAATCCGGCTCCCTGGGCATGCGCCGGCCAGGAAGACGGGTCCCATTTGCCCCCGGCGAAGATGCTCAGGTCCCCGCCGCGCACGTTCGCTTCGAGCGCGTCCAGCAACTCCAGGGTGTAGCGGGCCATGAGCAGCGTCTCGAGCCCGCGGGACAGGGTTCGGCCGAGCACCGAGGGCAGTACCGCCGGGGTCGCGCCGAGCTCGCGGAGGGCACCGGCCACCAGCGGCCGGATCCGGCGGTCACCCTGCGTATAGCCGATCACCATGCGGGCGAGGGGACCGACCTCCACCGCCAGGCCGTCGTAGCGCGGCGCCTTGAGCCAGCTGTACTTCGAGTCGACGTCCAGGTACTCATACGGCGGATCGGGCCCCGTGTAGTGCGGATTCGTCTCGCCGTCGAAGGGCGACAGCGCCGTGGCGTCCCCTTGCGGGTAGGTGAACCAGGCCCGCGCCACGTCCTCCGCGATGAGCGCCGGGTCCACCGGTTCGACGTGCGAACCGCCGTTTCTGATCACTCCGCTGGGAAGGACGCCCCCGCCGGCGAGCTGCCCCGGCGGCACGGGATCGCGCGCCATGTCGCCGAAGGCGAGGTAGCTGTCCAGCCCGCCGCCGATCTTCGTCCACTCCGGGTAGGCCTTCGCGATGGCGAGCAGGTCAGGAAGGTAGGCCTGCTGGACGAAGTCCAGTCCCTTCTGGAACAGCTCGCGCAGGGCCTGGAACGTGCTGGCGTTGATCGCATCCTCACTGTTGAGGTCGATGGGGCTGGCCATCCCGCCGACCAGGTAGGTCTGAGGGTGCGGGCTCTTACCACCGAGGATGGCGTGAGCGCGCGCGTAGTCACGCTGGAACTCCAGGGCGTCGAGGTAGTGGCTGACCGCCAGCAGGTCCACCTCCGGCGGCAGGGTCATCGCCGGGTGGCCCCAGTAGCCGCCGCTGAACGGGCCGAGCCGCCCGCCCTGCACGAAGGCTTGCAGCCGCTTGCGCACCGCCGAAAAGTGCGTGGCGCTCGACTGCGGGTAGTCCGACAGCGACTGGGCGAGGGCGGCCGTCCGCTTGGGGTCGGCCTTCAACGCGCCGGTGACGTCCACCCAGTCCAGCGCGTGCAGATGGTAGAAGTGCACCACGTGATCATGGACGTACTGGCTGGCGGAAATGAGGTCGCGCAGCAGCCTGGCGTTCAGCGGCGGGGTGATCTCCAGCGCGGCCTCGACCGCGCGAACGGAGGCGAGCGCGTGCACCGTCGTGCAGACGCCACAGATGCGCTGCGCGAAATACCAGGCGTCCCGCGGGTCGCGCCCGACGAGGATCTTCTCCAGGCCGCGCCACATGGTCGTGGAAGACCACGCTTTGGCGACCTTGCCGCCGTCGAGCTGCGCCTCGACGCGCAGATGGCCCTCGATGCGGGTGACCGGGTCGATGACGATACGGCTCACGTTCGGCCCCGTCCGGGAAGGCTCGGACTGCTCGGCGTGGCCTGGTCGGGGAGCGTGATGACGCCGGGCGGGCCCGTCCCGTCACCGGGGCCCGAGCCGTCGCCCCGCTGTCCCACCCTGCGCTGGATCGCCTTGCCCACCCCGTGCAGGGCGAACCCGGCCGCGGTGACCGCGACCACGGTCAGCCCGATCTTCTCCGCTGTGGCGTTGACGCCGAAGCCCGCAACGTGCGGCAGCCGGTCGTAGAAGGGGGTCATGGTGTCCCAGAAGGCCGGTTCCGCGCACCCCACGCAGCCATGACCCGCCCCGATGGGCCAGTTGGTGGACCCGTTCCACTGGATCGACGGGCAGTTGTGGTAGCTGCTCGGGCCCTTGCACCCCAACCGGTACAGGCACCAGCCCTCGCGATGCCCCTCGTCTCCCCACTCCACGGCGAACTGGCCGGCGTCGAAGTGGCCCCGGCGCGGGCAGTTGTCGTGAATGCGGTCGCCGTACGCGAACAGCGGGCGGCCCAGCTCGTCGCGGGCCGGCAACGCACCGAACGTCAGGAAATGCACGAGCGTGGCAGTGAGATTGTCGACATTCACCGGACAGCCCGGCAGGTTCACGATGGGCACGCCCGAGACCACGTCGGAGACCGCGACGGCGTCGGTCGGGTTCGGCTTCGCCGCCGGCAGCCCCCCGAAGGCGGAACACGTCCCCACGTTGATGATGGCGGCCGCACCGGACGCCGCTTTCTGCAGATGGTCGATCGCGCTGCGGCCCCCCACACAGCAGTAGGCACCGCGAGCGCCCCGAGGCACCGAGCCTTCGACCACGAGCAGGTAGCCGTCCGCGCGCAAGGCCGCTGCCAGCGCATCCTCCGCCTGGTGACCCGCCCCCGACATGATCGTCTCTTGGTAGTCGACCGAGACGAGGTCGAGGATCAGCGATGCCAGCGCGGGGTTCCGTGCCCGTAGCAGCGACTCCGTGTCCCCGGCGCAGTCCTGGAATTCGAACCACACCAAGCTGGGCTTGGTCTGGGCGTCCAGGGTCGCGGCCACGCGCCTGGTCAGGGTGGTCGGCAGGGCGAGCATCGCCGTCAGCCCCGCGCAGTACTTCACGCAGGAGCGCCGTTCCACCGAGAACCCCGCCAATCGGGCAGCGAGCGGGAGCTCCTCTTCCGGCCCGGTGGGCCCCTGCGAGACACCAGGCACAGCCGCCTGTGTTTGCGCAGGTGGCCGCTGCTGAGGAATGGGGGTCATACGGTCGGCCATGCCGCCTCCCCTGTCGCCGGCTGGCTTGCGACCCGGGAACCTACGTGCTCCGGCAGCACCGGCTGAGGGCCATTGGACCCGAGGAGACGGGGTCATCGGGACTTAACGCAGCGTTCATCGCGGGCAACAGTCGGGGCGTGACACAGGATCTGCCGGATCTGCGCACCCCGGCGCCCGCCCCGCCGCCTGAGGCGGCCGAAGACTTCGCCGAGCAGGTGCTCACGGCGTTCGAGAGCGTGTACCACCGTTTCTTTCGGGGGGACCCCGTCGCGAATCCCCGCCTTCGGGTCGAGACCGTGGCCCCCGCCGTCGTTCTCGACACCATGACGGTCGTGTTGGTGACCCCCTGGACGCTCAACGGCCTGTTCTGCCCGCCCTCCACGGCCGTCCCACCGGAATGGCTCGACGTGTCAGGGCGGCCGCGGCGGGTCTTCCCCGGACAGATCGAAGGCGTCGGGCGCTATCTGTCGGTGCACCTGCTGCCCGATGTCTCCCACCTGCAGTCCCCCCAGCAGGTTCGCACGATGGCGGCGGCCTTCGCGGGACCGTTCGGCGCCTCCGTGCGGCAGTGGCGCACCGAGGACCGGTGACCTCATGTGCCTTGGGATACCCGGCCGGATCCTCGATGTCGAGACGGGAGCCGAGACAGGGACTGTGGCAATGGCGGGGGTGGCAATGGCGCGGGTGGACATGGGCGGCGTCCAGCGCGACGTCTGCCTCGCCTACGTACCGGAGGCAACAGTCGGCGACTATGTGCTCGTCCACGTCGGGTTCGCCGTGAGACGCATGGAGGCGGCAGAGGCGCAGGGCACCCTCGCATTGCTGCGCAGCGCAGGAGTCGACCTGAATGACGGCGGCGCCCCAGCGTGAACGGCGGCGCCCCAGCGTGAGTGGTGGCACCCGTCACCTGAGGGGTTGTGGCGGCGCCGTCACGTGAGGTTGACGGCGCCGACAGCTCAGTGCCGGCGCCGTCCGGCCTCCGACCGGATCAGACCGGCTCGTGGCGCAGCAGCGGTCGCAACGCGTCGAGGATCGCCGGGTCGTCGATGGTCGACGGCACAGGCTCGTTGCGTCCGGCAGCGATCCCGCGCATCGTGCCCCGCAGGATCTTCCCGGACCGGGTCTTGGGCAGGCCCGCGACGACATCGACCTCGCGCAATGACGCCACCGCCCCGACCTGGTCGCGCACCCGCTGGACCAGCTCGGCGCAGATGTCCGCAGCGTCCCGGCTGACGCCGGCCTTGAGGACCACGAAGCCGCGCGGGACCTCCCCCTTCAACTCGTCGGCGACGCCGATGACGGTGCACTCGGCTACGTCGGGGTGCTCGGCGATGACCCCCTCCATCGTCCCCGTCGACAGCCGGTGACCAGCCACGTTGATGACGTCGTCGACCCGGCCCATCACGTACACATAGCCGTCCTCGTCGACATGACCGCCATCGCCGGTGACGTAGTACCCGGGGAAGCGCGTGAGGTAGCTGCTGATGTAGCGATCGTCGTCCTGCCACAACGTGGGAAGGGTTCCCGGCGGCAGGGGCAGGCGGATCGCGAGCGCACCCTCGGTTCCGGCCGGCACCTCGTTCCCCTCCTCGTCGAGCACCCGAACGTCGTAGCCGGGCACCGGCACCGTCGGCGACCCGGGCTTGACCGGCATCGGCTCCAGGCCCATGAGGTTGGCGACGATCGCCCACCCCGTCTCGGTCTGCCACCAGTGGTCGATGACCGGGATGTGCAGCAGGTCACTGGCCCACCTGTAGGTCTCCGGGTCGGTCCGCTCGCCGGCCAGGAACAAAATCTTGAAGCACGAGATGTCGTAGTCTTCGATGCGCGCGCCCTTCGGGTCCTCCTTCTTGATGGCGCGGAAGGCCGTAGGCGCGGTGAACATGGACTTGACACCGTGCTCGCTGATCACTCGCCAGAACGCGCCGGCATCGGGTGTGCCCACCGGCTTGCCCTCGTAGAGCACCGAGGTGGCGCCGATGATCAGCGGGGCGTAGACGATGTAGGAGTGGCCGACGACCCAGCCGATGTCGGAAGCGGCCCACCACACGTCGCCCGGGCCGATGTCGTAGATGGCGCCCATGCTCCACGCGAGCGCAACCGCGTGCCCGCCGGTGTCGCGCACGACTCCCTTCGGCTTGGCCGTGGTGCCGGACGTGTAGAGGATGTACAGCGGGTCGGTGGCCTGCACGGAAACGCACTCGGCCGGCTGCGCTGCCGAAATCGCCTCGTGCCAGTCCAGGTCCCGATCGCCCAAAGTCGCAGGCGACTGCGGGCGCTGCACGATGATGCAGTGATCGGGCTTGTGGGCGGCAATGTCGATCGCGCGCTCGAGCATGGGCTTGTACTCGATGATCCGCTTGCCCTCGATACCGCAGGAGGCCGAGATGACCACCTTGGGTTGGGCGTCGTCGATTCTGGTCGCGAGTTCGTTCGGCGCGAAGCCACCGAACACCACGGAGTGGACCGCCCCCAGTCGAGAGCAAGCCAGCATGGCCGTCACTGCCTCGGGGACCATCGGCATGTAGAGCACGACCCGGTCGCCCTTCTGCACGCCCAGGGCGCGCAGGGCACCGGCGCAGCGCGCCACCTCCTCCTGGAGGTCGCTGTAGGTAATCTTGCGGCCCGTGCCGGTGACCGGGCTGTCGTAGATGATCGCCACCTGCTCGCCGCGCCCCTGCTCCACGTGCCGGTCGACGGCGTTGTAGCAGGTGTTGAGCCGACCGTCGGGGAACCATTGGTAGAACGGGTCGCCCGAAGCGTCGAGCACCGTCGTCGGCTCCTGGTCCCACGAGATCAGACGGGCGGCATCGCCCCAGAAGCCGGTCGGGTCATTGACACTACGGGAGAAAGCACTGGAATAGGCGGTCACATCAGCCCCCACAAAGAGTTCGCCGCCCCGCACAACATGGGTGTGCGGTGAAGGCCGCTGGTATTTCCCGAGACACTGCACCCCTGCTCCGAGGATCGCATGGGGCCATCAGACCCACAGCGCAGGGCCAAGAGCCCCAGCGCGGAGGCCAGTGCTGTATGGCCGCCGACCGCCGCTGGACCTTGACCTATCGAGTAAACCGGTGCCGGCGGAGTCAGCCCCTGGGGCATTGTTGGTGGTCGATGCTGCGAGCGGATACCCGAAGCATTTGGCATCGCCGCCGAGATCACCACCCTGCAGGGTCAGGTCCAGGAGCCAGCGGGCGGATCCAGGCGCCATCGTAGTAGGGCGACCGAGCGCAGGCTTCACAGATTTCGTGGCGCTCGGGATCCTGGGGTAGGCGAGCCTCGATCACAGCTGGTCCCAGGCAGTCGTCACAGAGCACGTAGCCCCCACCCGGCAGCGGTGTCCGGGGCACCGTATCGAGGGGCGACGCGCAGCGAGGGGAGGGGATGCCGGTGCCGGCGGCGCCCGGCCGCGTGGTCTTCGGTGGGCGCACCTCGAGCAGCGTGAAGGGGAATCGGGCCGCGAGGATTTCGCCGGCGTTGGAGTGACGGACCGTAGTCATGAGTTGCCTTCCCCGGGTTCGGCCAGGCGGATTCGGAGGTGTCCGAGCGGAGCCCGACATACCGGACCCCGACCCCGTGCGGTCGACCGGAACCGACGGCTCGGGATCGGGGTCGGGCAGCCACGAGTGGCTGGCTCGGCCGAGCTGCGCAAACCCTGCAATCGCCCGTCCGCTGCGTGCTGTGCGGAGGAGCTCGGCGCTCTCGCCCGTGAGCGCGGCGGGTCTGCGCGCTCGGCCGGCATGGGGGCCTCCCGTTTCGTGACCTAGCTCACAGTACCAGGGGACGTCCGCCAGTACTGAGCCAGGGGTCCTCGCGCTGCGGGCCGATAGTCCCTCCCGGGGCCGACAGTCCCCCTCCCGGGGCCGACAGTCCCCTCCCGGCCGACGACCGGACGGCCGAACGCCGGGACGGCAGACGCCCGGACAGCCGCACGCCGGGCCACCCAGCCCGCAGACTGGGTGGCCCGGCGTTGCGCCTACGTGGTCTCGCTACTCGGCGTTCCCGAACTTTCTGATTTCGTCTGCTTCTTGGGGGGTGAGTTGGCGCGGGGTCTGCCCGCGGGCCAGTTTCTCGGCTTGGACGTGGTGGCGGATGCTGTCGACGATCTCCGGGTTGGACAAGGTGGTGGTGTCCCCGACATCGCCGAAGTTGGAAATCGCGGCAATCACCCGCCGCATGATCTTCCCGGAGCGCGTCTTGGGCATGTCCGGGACGATCCACACGTGCATCGGCCGAGCGATCTTGCCGATGTGGGTGTCGATGGCCTGAGCCACCTTGCGCTCGATGCCCTCGCTCGCGGTGACGCCGGGCTTGAGCGAGACGTACATCTCCACCGCTCTACCGCGTACCTCGTCGATGACCGGCACCGCCGCGGCCTCGGCCACCTCCTCCACCGTCAGGCTCGCCGATTCCAGCTCCTTGGTCCCCAGCCGATGCCCGGCAACGTTGATGACGTCGTCGACCCGGCCGAGGATCCGGAAATACCCATCGGCGGCCTGCACCGCCCCGTCCCCGGCGAAATACGGCCAGTCCCGCCAGTCCGTGCTGTCAGGGTTCCGGCAGTACTTCTCGTAGTAGATCTGCACGAACCGCTCCGGCTGACCCCAGATCGTCTCGAAGATCCCCGGCCACGGATTCCGGATGCAGATATTGCCCGCCTTGCCGCTGCCTGCCGGGACCACGTCCCCGTGCTCGTCATAGATCACCGGGTAGACACCCAGCACCCCCGGCCCGCAACTGCCCGGTTTCATCGGCTCCAACGCCGGCAGTGTCGCCCCTAAGAACCCGCCGTTCTCGGTCTGCCACCAGGTATCCACCACGACCGCCTCGCCCTTGCCGACGACGTCGCGGTACCACCGCCACACCTCCGGCTCGATCGGCTCGCCCACCGTCGTCATGTGCTTGAAATGGTGGTCATGTTGGCGGGGCTCGTCCGGGCCGAGCTTGCGCAACATCCGGATCGCGGTCGGCGCCGTATGGAAGATGGTCACCCCCAGCCGCTCCGCGATCCGCCAGGGCCGGCCCGGGTCCGGATAGGTCGGTACCCCCTCGTACAGCACGCTCGTCGTCCCCAACGACAAGGGCCCGTACACGATGTAGGAATGTCCGGTGATCCACCCGATGTCGGCCATGCACCAGTACGTGTCGTTCGGATGGATGTCCTGGTAGTACTTCGACGTGCCGGTCACATACGCGAGATAGCCGCCGGTGCTGTGCTGGCAGCCCTTCGGCTGCGCCGTCGTCCCACTCGTGTACATCAAGAACAACGGGGCCTCGGCCGGCATCGACACCGGCTCCACCACCGCGTCGCGGTAATCGCGGAGCACCTCGTCGACGAACACGTCCCGGCCGGTCACCATCGGAGCACGCGAGGCGTACTGGCCCCGGTGCCGCCGCCACACCAGCACCGTGTCCACCGGTTGCCCCAACTCGGCCGCGCGCGCCACCGCCTCGTCGGCTTTGACCTTGTGGTCGACGAGCTCGCCGTTGCGGTAATACCCGTCCATCGTCACCAACACCCGGCTGCCGGAGTCGGCGATCCGCTCCCCGCACGCCCCGCCGCTGAACCCGCCGAACACCTGTGAATGGATCACACCCAGTCGGGCGCACGCCAACATCGACACCGGCAGATCCGGGACCATCGGCAGGTGGAACGTCACCCGGTCCCCCGCTCGCAACCGGCCGAAATCGCGCAGCAAGGCGGCGAACTCGTTCACCCGCCGGTACAACTCCTGGTACGTGACGGCGACCGTCCCGTCGGCCTCCGGCTCGGGCACCCACACCAGCGCAGCCTTGTTCCGGTCCGTCGCCAGGTGCCGGTCCACACAGTTGTAGCTCGCGTTCAACCGGCCCCCGACAAACCACTTCCAGAACGGCGGGTTACTCGTGTCCAACGTGGTCTGCCACCGCGCGTCCCACGACAGCAAGTCCGCGTACTCCGTGAAGCACTCCGGGAACCGCTCCTCGGCGAACCGCGTCCGAATCTCCGGATCCGCCGCATTCGCCTGCGCCACGAACCCCGCCGGCGGGAAGTCGTACTCCTCCTCCCGCCAATGCACCGCAATCTGCGCCTCAGATAGCTCCGACTGCTGCTCCGTCACCATGGCCCCTCCCAAAGGCTGCCAACACGCGCGTCAAACCGAGTCACTGTGTACGGACCGGACAGTTGATCCCTGCGCCAGGGCCGCCGACCGGCAACACCTGCGGCCTGTTGCCCCGCTACTAAATGTCTGCCCGGTCGGGTCGCCGCTTGCGCGGCGACCCGACCGGGCCTTCCTTCAAGGTGACCTTCAGCGCCCCGATACGGCGCAGTAAGCCGCCGCGAAGGTCACTTCTTGAAGGGGAACATGGGCGCGACCGTGCGGCCGTACATGCCGTTGAGGAGACCTGAGGCGCTGGCGTACCACGCGCCGAACGCGGTGACGATGCCCAGGTACCCACCCCACTCGGTCAGCCACGTGATGTCGGGGTTGAACTTGCCGAATATCAGCAACAGGAAGGTGACCATCAGCACGCAGAAGACGCCGGCCAGGACTTTGCTGGTGCGGAACGACGCGATCAGCATGTACACGGTGGGGATGGTCCACGCGATCAGGTAGATGCCCTTTGCGGTAAGCACGTCGGCCTTGGGGACCTCCTCCAAGACCAGCCATTCCATGACCGCCAGCCCCACCCAGAACGCGCCGTAACTGGAGAAGACAAGCGCGCCGAAGGTGTTGTTCTTCTTGAACTCCCACATCCCGGCCAGGATCTGAATGACCCCGCCGTACACCAGCGCCATCGGCAGCACGATGTGGGTCAGACCTGGAGTGTCGACCATCCCCGCGTTGAACAGGCTCAGGATGAAGGTCGTCAGCGCGAAGGCGGCCAGTCCCAGCGGGCCCGGGTCGGCGATCGAATCAGCCGCCGGGCGGGACACCACCACCAGTTCCGTTGGGGCCGGTGGCCGCTGCTGGGGCAGTTCGACCCGCAGCTCGTTTGCTTGATCTTGCGGTACAGCTTCCGTCGCCATGTCGCCCTCCTCGGGGTTAAGAATTGGCGTCCCGCGGAGCCTGCACTCCGCGCGGCATGACTCGACAGAAGTCCAGTGGCCCGTTGCGGCGGGTCCTTGTGCCCGCTCCGGCGGCCATTTACAGCCCGCCGCACCCCGGTCGGCCTAACGCAGACGACTCATCCGTGCGGATTCGTGGAAAGCGCGCGAGTTCGGCCATGCACACCGCGCAGTAGCGGAAGAAGGCAGCAGCACCAGCAGCAGGCAACGTTCCCCCGCGGCCCTGGCACGATCCCGCGATCGGGCTCTCCCGAGGCCGGAAGGCCCCGGGGGGAGCAAGCCCCTGCCCGCCGGGCCTATAGGCCCTTGTGGCGATGTCCCGCCGGGCGCACAGTCCAGATCCAGATCCAGATCCGGGTCCGGGTGGGTGCACCGACTCGTTCGGTTCGAACGGTCGGCCAGGTTGGGCACCCGGCTCCCCTAGCGGGTGAGCCTGGGTAGCCGATCAGGAATTGGGCGGCTTCCACCCGGGCCTTTGTCATGCCCGGGCGCGAGATTCCACGCCAAGGTTCCGACCACGTCGCCGCCGCGCCCGCGTGGCAGGGCGGCCCTTTGCTGGGCAGCGGGAGAGGCTTCCCGACGCGGGGCTCTGCTCACCGCGGCCCGCGCGATTCCTGCTCCGGAGGTTGTGCCGGCAGTTAATGATCAGCTGTGGTGGGAGACCGGGCGACGGCTGCGCGACGCGGTATGCGCCGTGACCGGTCCGCAGGCTGCCGAGACGCTGGTACTGGAGGGAGACCCCGCCGGCGAGCTGGTGGATCTGTCCGAGGAGACCGGGCTGCTGGTGCTCGGGAAATCCAGCCGAGCCAGGCACCGTCCAGTCGCGGGGTCTATCACCCGATACTGCCTCCTGCACGCCCACTGCCCCGTCGTACTGGTACCGGAAGAGGCCTCGCCGGGTTTCAGCGCACCCGCACCGGTCGGCCTACGCGATCGCTACGTCGGCAGCCCCCGCACGCCGCAGGCAGAGCTGGTCACCACGGGGGTGGTCACCAGGGGATGGTCACGACGAGATGAGCACCGTCGCCACCAACCCGGCACGGAACCAGCCAGCGGGCCAGATGTGGGGCGACTCTCTACCTGACGACGTAGGGGCGGCGGTCGGGCGGTCGGGCGGTCGGGCGGTCGGGCCAGGATGGCGGATGGCGTTACAGATCAAGGGGGCGGCCACGGCGGGCCGCCCCTTTGCCGAACGAACTGGGCACTACGGAATACGGAATACGGAATACGACCGTTCACGCCCGCCGCTGCCGCCGCAACACGAACCGCTGGACCTTTCCGCTGGGCGTCTTGGGCAATTCGGGGAGGAAATGAACGGTCCGTGGGTAAGCGTGGGCTGCGTAACGTTGCTTGACATGCTGCTGCAGCGCGGTGGCGAGCTCGTCGGAAGGCGGCACGCCCGGGCGTAACACGACGAAGGCCTCGATCACCTCGCCGCGCAGTTCGTCAGGCACGCCGACGACGGCTACCTCGACGACATCGGGGTGCTCCAGCATGACCGACTCCACCTCGAACGGGCCGATCCGGTAGCCTGCCATGATGATCACGTCGTCATCGCGCGCGGAGAAGAAGAAGTAACCCTCCTTGTCCCGCTGCCCCGCGTCCCCGGTGTAATACCAGCGGCCGTCCGGGCTGTAGCGGTCCGACGTCCTCGCCGCGGCCCCGCCGTAGGCGGTGAACCACATCAACGGGCTCGCGGCCATGTCGATGACCACCCGGCCGGGGGTACCGGCGGGCGCCACCTCATCGCGGTCGGGAAGCAACACCTCGGCCCCCCAGCCGGGCATCGGATGGCCCATGGACCCCGGCTTGACCCGCCGCAAGATATCTGGATGCCACCCGTTGATGATGGCCATACCCAGCTCGGTCTGCCCATAGTGGTCGCGGATCGGCACCCCAAGAATGCGCTCGGACCAGGCGACCATCTCGGGGTTGAGCGGCTCTCCGGCACTGGAGCACACACGCAGCGACAGACCCTGCGGGGCGCCCGCCTCGGCCGCGCGCAGCGATCGGTAGACGGTCGGCGCGGCGGCAAAGTTGGTGACCCCGTAAGCCTCCAGCACTTTCCAGCTCAGCTCAGGCGTGAACGCCGAGTGGAGCAGGATACTGCGCCGGCCGGTTACCAGCGGGCCGAGAATGCCGTAATACAAGCCATAGGCCCAGCCGGGGTCGGCAGCGTTCCAGAAGACGTCGTCGGGTCGGACGTCCAAGCCGTACTCCATGTAGATCTGGAAGGCCGCAAGCGCGAGTACCGGAACATGAACCGCCTTGGGCGCCCCCGTCGTCCCGGACGTGAAGATCTTGATGATCGGCGCGGCGCCACCCAGCCGGGCCGCCGGATAACCCGCGGGCGCGGCGGCCAGGTCCGCCATCGTCAGGTCGCCCGGTGCCAACTCGGCCCCAGGGTCCGCGCCCGCGACCACGATCTTCCAGAATCTCTCCTGCGGCATGTCCTCGGACGAGTCCAGCTTGTCGCGCTGCCCGGCGTCGCAGACGACAACCTTCGCCGCGCTGGCCACGAGCCGTAGGGCGATCGCGGGCGTGGCGAAGGCGGTGAACAACGGCACATGGACGGCGCCGAGCCGCCAGATGCCCAGGAGCACGCTCACCAGGTCCTCGCTCTTGCCCATGAGCGTGGCGATCCGGTCACCCGGGCCGACGCCTAGGTCGGCCAGCCCCCGGGCCACTCGCTCTGAACGCTCCCGGAGCTGTCCGTACGTGATGTCGGTGCCGGTCAGATCCGGCTCGACCAGGGTGAACGCGACGGCGTCGAAGGGATGCCGGTCGCAGAGCAGTTCGGCAGCGCTGGCGCCGGACGACGAGTAGGCCGTCAAGAGGTCCCTCGCCCGAGTGGACGGCGGGGCGGTCGGCAGGTGGGTTGTCACAGCAAGTCTCCAGGCGACGGTAGGGGACAGGAGACGCCCGCAGACACTGCTGCGAGCAATGTGATGGCGCCGGTCAGTCGCGGGCGAGATGACGTCCGATCACCATCCGCTGGATCTGATTCGTGCCCTCGAAGATCTGCATCACCTTCGCCTCTCGCATGTAGCGTTCGACCGGGTAGTCCCGGGTGTAGCCGTAGCCCCCGAGCACCTGAACGGCGTCTGTGGTGACCCGCATCGCAGCGTCGGTGGCGACGAGCTTGGCGATGCTGGCCTGGCGGCTGAACGGCAAGCCGCGGTCCCGCCGGCGGGCGGCCTCCAGCATGGTGGCCCGGGCCGACTCCACTCCCGCTGCCATATCTGCCAGAAGGAAGCCGAGACCCTGGTGGTCAATGATCGGCTTGCCGAACTGGTGCCGCTCCTTGGCGTAGCTGACCGCGTAGTCCAGCGCGGCTTGGGCCAGCCCGACCGCGCAGGCGGCGACGCCCAGGCGGCCGGAATCAAGAGCGCTCATGGCAATGGCGAAACCGCGGCCGACCGAGCCCGTTAACCGGTCCGAACCGACCAGCACGTCGTCAAAGTTGACAATGGTCGTGGGCGAGCCCGTCAGCCCCATCTTGTGTTCGGGCGCACCGAACGACAGGCCGGGCATGGCCCCGTCCACCAGGAAGCACGAGATTCCCTCGGTGCGCGACTCGGACGTGCGGGCGAACACCGTGTAGAAATCAGCCTGGCCCCCGTGGGTCACCCAGGCTTTCGTGCCGGAGAGCACGTACTCACCACCCCTGTCGATCGCCTGGGTGATCATGGCACCCGGGTCGGAGCCAGCGTGCGGCTCGGACAGGCAGTACGCGCCCAACAGTCGGCCGGAGAGCATGTCCGGCAGCAGTTGCTCCTGCTGGGCGCGGCTGCCGAACGCGGCCAGCGGGTAGCTGGACATCGAATGGACGCTGACCCCGATCGCGATGCTGGCCCAGCGGGCGGCGATCTCTTCAAGAACCTGGAGGTAGACCTCGTAGGGCTGGGCGGAGCCGCCGAACTCCTCCGGGTAGGGCAGCGACAGCAGCCCCGCCTCGCCCAACAGCCGGAAGACCTCGCGGGGGAACCGCGCGTCCGCCTCGTATTGCGCGGCCCGCGGCGCAAGCTCTTTGTCGGCGATCTCGCTTGTCAGCGCGATCAGATCTCGTGCCTCAGCTGTCGGGAGCACGCGCTCAGCCGGCATGGGACCCCTCCGGTGATCGAGTGATGGGGTTACAGTACCAGGGGACGTCCTCTAGTACTGTGCCAAGGGTCCATAATGGGAGGGCCCCTGGTCCCATCCTGCCCCGACCGCCGAGATCACGAGTTGGGAGTTTGCGGTGGCTCTCACGAGCATGCCCGCCTCGCGGGGCCGCGGCGCCCGCGCCCGTCGCCTGACCGCCCGCCAGACGGCCCTACTCGACGACATCGTGGGCCTGTACCTCCTGGAGGGGTTCGCGCACTTGACGCTCGACGAGCTCGCCGGTCGGCTGCACTGCTCGAAGTCCACCTTGTACGCACTCGCCGCGAGCAAGGAGCAGCTCGCGGTCGCCGCGATCGTGCACTTCTTCCGCCGCGCAGCCGACCGGGTGGAGCAACGCATCGCCGGCGTGACCGACGCCCGAGGCCGGATCGGCAGCTACCTCACCGCCGTGGCCGAGGAACTGGCCGCCGCGTCCCCGGAGTTCTACCGCGATCTTGCATCATTCGCTCCGGGCCGCGAAGTCTACGAGCGCAACACTCGCATCGCGGCCGACCGCATCCGCTCCTTCGTGGTCGATGGTGTCCACGCCGGCGCCTTCCGGGAGGTCCACGCTTCCTTCGTCGCCGAAGCGGCGGCGGCGACCATGGTCGGCATCCAGCGCGGTGAGATCACACGTCACACCGGGTTGACCACCGCCCAGGCCTACGCCGAACTGGCGACCCTGGTGCTCGACGGGGTGTCGAGCTGAACCACGCCTCTCCGAACTACGCGCTCCTGCTCTCCGCGGCGGCCTGCAGCCCGAATTCGTCCACGGAGACCTCACGCATCCGGAACTTCTGGATCTTTCCGGTGATGGTCATGGGGAACTCGTCGACGAAGCGCACGTAACGCGGCACCTTGTAGTGCGCCAGGCGCCCACGGCAGTAGGCACGAAGGTCGTCCGCTGACAGCGTCTTTCCGGGATGCACCTTTACCCAGGCGCACAGCTCCTCTCCGAACCGCAGGTCGGGGACACCAACAACGGACACGTCAGCGACATCAGGATGGGTGAAAAGGAACTCCTCGATCTCCCGGGGATAGATGTTCTCCCCACCCCGGATGACCATGTCCTTGATCCGCCCGACGATGTTGAGGTACCCCTCGGAGTCCATCGTCGCGAGGTCTCCGGTGTGCATCCACCCGGCAGGGTCGATCGCCTCCGCGGTTCTGTCGGGCTCCTCCCAATAGCCCAACATCACCGAATACCCGCGGGTGCACAGTTCGCCGGCGGTGCCCCTGGGGACGGTCAGGCCCGACCCCGGGTCGACGATCTTGATCTCGACATGCGGATGAACCCGGCCCACGGTGGACACGCGGCGGTCCAGGTCGTCGTCGGCCCTCGTCTGGGTCGACACGGGCGACGTCTCGGTCATCCCGTAGCAGATGGTGACCTCTCGCATGCCCATGTCATTGACGACCCGCTTCATGACCTCGACCGGGCAAGGCGCGCCAGCCATGATCCCGGTCCGCAGGGACGACAGGTCGTAGGACTCGAACCCCGGCGCGGCAAGCTCGGCGATGAACATCGTCGGGACCCCGTACAGGGAGGTGCAGCGCTCCTTGGCGACCGCCTCCAGCGTCGCGACCGGATCGAACGCCGGTGCCGGGATGACCACGCACGACCCGTGCGACGTGGCCGCGAGGTTGCCCATGACCATCCCGAAGCAGTGATAGAAGGGCACAGGCACGCCGATGCGATCCTCTTCGGTGTAGCGGCACAACTCCCCGACGAAGAACGCGTTGTTGAGGATGTTGTGGTGCGACAGGGTCGCGCCCTTCGGGAACCCAGTCGTCCCGCTCGTGTACTGGATGTTGATGGGGTCGTCCGCCGAGAAGCTGGCCATGCGCTCCACGAGCACGTCGCCGGTCACTTCGCGGCCTGCGGACAGCAACTCGGCCCAGTCCGGCGTGTCGAGGAAGATCGTGCGTTCGAGGCCGGGGCAGTCGCCGGACACTTCGCCGACCATGGCGCGATAGTCGCTGGTCTTGAAGCTCTCCGCCGCGACGAGCAGGCGCAGCCCAGACTGCCGCACGACGTAGGCCAGCTCATGGGTCCGGTACGCCGGGTTGATGTTGACGAGAACGGAACCGATCTTGGCGGTGGCATATTGGACGAGCATCCACTCCGCGCAGTTGGGCGCCCAGATCCCGACCCGGTCGCCGGCGTCGATGCCGATGCCGAGCAGACCGCGGGCCACCTCGTCCACGGCGTCGTTGAACTCGCGGTAGGTGTATCGCAGCCCTTGCGAGCAACTGACGAGGACCTCCCTTTCGGGGAACGTGGCCACCGTGCGTTCGAGGTTCGCGCCGATCGTGTCCCCGAGCATCGGCGTTGTCGAGGTGCCCGACGTATAAGAAGGGAACGCGGCGGGGGTAGGATCGGACATGTCCGGCATGCGGGGCCTCCAACAGCAGACGACGGGATCTTCGGCTGGTGCCGAGGCGTCCAGCCTTGCCCAGACAAGGATTGACAGTAACGGGACCCGAGTCCGGGCGTACCGGGCCAAAGGACCCACGACAAATTCCGGCATCGAGGAAATGCTGCCAGCTATGCGGTTCGCGCCTAGTCGCAGCCAAAAGAAGAAATCACCGGCGACTGTGGCAGCTGGGCACGACGGGGCCGTCGGCCCCGCGGTCGGCGGTCCTGCGGTCGGCGGCGCCCCGCGGCGCACGCGCTGCGGGCCTAGCGGGACCACAGGACACCTCCAACGACAAGTTCACGCATAGAGGGGCAAGAGGATGACCACAGCGACAGGTGCTCCCACACGTCACCGGCGGTTGCTCGACTGGGTGGAGCAGGTCGCCGCACTGACCACACCGGACCGGGTGGAGTGGTGTGACGGGTCCGCCGAGGAGTGGGATCGGTTGACCCGGTTGATGGTCGAGCAGGGCACGTTCGAACAACTGAACCCCGCCCGGCGCCCGAACAGCTTCCTCGCGCTGTCCGATCCGGGTGACGTTGCGCGGGTCGAGGACCGCACGTTCATCTGCTCCACGAAGAAGATCGACGCGGGTCCCACCAACAACTGGCGTGACCCCGACGAGATGCGGGCCACCCTCACGGACTTGTTCCGTGATTCGATGCGCGGCCGGACGATGTATGTCATCCCGTTCTCGATGGGACCGCTCGGCTCGCGCATCTCCGCGTTGGGCGTTCAGATCACTGACTCGCCCTACGTGGTCTGCAATATGCGGATCATGACCCGGATGGGTCAGGCTGCCCTCGACTTGATGGGCGAGGACGGCTATTTCGTCCCCTGCCTGCACTCGGTCGGCGCCCCGCTCGATCCCGGCCAGGCCGACGTAGCTTGGCCCTGCAACGCGAACAACAAATACATCGTCCATTTCCCGGAAACCCGGGAGATTTGGAGCTACGGGTCCGGATACGGCGGCAACGCGCTTCTTGGCAAGAAGTGCTACGCCCTGCGGATCGCCTCGGTCATGGCCCGCGACGAGGGCTGGCTCGCCGAGCACATGCTCATCTTGAAGCTCACTCCGCCCGACGGTGACGTGCACTACGTCGCTGCCGCGTTCCCCAGCCAGTGCGGCAAGACCAACCTGGCGATGCTCATCCCGGCCATCCCCGGCTGGAAGGTGGAAACCGTCGGCGACGACATCGCGTGGATGCGCCCCGGCGCGGACGGCAGACTCTATGCAATCAACCCGGAGGCGGGATTCTTCGGGGTGGCTCCCGGCACCGGCGAGAAGACCAACAAGAACGCCCTCGACAGCTTGCACGAGAACTGCATTTTCACCAATGTCGGCCGGACCGATGACGGCGACGTCTGGTGGGAAGGGCTTACCGACGACCCACCCGCCCACCTCGTGGACTGGCGCGGGCAGGACTGGACGCCTGACGCCGACCGGCCTGCGGCGCATCCGAACTCCCGGTTCACCGCCCCGGCCGCGCAATGCCCGTCCATCGCGCCCAACTGGGAGGACCCGGAGGGCGTGCCGATCTCGGCCATCCTCTTCGGCGGTCGCCGCGCGTCAACCGTTCCCCTGGTGACTCAGTCGCTGGACTGGGAGCACGGCGTCTTCCTGGGTGCCAGCGTCTCCTCGGAGACGACGGCGGCGGCCACCGGCAAGGTGGGTGTCGTGCGCCGCGACCCGTTCGCCATGCTGCCGTTCTGCGGCTACAACATGGCCGACTACTTCGACCACTGGTTGCGCATGGGTGCCGACGAGGACAGGCTTCCGAAGATCTTCTACGTCAACTGGTTCCGGAAGGGCGAGGACGGTCGCTGGCTGTGGCCGGGCTTCGGCGACAACATGCGCGTGCTCAAGTGGGTCGTCGAACGCGTCCAAGGAAAGGCGGACGCCGTCACCACGCCGATCGGCTGGCTACCCGACAAGTTGTCGATCGACGTCAGTGGCACCCAGGTCACCGAGACGGACCTCGCCGAACTGCTCGACGTCGACACCGAACTGTGGAAGGCCGAAGCCGAAGCGCTGGAAAGCTACTGGGAGCAGTTCGGTGACCGGCTACCTGACCGGCTTCGCGAGCAACTCATCAAGCTGCGGGACCGCCTGGGCGAGTAGGTCGCCGAATCTATCCATCCCAGTGGGCCAATGGCAGTGGGCTCGGTCGCCTCGGCGACTGGGCCCACTGGCTCATAATTGTCCGCGACAGCTCAGATCTCCCGCCGGAACGGCCGTGCGGTCGGGGCCGGCAGGAACCCGCCGCGAACGAGGGCGAACAGGTACTCGGGGTCGGTGATCGACACGTTGCGGCCGAGGCCGAATTCGGTAGCGCGTTTGCGCGCCTCCCGCAGCCGTTCCTGCAGGCCGCCGATTCCGACCCCCAACCGATTTGCGACCTGCTGCAGCTGCCGCTGTTCGGCCGGGAAGGACGGCGGCCAGCGCAGGCAGTCGGCGAACAAGACACGCAGCGCCTGCAGTTGCATGGTGGCGAGCGGCCGCAGCCTGTCGGCCGGGGCCGGGGCCGGGGCCGGGGCCTCATTGCCCGTTTCGTGCGGCTCATCGCCGCGTGTTCCGGCGTCCGCTTCCAGCAACACCCAGTGCTGGACGCTTCGACGTCCCAGCACCCGAATGCCCACCAGAGGCCATGTCAGCGTCGTCGTGTCTCCTGCGCGCTGCGGCGCCTGCCCCCACGGGTGGATCACCGCACCGTTGCGGTTGAGGATCCAGATGCGCCAGCCGGTCTCCGTGGCGGTCACAATGAGCGCCCGCCGGGACACCTCTTTGTCCGGCGGATCCGTTCCGATGCTGAGCCGCTGCTCGCGCCCCACGAGAACGGCCTCGCCGACCTCGACGCGACGGCCCCGAGGGACGCTGCAGCGTGCGCGGCTCACGGTGTAGACCGACACCCAACGTCCGCCCACCCGGTGACCCCCCTTCCCGCCACGGCTGTGCCACGGGGGAGCCCAGTCTCGTTCAACAGAACGTAATGGGAGAAGTCCCCGACCGACGAAGCGGGTGGAGCATACTCAGCGGCCCGGGCAGCGTGCTCAGTGCGCGGCTTCGTCCCAGGTCTGGCCAGCGCCGATGCCCACTTCCAGAGGCACGGACATTGCATAGGCGCCGCACATCTGCTGCCGCACGAGCTCCTCGACGCGTTCCCGCTCGCCCGGGGCGATCTCGAGGACAAGCTCGTCGTGCACCTGCAGCAGCAACCGGCTCGCGAGGCGTCGGTCGCGCAGCTCCGCGTCCACGCCCAGCATCGCGATCTTGATGATGTCGGCGGCACTGCCCTGGATCGGGGCGTTGAGCGCCATCCGTTCAGCCATCTGCCGGCGCTGGAAGTTGTCGGAGGTGAGGTCGGGCAGGTAGCGGCGGCGGCCCAGCAGCGTCTCGGTGTAGCCGTCCCGCCGGGCCTGGGCGACGACGCCGTGCAGGAAATCGCGCACCTTGCCGAACCGGGCGAAGTACGCCTCCATCTGCTCGCGAGCCTCCTCCCGAGAGATGCCCAGCTGGGCGGCGAGCCCGAAATCACTCAGGCCGTAGGCGAGCCCGTAGGCCATCGCCTTGATGCGCCGGCGCAACTCCGGGTGGACCCGGTCAGGCGCGACGTCGAAGGCGCGCGAAGCGACCCAGGTGTGCACGTCCTCGCCGCTGGTGAACGCCTCGATCAAGCCCGAATCACCCGACAGGTGCGCCATGATGCGCATCTCGATCTGCGAGTAGTCGGCGGTGAGCAGGCACTCGTAGCCCCGCCCGACGATGAACGCCTGCCGGATCTGGCGGCCCTCCGCGGTGCGGACGGGGATGTTCTGCAGGTTCGGGTCGGTGCTCGACAGCCGGCCCGTCGCCGCGATCATCTGGTTGAAGGTCGTGTGGACGCGGCCCGAGTCGTCGACCATCGGGATCAACGAGTCGACGACGGTCTTGAGCCGCGAGACGTCGCGGTGCCGAAGCAGGCTCTCCAGTACCGGATGCTCGCTCTGCGTGGCGAGCCAGACCAGCGCATCCGCGTCGGTCGTGTAGCCAGTCTTGATCTTCTTGGTCTTGGGGAGCTCGAGCTCGTCGAAGAGCACCTGCTGAAGCTGCTTGGGCGAGCCGAGGTTGAACTCGTGCCCGACCGAGGCATAGGCCGCGTCGGCTGCCTTCTTGACCTCCGCACCGTAGGTCGCATCGAGGTGGGCGAGGTGGTCGGCATCGGCAGCGATCCCGGTCTCCTCCATCCGAGCCAGGATGCCGGTGAGCGGCAGTTCGACCTCTCGCAGCAGCCGTGTCGCCGACCGCCGTTCGAGGTCGGCGTCCAGCGCGTGGGCAAGATCGACGACAGCACGGGCCCGGACCACGTCGGCTTCCGCCTCGTCCTGCTCCCCCGAGCCGTCCAAGGTCAGCTGACCGTCGGCGGGAACCTCGGCCCGCAACTCCCGGTGCAGGTACCGCAGAGCGAGGTCGGCCAGATCGAACGAGCGCTGCCCGGGCAGGGCAAGGTAGGCGGCCAGGGCGGTGTCGCTGGTCACCCCCTCCAGCTGCCACCCCCGCACGTGCAGGGCGAGCAGCGGGCCCTTCACGTCGTGCACGGCCTTGTGCCGGTCGTGATCGGCCAGCCACGCCGCCAGCGCCGTCTCGTCGTCGGCGATGAGTTGCACCGGGTCGATGAAACCGCCGGGCCCTTCCTCGATCGCCAGTGCGAGGCCGGTCACGACACCGGTACCCCGCCCCCAGCTTCCGCGCACATGCAGCCCGACCCGGGCTTGGCCGCTGCAGTTCTCCTCGAGCCACTGCGCCACCTCGCCGGGCCCGAGGACGCGCGCCTGCACCTCGAACCCCTGGTCGGCTTCCGGCTCGACAGCAGACAGCGTCTGGTACAGCCGTTCCCGCAGCACCCGAAACTGCAAGGTGTCGAACAGCTGGTGGACTGCCTCCCGGTCCCACTGCCCCAGCTGCAGATCGCGCGGCCCGACCTCCATCGCGACGTCGCGGGAGAGCTCGGTGAGGGCCCGGTTGCGCACGACTTCGGCCAGGTGCTCGCGCAACGCGGCGCCCGCCTTCCCGGAGACCTCGTCAACGCGGTCGACGAGGGAATCCAGCGAGCCGAACTGCTGGATCCACTTGGCGGCCGTCTTCTCCCCCACCCCTGGGATGGACGGGAGGTTGTCGCTCGGATCTCCACGGATCGCAGCGAAGTCCGGGTACTGCTGCGGGGACAAGCCGTACCGGGCCTGCACCTCCTGCGGCGTGAACCGGGTCATGTCGCTGATGCCGCGCCGGGTCATGAGCACGGTGACGTGGTCGCCGACGAGCTGGAGGGCATCCCGGTCACCGGTGACGACCAGGACATCCATCCCCTCCTCGACCGCTTCGGTCGCCAGGGTGGCGATGACGTCGTCGGCCTCGTAGCCGGGCGCGCTCACCATGGGGATCGCCAGCGCTTCGAGCACCTCGCGAACGAGCGAGAGCTGGCCGCGGAACGCGTCCGGCGTCTCCGAGCGGTTGGCCTTGTAGTCGGCGTAAGCCTCGTGCCGGAACGTGCGCTGGGCGAGGTCGAAGGCGACGGCGAGGTGGGTGGGCTGCTCGTCGCGCAGGACGTTGATGAGCATCGCCGTGAACCCGTAAACGGCGTTCGTTGGCTGTCCCGTGGTCGTCGAGAAGTTCTCGACGGGCAAGGCGAAGAAGGCGCGGTAGGCGAGCGAATGCCCGTCGAGGAGAAGGAGCCGGGGCCGGTCGCCCATCCCACCGCCCGTCTCCCCCACGAGGCGAGTCTAAGACTTGTGCACCGCCGCTTCGTGCTCCTCGTGCCTGGCGGGCTCGAGCTGAAAAGAGCTGTGCTCCACGTCAAAGTGCTCGGCGAGGCAGCGTTGCAGCCGGTCGAGGATCACCGGGGCGTGGCCGTCACGGAACGCCTCGTCCTCGACGACGACGTGTGCCGACAACGCCGGCAGGTCCGAGGTGACGACCCAGGCGTGCAGGTCATGGATGTCGAGCACGCGCGGCACCGCGAGCACGTGCTGGCGGACCTCGGCAAGGTCGACATGGTCGGGGGCGCCTTCGAGCAGCACCCGGCCCGAGGCCCGCAGCAGCTTCCAGGAGGCCCGCAGCATCAGCGCGACCACGATCAGCGAGGCGATGGGGTCGGCGCGCTCGAGGCCGGTCACAACGATGACGAGACCGGCCACCAGAGTCGCGATGAAGGCGAAGGCGTCGGTGAGGATGTGCTGGAAGGCGCCCTCGATGTTCAGGCTCGACCGATTGGCCCGGGCGAGGACGAGAGTCGCCGCGACGTTGACCACGATCCCCACGCCGGCGACGGCCAGCATGGCGGCACCCTCGACGGGCACCGGGTGCAAGAGCCGGTCGATCGCCTCGTTACCGATGAGCAGGGCCACGGCCAGCAAGGTCACGCCGTTGACAGCCGCCGACAGGATCTCGGCGCGTTTCAGCCCGAACGTCCACGCGCCCTGCGCCGGCCGCGCTGCCAGCCGTGCCGCCCATATGGCCCCCGCCAGCGCGCCGGCGTCGGTGAGCATGTGCCCGGCGTCTGCGAGCAGGGCCAACGACCCCGAGGTGACGGCCACCACCACCTCGACGAGCATGAACGCGACGATGAGACCCAGCGCGATGCCCAAGTAGCGCTGGTCGGCCCCGGCGCGCACCGCATGGTCGTGGGACGAGTGTCGCGCCGCCGCCACGCCCGGCGCACAATCCAACCCGACCGCCTGGTCAGCGGACGTGTCGTCACAGTGCTGGCGCATGGTCCTTCCAGTCTGGCTGCCAGTGCGCCTATCGGTAAGGCCGCGAATGCTTAACCTTGCACACGTGAAGGCCGACGCCACGCGGAGTAATCCCGCCGCCACGACCTCGGTCCCGCCGCCGGAGGTCGGGACCAGGCTCGACGTCTCGGCCTGTCCTGGGGAGGGCGCGTGCAGCTGAACGACCGGATGGGCATCGAGCTACTCGAGGCCACCGCCGACCGGGTGGTGGCCACAATGCCCGTAGAGGGGAACCGGCAGCCGTATGGGCTGTTGCACGGGGGAGCTTCCGTCGTCCTGGCCGAGACGGCCGGCTCGACAGGCGCTGCCTTGTGGGCTGCGGCGTCGGGAAAGATCGCGGTGGGCATCGAGATCAATGCGACCCACCACCGGGCGGTTCGCGCAGGGACCGTCACAGGGGTGGCCACGCCTCTGCACCGCGGCGGCTCACTGGCCACCTACGAGATCGTCATCACCGACGAGGCCGGGCATCGCACCTGCACCTGCCGGTTGACCTGCGTGCTGCGCGCCGCCGCACCGGGCGCGGCTGCCAGTTAGCGCCGTCAGTGACGCGGGCGGGACGTGGGCGCGCGGCCGCGCGTGGCGGCCCGCAGCCGGCGGCGCCGCATGAGGTGGCCCTCGTCCAGGGTTGCCGACGGCACCTCGCTGCCCAGCCGCCGCCGCAGCGCCGGCACGGAGGCGACTCGGGTGACCGACACGGGGGCAAAGCCGAGCCGGGCGAAGAACCGGTTGGCTTCCCGGCCCGACGGGTAAACGGGCACCGCGACCCCCGCCGCACCGATCTCCTCGGCCCACGCCGTTGCCGCCGCCACGAGCGCCCGGCCTGCGCCACGCCCCCGGTGCCCGGCAGCCACCGACACGTGGTTCATGTGCACGGCGAGTGCCTCGACCAGGCCGCTTGACGTGGCACGGGTCATGAGCGACATCCCCACCACTTCGCCCTGGGTGGTCACGACCACAGCCAGCCGCTCGTCCGGGCTTTCGATCGCGCGGGCGTAGCGCGCCGCGACCGCAGCCCGAGCCGACCCTGCCTCGGTCGGTGCCGGAACCGTTCCCCGCGGCCCGGCGGCGCACAGCTCGTCGTACAACTCGAGCACAGCCGGGAGGTCGTCAGGCACGCCGTTACGAACCGTCACGGAGGCACGCATCACGGGCAACTCCCCCTCTCGCCTCCGGTCATTCCCAGGTCAGGGACTGCAGGAGCGTACGTCGAAGGTCCAGCGCGCGAGCCGAGACGAGCGATCCGCTGCACAACGTTCACGCTCTCAGAACGGCCCGGCATCCCCCGACAGAACTCGTTCGGACAGGGACCGCATGGTCATCCGCTGGTCCATCGACTGCTTCTGGAGCCAGCGGAACGCCTCAGGCTCCGTCATTCCCGACGCCTGCAGGACGCCCTTCGCCCTTTCGACGATTTTACGGGTCTCCATGCGCTCCTGCAGGGCCAACACTTCAGCCTCCAGGCGCGTGATCTCGGCGAACCGGCTGAGGGCCATCTCGATCGCAGGCAGCAGGTCCTTCTTCTGAAAGGGCTTGACCAGATACGCCATGGCACCGGCCAACCGGGCTCGTTTCACCAACTCCCGCTGACTGAAGGCGGTGACCATGACCACGGGGGCCAGCCTCGCGCGGGCGATGCGCGAGGCCGCCTCGATGCCGTCGACGCCGGGCATCTTGACATCGAGGATGACCAGGTCAGGATGCAGCGACTCGGCGAGCGCAACGGCCGTTTCGCCGTCGCCGGCCTCCCCCACCACCTCGAAGCCCTCTTCGAGCAACATCTCGATGAGGTCCATCCGGATCAGCGTCTCGTCCTCGGCGACGACAACGCGCCGGTGCCCCGGAGGGGCGTCCCCCTGGTGGACATCGATCTCTCTCACGACGGCTCCTGGGACGCTCCGGACGGATGGCTTGGCCATACGATGGTGACGCACCAGTGGTGTGTTCGCCGGGGTGCTGGAACAGGCAGACAGGGGCGCCTCAAAAGCGTCTGCCGAAAGGCGTGCGGGTTCGAGTCCCGCTCCCGGCACTTTGGTCTACCGCTGGACGGGTCTGCTGGGTCGCCGGGCGCGTTGGCGTTAGCCGGGCTGCTCCGGGATTGCTGACCGTGCCTGATCCGGCCCGTCGTCGCTGGACTGCATGACCCGTTCGGTCAGCCGAAGGGCATACAGCCACCGGTCGATGGCAGCACGGGTCGCCGCGTGGTCTTCCATCTCCGCCATGACCCGGGCGCCCTCCTCCACGCCCAGCTCGGCGAGCACCACTTCCTCGAGGTTCGATGCGCGCATCGCCAGCACCAGCGAGCGCTCGCCTCGCCGTGGCCCGCGCAACGCGTCAGCCCGGGCGCGCAGCACATGAACCTGGGCCGCCAGGCGTTCGACGACGGTCAGGTCGGCGGCAAGGACGGGATCGAGGTCAACATGCTCGGACGTCACGCCGCCTCCCTCCCGTGCTGCCGTCCACCATTCTGTCCCGATGCCTCGGGCAGCCACACCCCGAGCGGGACCCGTCAGCGGCGGGTCGGGGCAAGCGGCTCGGGCAGCAGGGTGTCGCCGGTCAGGTCCCGGTCCACAGCCGCGGCGCAGGCGCGGCCTTCCGCAATCGCCCACACGATCAGGGACTGGCCCCGGCCCATGTCGCCGCAGACGTAGACGCCGGGCTGATTCGTGCGCCAGGAGGCGTCCCGCGCGACGTTGCCGCGGGCGTCCAGCTCCACGCCCAGTCCTTGAACCAGCGGTCCGCGTTCGGCCCCGGTGAAACCCATCGCCAGCAGGACCAGGTCGCAGGGCAGCTCCCGGCGGCTGCCCGGCACAGTCTCGAACCTGCCGTCGACAAATGCCACGTCGTTCAGCACCAGAGCCCGAACGCGGCCCTGACCGTCGTCGTCGAACCGCTCGGTCGAGACCGAGAAGACGCGCTCACCGCCCTCCTCGTGCGCGGCGGACGACCGGTACATCAGCGGCCACAGCGGCCACGGCGTGGAATCGGCACGCTGCTCCGGCGGTCGTGGCAAGATCTCCAGCTGGGTCACCGAGAGGGCCCCCTGCCGGTGCGCGGTACCCAGGCAGTCCGCTCCGGTGTCCCCGCCGCCGAGGATGACGACGCGCCTGCCCGCGGCGGAGATCGGGGTCTCGTCCAGATCGCCTTCCTGCACCCGGTTCGACGGGACGAGGTAGTCCATCGCGACGTGAATTCCCGCGAGTTCCCGGCCAGGCACGGGCAGGTCGCGGGGCACGGTAGCGCCCCCCGCCAGCACGATCGCGTCGTGTGAGGACCGCAGTTGCTCGCTGGAGATGTCCACGCCGGCGGTGCAGCTCGGGACGAACTGGGTGCCCTCCAGCCGCATCTGCTCGAGCCGGCGGTCCAGCACCCGCTTCTCCATCTTGAATTCGGGGATCCCGTATCGCAGCAGCCCACCGATGCGATCGTCGCGCTCGTAGACGACCACGTCATGGCCGGCCCGGGTGAGCTGCTGGGCGGCCGCCAGCCCCGCGGGGCCGGACCCGACGACCGCAACGCGCATCCCGGTCTTCTCAACCGGGGGCACCGGACGCACCCAGCCCTCGTCCCAGGAGCGGTCCGCGATCGTCCACTCGATCTGTTTGATCGTCACCGGATCATCGGCGATCCCCAGGACGCATGCCGTCTCGCAGGGCGCCGGGCACAACCGGCCGGTGAACTCCGGGAAGTTGTTGGTCGCGTGCAGCCGCTCGCCGGCCTCCGCCCAGTCGTCACGCCGGGCCAGGTCGTTCCATTCGGGGATCAGGTTGCCCAACGGGCAGCCGTCGTGACAGAAGGGGATCCCGCAGTCCATGCAGCGGGCCGCCTGCGTGCGCAACGACTCCACCGGGAACGGCTCGTAGACCTCCTGCCAGTCCTTGACGCGCAGGTGGACGGGCCGGCGCTTCGGGTTCTCGCGCGGGGCCTTCAGGAAGCCCGTGGGGTCAGCCATGTCTCTCTCTTGCGTGGGAGTCGGGTGTTTCGGGACCAGGCTTTCAGCCGCGGAGCCCAGCCACAGTCGCGAGGCGGTCAGCCGTGCGCTGAGGCCATGATCTCTGCGTTGATGTCCCGGCCTGCGGCTTCCGCGCGCCGGATCGCCTCGAGCACCCGCCGGTAGTCGCGGGGCATCACTTTGGTGAAGCGCGCGATCGCCAGGTCCCATTCCGCGAGCAGCCGGTTGGCGACCGGCGACCCGGTGTGCCGGGCGTGGTTCTCGACGACCTCGGCGAGGAAGGCCTCGTCATGCTCGTCGAGAGCCTCGAGGTCGACCATCTCGGTGTTGATCCGCCGGGTGACGGCATCGAGCAGGTATGCCGAGCCACCGCTCATCCCGGCCGCGAAGTTGCGCCCGGTCCGGCCCAGGACGACGACGCGCCCGCCGGTCATGTACTCGCAGCCGTGATCACCGACGCCCTCGACGACGGCGGTGACGCCCGAGTTGCGGACGCAGAACCGCTCCCCCACCAGCCCCCGGACGTAGGCCTGCCCCCCCGTCGCCCCGTAGAAGGCGACGTTGCCCGCAACGATGTTGTCCTCGGCGGGGAAGGTGGAATCCTTCGGCGGGTAGACGATGATCTTTCCCCCGGACAACCCCTTGCCGAGGTAGTCGTTGGCGTCGCCCTCGAGGGTCATCGTGATCCCGCGCGGCACGAACGCCCCGAACGACTGCCCGGCAGACCCGTTGAAGTGCAGCGAGATCGTGTCGTCGGGCAGGCCGTCGCCGCCGTAACGCTTGGTGAGCTCCGAGCCCAGCATCGTGCCGACGGTCCGGTTGACGTTGCGGATGGGCATCTCCAGCCACACCGGCCGGCCGTCGAGCAGCGCACCGTCGCAGAGCTGGATGAGGGTGTTGTCCAGCGCCTTGTCCAGCCCGTGGTCCTGGGTGGTGGTGGCGCGGAAGTCGCCGCCGAAGGGCCGCTCGGGCACGTGCAGCAGGGGGGTCAGATCCAGCCCCTCCGCCTTCCAGGAGTCGACGGCCTCCCGCATGTCGAGCATCTCGGCGTGCCCGACCGCCTCACCCAGCGAACGGAAGCCCAACTCGGCGAGGTACTCGCGTACCTCCTCGGCGACGAACTCGAAGAAGGCGACGACGAACTCGGGCTTGCCCGCGAAGTTCTTGCGCAGCTTCGGGTTCTGCGTGGCCACGCCCACCGGGCAGGTGTCGAGGTGGCAGACCCGCATAATCACGCAGCCCTCGGCGACGAGCGGGGCGGTGGAGAAGCCGTACTCCTCCGCGCCCAACAGCGCCGCGATCACCACGTCCCGGCCGGTCTTCATCGACCCGTCCACCTGGACGACGATGCGGTCGCGCAAGCCGTTGAGCAGCAGCGTCTGCTGGGTCTCGGCCAGCCCCAGCTCCCACGGGCCACCGGCGTGCTTGAGCGAGGTCAGCGGCGCCGCGCCGGTGCCGCCGTCGTGCCCGCTGATGAGCACCACGTCGGACTTCGCCTTCGCCACCCCCGCGGCGACCGTCCCCACGCCGATCTCGGCAACAAGCTTCACGTTGATCCGGGCCTGCGGGTTGGCGTTCTTGAGGTCGTGGATGAGCTGCTTGAGGTCCTCGATCGAGTAGATGTCGTGGTGTGGCGGCGGCGAGATGAGCCCGACCCCGGGCGTGGAGTGCCGGGTCTGGGCGATCCACGGGTAGACCTTGTGGCCGGGAAGCTGGCCGCCCTCCCCGGGCTTGGCGCCCTGCGCCATCTTGATCTGGATGTCGTCGGCGTCGACCAGGTACTCGCTCGTCACCCCGAACCGTCCGCTGGCCACCTGCTTGATGGCTGAGCGACGGAGGTCGCCGTTCTCGTCGGGAAGGAACCGGCGGGCGTCCTCGCCGCCCTCCCCGGTGTTGGACTTGCCGCCGAGCCGGTTCATCGCGATCGCGAGCGTCTCGTGCGCCTCGGCACTGATCGACCCGTAGGACATGGCCCCGGTCGCGAAACGCTTGACGATCTCGCTGACGGGCTCCACCTCGCCGAGCGGCACGGGGGGGCGCACCCCGGGCCGCATCCGGAACAGGCCCCGCAGGGTGCCCGACACCGCCGACAGGTCGTCCACCGTCCGCGTGTAGTCCTTGAAGATCTCGTACCGCCGGGTGCGGGTGGCGTGCTGCAGCTTGAACACCGTGTCCGGGTTGAACAGGTGAACCTCGCCCTCGCGGCGCCACTGGTACTCCCCGCCGACCTCCAGGCCCCGGTGCGCGCGCTCGCTGGGGTTGCGCGGGTACGCCCGCGCGTGCCGGGCCACCACCTCAGCGGCAATCTCTGCCAGCCCGACGCCCTCGATCCGGGAGGACGTCCCGGTGAAGTACTGGTCGACGAAGTCCTGGGCGAGCCCGACGGCCTCGAAGACCTGCGCCCCCGTGTACGAGGCGATCGTCGAGATGCCCATCTTCGACATCACCTTCAGCACGCCCTTGCCCAGCGCCTTAATCAGGTTGCGGATCGCCATCCGCGGTTCCACGTCGGGCAGGTCGCCGCGGGCGATCATGTCCTCGACGGATTCGAAGGCAAGGTAGGGGTTGACCGCCGCGGCGCCGTAGCCGGCGAGCAGGGCGACATGGTGCACCTCGCGGACGTCACCGGCCTCGACCACGAGACCCACCATCGTGCGGGTCTTCTGCCGGATCAGGTGATGGTGCACGGCGCTGGTGAGCAGCAGCGACGGGATCGGCGCCTTGGCCGGGCTGCTGTTGCGGTCGGACAGCACGACGATCCGCGCGCCGTCCTCGATCGCCTCGTTGACCTGACGGCAGATGTCGTCCAGACGCGCCCGCAAGGCCGCTTCGTGGTCGGGGCCGGTGACGTCGAACAGGCCGCTGACCGTCACGGAGGCGAAGCCCGCCATGTCCTCGTCGTCGTTGATCCCGACAATCTTGGCCAGTTCGTCGTTGTCGAGCACCGGATGGGGCAGGTGGATCTGTCGGCATGAGTCGGCGGTCGGGTCGAGCAGGTTACCCTCCGGGCCGATGCTGCGCCCGAGGCTGGTGACAAGCTCCTCTCGGATGGCGTCCAGCGGCGGGTTCGTCACCTGGGCGAACAGTTGCGCGAAATAGTCGAACAGCATCCGTGGCCGCTTCGACAGGACCGCGACCGGGGTGTCGGTACCCATCGACCCGATCGGCTCGTAGCCGGCCTTGGCCATCGGCGCGACGAGGATTCGCAGCTCCTCCTCGGTGTAACCGAACACCTGCTGGCGGCGCAGCACGGAGTCGTGGCCGTAGACGATGTGCTCGCGGTCGGGCAGGTCCGACAGCTGCACGACACCGGCGTCCAGCCACTCCTCGTACGGTTTCGAGGCGGCCAGGTCCGACTTGAGTTCGGCGTCGTCGACGATGCGGCCCTTCGCGGTGTCGACGAGGAACATCCGGCCCGGCTGCAGCCGACCCTTCGCGACGATCTCATCGGCCGGGATGTCGAGTACGCCGACCTCGCTGGCCATGACGACCAGGCCGTCGGCGGTCACCCAGTACCTGCTGGGCCGCAGGCCGTTGCGGTCCAGGACGGCCCCGATCACGGTGCCGTCGGTGAAGGCGATCGAGGCCGGGCCGTCCCACGGCTCCATGACGCTGGCATGGAACCGGTAGAAGGCCCGCCGCTGCGGATCCATCTCCTCGTGGTTCTCCCACGCCTCCGGGATCATCATGAGGACGGAATGGGCCAGGCTGCGCCCGCCGAGGTGGAGCAGCTCGAGCGTCTCGTCGAAGCTCGCCGAGTCAGAGTGCCCCGGCGTGCAGATCGGGAAGAGCCGCTTCAGGTCGCCGGGGATGAGGTCGCTGCGCAGCAGCGCCTCGCGGGCGGCCATCCAGTTGCGGTTGCCGCGGACGGTGTTGATCTCGCCGTTGTGGGCTATGTAGCGGTAGGGATGCGCGAGCGGCCAGCTCGGGAACGTGTTGGTGGAAAAGCGGCTGTGCACCAGCGCGATGGCAGTCTCCACCCGCGGGTCGTCGAGGTCCGGGAAATACACCGAGAGCTGGTGGGTGGTCAGCATCCCCTTGTAGACGATCGTCCGGCACGACAGCGAGGCCACGTACACGTGCACCTCGCGCTCGAGCCGCTTGCGCAGGCAGTAAGCGCGCCGCTCCAGTTCGAGGCCGCCGACGCCGTCGGGCGAGCCCAGGAAGATCTGGCGCATCAGCGGCTCGACCTCGCGGGATCCCCGGCCGACGATCTCGGAGACCACCGGGACCTGACGCCACCCGAGCAGGGTCAACTTCTCTTGGCGGACGAGCCTGGCGATGCTGCGCAGTACCTCGTCGCGGGCCGCCGACTCGCGCGGGAGGAAGACGATCCCAGCGGCGTACCGACCGGCCGGCGGCAGCGGGAAGTCGACCACCTCACGGAGGAACCCGTCGGGCATCTGCAGGAGGATGCCGGCGCCGTCGCCGGTGTCGGGGTCGCTGCCCTGCGCGCCGCGGTGATCGAGGTTGCGCAGCGCCGTCAGGCCCTTCTGGACCATGTCGTGGCTGCGGCGTCCTCGCACGTCGACGACGAACGCGACGCCACAGGAGTCGTGCTCATAGGCAGGGTCGTAGAGGCCCTGCCTGCCTGGGCCGACGGCTGGGTCGAGAGCCTGCGCCCGGTGGCGGGCGGGGGATTGCGACATGCGGAACCGTCCCTATCCAGTCTCAGATGAGGCACAGGGGAACGGACGCCGTTGTCCAGTTGTCATCGACGGTACGGGAGAGCCCGCGCCAGTGTCGAGACAACGACATGGGATCACTTCATCGCTCCTTACGACCGTGGCGCCGGCGCCACTTCGCCGGCGTCCGCGGTCTCGGCTTGCTTCCTGGGACGGCGGCTGACCACGACGATGTAGACCACCGCGACGATGAAAAGCCCGATGCTGACCCACTCGTTGACCCGCAGGCCCGCCAACATGCTGGCCGGGTCGGACCGCAGCGCCTCGGTCACCGCCCGGCCGGCGCAGTACAGGGCGACGTAGAGCATGAAGACGCGGCCGCGGTCGAGCTTGAAGCGGCGATCGGCCCAGATGCATACCAGGGCCACGCTGACGTCCCACAGCGACTCATAGAGAAAGGTCGGTTGGTAGGTGCCGACCGTGCCGTCGCCCTGCTTGATCTGCAGTCCCCAGGGCAGGGACGTCGGGCCGCCATAGAGCTCCTGGTTCCACCAGTTGCCCCACCTGCCGATCGCCTGGGCGACCGGCAGGGCCGGCGCGACCGCGTCGGCGATGTCGACGAACGACAGGTGCTTGCGCCTCGCCGCGATGTACACGCCGAGCGCGCCACCCGCGATCGCGCCCCAGATACCCAGGCCCCCCTGCCAGATGTAGAGCGCCTCGATCGGCTCGCGGGTGCGGTTGGCCCCGAAGTACGTCTGCCAATCAGTGATCACGTGATAGAGCCGGGCTCCGACGATGCCGAACGGGACAGCCCACACGACGAGGTCGAGCGCAGTCCCCTTCGCGAAGCCGCGCGACACGAGGCGGCGTTCGCTGATCACCACCGCGACGACGATTCCAATGATGATCATTACCGCGTACATGTGCAGCTGGAAGTTGCCGATCGGGATCGTGTTGCGGTCCGGGCTGGGGATCGTCGCGAGGATCACCGGACCACCTCGTTGCCAGTGTGGCCGCCGGCCGCACCCCCGCCGGGCGCACCCCCGCCGGCCGCACCCCGGCTCGACCGGACCCCCGCCGCCAGTTCCGCCGCGAGGTCTTCGACCGAGCGGATGCCGGCGCGCTCATCCGGCGCGTCGAGCAACCGGCGCACGAAAGCACTCCCCACGATCACCCCGTCCGCGAAGGCGGCCACTTCGGCGGCTTGCTCACCGCTGCTGACCCCGAGCCCGACCGCAACGGGCAGGTCAGTGTGCTCGCGCGTGCGCGCCACCAGGGCCTGTGCCCGGTCACCGACCGCCGACCGGGCCCCCGTCACCCCCATCGTGGACGCCGCATAGACGAATCCGCGGCACGACCGGCAGACGAGGTCGATGCGTGCCGGCGGCGAGGACGGGGCCACGAGGAAGACAGTGTCGAGCTCGTGGAACCGGGCAGCCGTAAGCCAGGCCCCAGCCTCCTCGATCGTGAGATCCGGTGTGATCGCGCCGGCGCCGCCGGCAGTTGCGAGGTCCGCCGCGAAAGCCTCGACGCCGTAGCGCTCGATCGGGTTCCAGTACGACATCACCAGTGCCGGCGCCCCATAGGCCGACACCGCGCGGACGGTCGCCAACACGTCCTTCGTCCGAATCCCCGCCGACAGTGACGAATCCACCGCCGCTTGGATCGTGGGGCCATCCATCAGCGGATCGGAGTAGGGCAGCCCCACCTCGACGATGTCGACACCCGCCTCGACCATGGCCGAGTACGCGTCGACGCAGCCCTGGCGTGAGGGGAATCCAGCCGGTAGGTAGCCGATGAGCACCGCACGTCCCTCGGCGCGGGCCCGCGCGAACGTGCCGGCTGTGCCGGCTGTGGCCCCAGGGCCGGCGGGGCCGCCCGGCGCCTGCTGCCCTTCCGCCTGCCCGGCAGGTGAGCTCACCATCCCTCCCCTGCGGGCTCCGGGGAGGTGACCGATTCCAGCGCCGCCTGCACCACGTCGGTGTCGGAGAGCAGGCCGAACCACCGGGCCGCGGTGTCGACGTCCTTGTCTCCCCGGCCGGAGCAGTTGATGACGATCAGCGCGTCCGGGCCCAGTTCCCGCCCGAGATCGACGGCCCCGGCTATCGCGTGCGCCGACTCGATGGCCGGAAGGATGCCCTCGGTACGGGCGAGCAGCCGGAACGCATCCATCGCGGCGCGGTCATCGACAGTCACGTACTGCGCGCGCCCGCAGTCGCGCAGGAACGAATGCTCGGGCCCGACGCCCGGGTAGTCCAGGCCGGCGCTGATCGAATGGGTGGGCAGCGTCTGCCCGTCCGGGTCTTGGAGCAGGTATGTGCGCATCCCGTGCAGCACGCCGGCGGACCCGCCGGCCAGCGTCGCTGCGTGGCGGCCGGACGCCAAGCCGTCGCCGCCGGCCTCGCAGCCGAGCAGCCGGACCTCGCGATCGGCAAGGAAAGGATGGAAGATGCCGATGGCGTTCGACCCGCCCCCGACGCAGGCCACCACCGCATCCGGCAGCCGGCCGGCGAGCTCGAGCACCTGGCGGCGCGTCTCGACGCCGATGACCCGCTGGAAGTCGCGCACCATCAGTGGGAACGGGTGCGGTCCCAGCACGGACCCGATGCAGTAGTGGGTGGTCTCCACGTTGGTCACCCAGTCGCGCATGGCCTCGTTGATCGCGTCCTTGAGGGTCGCGCTACCGGTGGCGACGGGGATCACCTCAGCCCCCAGCAGGCGCATCCGAGCCACGTTGAGTGCCTGCCGCCGCGTGTCCTCCTCGCCCATGTAGACCACGCACTCCAGCCCGAACAGGGCGCAGGCTGTCGCGGTCGCGACGCCGTGCTGACCCGCCCCGGTCTCGGCGATGACGCGCGGCTTGCCCATCCGTACGGCGAGCAGAGCCTGGCCCAGCACGTTATTGATCTTGTGACTACCCGTGTGGGCCAAGTCTTCCCGCTTGAGGAGAAGGCGCGCCCCATCGGCATGCGCCGACAGCCGCTGCACCTCCGTCAGCGGCGTCGGACGTCCCGCGTATGAGGCGAGCAGGCCGTCAAGACGCGCCGCGAACGCTCGATCTTGCCGGGCCGACTGGTAGGCATCCGCCAACTCGTCGAGCGCGGGGATCAGTGCCTCAGGCACGAACCGCCCGCCGTAGGGGCCGAAATGCCCGTTCCCGTCGGGCTCGGACACTGTGCCGTCGGGCCCGGCCAGCAGCCGCCCGGGACCGAACATGCCGGTCACTGCGCGACCCGCGTCACTGGGTTCCCTGCGTGGCGGGGTGCGCGCCCGCCGTCACCAATTCGGCGACGAACTGACGCGGGGAGACACCCGTGACGGCCGCCTCTCCCACCAGGACAGCGTGCGCTCCCGCGGCAGCGTACGCGAGCAGGTCGTGCGGCCCCCGAACCCCGGACTCGGCGACGAGGGTGACCGTTGCCGGGATGTGCGGGGCGAGCCGGGCGAACGTCGCCCGGTCGACCCGGAGGGTGCGAAGGTCGCGGGCGTTGATGCCCACCAACCGCGCGCCGGCATCGAGCGCGCGCGTCACTTCGCTTTCGTCGTGCACCTCCACGAGCGGCGTCATCCCCAAGCTCTCGACCCGTTCGAGCAGCCCCACGAGCCGGGGCTGCTCGAGAGCGGCGACGATCAGCAGGACGAGGTCGGCCCCGTGCGCCCGGGCCTCCCAGACCTGATACGGCGTGACGATAAAGTCCTTGCGCAGCACAGGGACGTCCACCGCCACTCGAACGGCGTCGAGGTCGTCGAGACAGCCGCCGAACCGGCGCTGTTCGGTCAGCACCGAGATCGCCGCAGCCCCCGCGTCCTGGTAGTCGCTCGCGAGCCGAGCCGGATCGGGGATCGTCGCGAGGTCACCCCTGGACGGGCTGCGGCGCTTGACCTCCGCGATGACGCTGACGCCGCGGCGCCGGAGCACTGTCAGCGCGTCCAGCGGCGGGCCGGCACTGCGCGCGTGCTGCTTGAGCCGCTGCATCGGGACGAGGGCCTCCCGCTCCGCCACGTCGGCGCGCACCCCGTCGAGAATGTCGTCGAGGACGCTCACGAGCCCGGCCCGCAGCCGTCGACGGGGGTCAGCATGCCCTCCAGGGTAGGCCGA
>JADGOW010000196.1 GCA_017882765.1 Frankiaceae bacterium
GTGCGCCGTAGGCAGGTGGTGGCGCCTGGTAGGCACCAGGCGGCGGGGGCGCGGGCTGGCCGCCCGGCGGCGCCGCCTGCGGGCCAGCAGGCGTCGGCGCCGGCGGGAACGGCTGGCCGGTGCCCCCGGGCTGCTGCCCGGGGGCACCGGCTGGGCCCCTCGGTGGTTCCTTGCCCAGGTTCGGGGGCTGATTCGGGTCCTGCGTCGACATGGCACTTACCTCCCGCGCACACCGTAGGGGTCCGAGGGCGGAAGCCGCGAACACCTCACCCCCGGTTTCTGGGATCTGCGAGACGCGTACGGTGGTCCAGCGAACGGTCGGCGCCCGATCGGGCGTCCGGCCGGGGCAGCCCCGCTGCCGCGGGAGGAAGCGATGATCGAGCTCGATATCGTCGCCGGTGCCGGGCCCCGGCGAGTGGCCATCGCGGCCTTCGACGGCTGGAACGACGCGGCCGACGCGGCGACCTCGGCCGTGACGCACCTGGCCGGCGCCTGGGACACCCGTCCCCTGGGCCAACTGGAGCCCGACGACTACTACGACTTCCAGGTCAACCGGCCGACCGTGGCAGTGGGCACCGGAACTGCTCGGCGGATCGACTGGCCGGCGACCGTCCTGGTCGAGTGCCGCCCGCCGGGCCGCACGCGCGACGTCGTCCTGATCCGAGGGCCCGAGCCGAACTTGCGCTGGCGCGCTTACTGCGCCGAGCTGGTCGACGCCACCCGGCGGCTGAACACCGATCTGGTCATCCTGCTGGGCGCGCTGCTCGCCGATGCCCCCCACACCCGCCCGGTCCCGGTCAGCGGCACGGCGGGCGACGCGGAGACCGCCACGTTGCTGCGCCTCGACCAATCCCGGTACGAGGGCCCCACCGGCATCGTCGGCGTGCTTGCAGAGGCCTGCGCCGACGCGGGCCTGCCCACTGTCTCGCTCTGGGCGGCCGTGCCGCACTACGCCGCGCAGCCGCCCTGCCCCAAGGCGACCCTGGCGCTGCTGCGCCGGGTCGAGGACCTGCTCGATGTCGAGCTGCCCCTTGGGGACCTCCCCGAGCAGGCCCGCGCCTGGGAACGGATGGTCGACGAGCTCGCCGAATCCGACAGCGAGGTCGAAGAGTACGTGCGCTCGCTGGAGTCACGAGAGCCGGAGACCGAACTTCCGGAGGCCAGCGGAGACGTGATCGCCATGGAGTTCGAGCGGTACCTGCGGCGCAACGGCGGCGCTTGACGCCCGGCCGCCACCCCGGCGGCGCTTGACGCCCGGCCGCCACCCCGGCCACCACCCCGCTGGCCCGAGCCGGTGCCCCGCGAAGGTGGGCTCCCGTCGGCCCGTCCGCCTCGGAGCGAACCACGTCGGAGGGAACGTCAGAGCGAACGACGTCAGGGCAAACGACGTCCCGGCGTCACAGGGCTACGCCGAGCAGCGTCCAGGCCAGGTCCCGGACCAGGGCCGGCGCCTGCGGGTCGCGGCCGCCGGAGGTCCGGGCCTGCTCGGCCCAGCGGTCAATTGCCCGCAGTGCAGCCGGCGCGTCCAGATCGTCGGCCAGGTAACGGCGCACCTCGTCGAGCAGGTGGTGCGCGGGCGGCGCAGCCGGCCGGTCCACGGCCTCCCGCCAGCGCCGCAGCCGGCCGCGGCCCTCATCGAGCACGTCGCCGGTCCATTCCCAGGCCCGCCCGTAGTGCCGGCCGAGCACCGAGAGCCGGATTGCCGCCGGCTCCACCCCGTCGGCGCGCAGCCGCGAGACGAACACGAGGTTGCCCAGCGACTTGGACATCTTGTGGCCTTCGTAGCGCACCATCCCCGCGTGCACGTAGGAGCGTGCGAACGGCCACCGCCCGGTGGCGACCTCCGCATGGGCAGCGCTGCACTCGTGATGCGGGAACACGAGATCCATCCCGCCCCCCTGGACGTCGATCGGCATGCCGAGATAGCGCAGGGCGATCGCCGCGCATTCGACATGCCAGCCGGGGCGACCTCGGCCGAGCGAGCTGTCCCAGGCCGGTTCCCCCGCCCGCTCCGCCCGCCACAGCAGCGGATCGAGCGGGTCGTGCTTTCCAGGACGGTTCGGGTCGCCCCCGCGCTCGGCGGCGAGCGCAAGCATCTGGTCGTACCCGAAGTGCCCGATCTGGCCGAAGCGCGGTGCCTTGCTCACCGGGAAGTAGACATCCGCACCGAGGCGGTAGGTCGCACCCTTCGCGGCCAACGTCTCGATGACGGCCGCGATGTCGGGGACGGACTCGACCGCGCCGATGAAATGCCGCGGCGGCAGCACGCTGAGGGCGACCATGTCTTCCCGGAAACGCTGGGTCTCCTGGTCGGCGAGATCACGCCAGTCGACGCCCTCCCGCTGCGCACGCTCCAGCAGGGGGTCATCCACGTCAGTGACGTTCTGGACGTAGTCGACCTCGTGCCCGGCGTCGGCCAGCTGCCGGGTCAACAGGTCGTAGGCGAGGTAGGTCGCGGCATGCCCGAGATGGGTGGCGTCGTAGGGGGTGATGCCGCAGACGTACAGACGGGTCAGGGGACCCGGCGACAAGGGTCGTACCTGCCGGGTGGCCGTGTCGTGCAGCCGCACCGGCAGCCCCCGGCCGGGGAGGCGCCGAAGCGACGAGGCCGGCCAGGAGCGCATGCCGGCGAGCCTACGCAGCCGCCGGTGGGCACCGCGGGAACGAGGTCATCAGAAGGGCGGCCACGGAATGGACGGCCACTCCCCGGAGGGGAGCGGGAAGCGGCGGGTCGTCAGCAGTCGCTCGACGCGGGCTCCCGTCGCCGCCACCTCGTGGCCGCTGAGCACATCGCTGAGCCGCTCGCCCAGTGCCGCGTCCAGGTGCTCCCGTAACCGGGTCAGCGCGTCGGTGTCCTCGGCGCTGAGCGACCGGCCGCGCCACTGCCACAGGACGGTGCGCAGCTTGTCTTCCCGGTGGAAACAGACCCCGTGGTCGATGCCGAAGATGTGGCCGGCCGAGGTCGGCAGCAGGTGGCCGCCCTTGCGGTCAGCGTTGTTGACCACCGCGTCGAACAGTGCCATCCGCCGCAGCTGCGGGTCCCTGCCGCGAACCAGCCGGGTCACGTCGACTGTCTCGTCGACGTCGATCCACAGCTGCAGCATGCCGTCGCCGAGGGGGCCCGCCCGCGACACGGTCGGCGGCACGATCGACCAGCCCAAGGCCTCGGAGACGAGGTACGCGGCGAGCTCACGAGCGGCCAGCGTGCCGTCGGGGAAATCCCAGAGCGGACGCTCCCCCGCGATCGGCTTGTACACGGCGTGGGCGTTCTCCCCGCCCAGCCGCACCTGGCAGTACAGGGTCGCGTTGCTCGCGTCGATCAGCCGGCCTTCGATCCGCAGCTCCCCCTGCTCCAGGAGACGCGTCACGTCCGGAGGCAGGCGCGCGCCGTCGACGCTCAGCTCGTCGGTTCGGCGGGTGCGGGGTGCGTCGCGCACGATCCCAGTGTGACGTGCGTCAGCGCCGTTCGCTCCTCAGCGGGTGCTTCTCCGGAACTTGCTTTCCGGGCCGCTCGCGCCTGGGCGCCGCCCCCTGCGCTGTGCCCCTGGGCGGGCTCCCGTCAGTGCCGCTTACCGTTCTGCCGCGGGCAGATGTGGCCGTCCGGGTCGAGCGGCTCACCGCACAGCGGGCACGGCGGCCGGCCCGCGGAGACCACTCGACCCGCCCGCAGCACGAAAGCCCGCGCCTGGGCCGGCGGCAGCCGCACCACCACGGCGTCCGCACCCTCCTCGGCGTCCGAGAGGGGCTCGGTCGGCGCCTCGTCGTTTCCGGTCAGCGCTTGGGCCTCGATCACCACACGCATCGAGTCCGCGTCCCAGCCCAGCGCGATGGGACCGACTCTGAACTCCTCCTCGACCGGGATATCCAGCGGACCGAGGTCGAGATCGTCTGCCGCGATCTGGACGGGCACCTCGACACCGCTGCGCACCAGCTCTTCCAGCAGGCGTTCGAGGTGCTCGGCGAGCAGCGAGACCTGCATCTTCTCCAGGGCGACGCTGACCATGCGTTGGCCACTGCGGGCCTGCAGGAAAAAGGTGCGCTCGCCCGGCTGGCCGACGGTCCCGGCGACGAACCGGTCGGGGTCGTCGAATCGGAACACGGACCTGGACATGCCCTCAGCCTCCCCCACCCACTGCGGCGTCGCCGACATCCCCCCCCGATCGGGAGGATCCCGGCTTCGAGCGGGAGCGGGGCTGGCGCTTCGGCGGAAGAAGGTCATCCACCGCGCCGCCCACGTCGTTGAGCCGGGCGAGAAACGGCCGTGTCTCCGTGTAGTGGATCACTGTCAGCGAGCAGGGAGCGACCACGATGCGCTGGAAGAGGTCCAGATGCATGCCGGCGGCATCCGCCACGATCGCTTTGATCACGTCCCCGTGGCTACAGGCGAGCCACGTCACCTCCTGCCCGTGCGCACGACTCAGCCGATCGTTCCAGGCTCGAATGGCGGCGACGGCGCGCTCCTGGGTCACGCGCAGGGGCTCGCCCTCGGCCCCGGGGAAGACGGCGGCGCTGGGATGGGACTGCACCACGCGCCACAGCGGGTCCTTCGCCAGCTGCTTGAGCTCCTGACCCGTCCAGTCCCCGTACCGGCACTCCCCCAGCCCTGCGTCGGTGAGCACCTGCGCGTCGTGTCTCCCGGCCGCGATCTGTGCCGCGGTCTCCTGACAGCGTTCGAGCGGGCTGGACACGATCGCCGCAAGCGGGACGGGCCGCAGCCGATCGGCCAGCGCGGCCGCCTGCCCACGTCCCCGCTCGTCCAAGTGCACGCCGGGCGTCCAGCCGGCCAGGACGAGACCGGTCAGCTCGGTCAGCCCATGCCGGACGAGCAGGACGGTCGCCACCCGGCGCCTCCTTCCGCGACAGGCTCACCCAGTGGTCGTGGCCGAGATCACCCCTCCGGCAACCAGGCCGAGAACCAGGCTGCCCAGCACGACACGGTAGATCACGAACACGAGGGTCGAGTGGGAGGCCAGGTAGCGCAGCAGGAACGCGATCGAGACGTATCCCACCACGAACGCCGTGAGGGTGGCGACCGTGGTTGCCGCGGGGCCCGCCACCCCCGGCCCACCGTCGCCGATCTTGCGGAGTTCGAGCAGGCCGCTGAGCACCACCGCCGGCACGCTCAGCAGGAACGAGTACCGAGCCGCAGCGGCGCGGTTGAAGTTGCGGAACAGGCCCGCGCTGATCGTCGCGCCCGACCGCGAGACCCCGGGGACGAGAGCCATCGCCTGGGCGACGCCGATGACCGCGCCATCGGTGGCCTTGACGTCGGTGACCTCGCGGGTGCGCGTACCGATCCGATCGGCGACAGCCATGACCAGGCCCAACGCGATGAGAGCAGTGCCGATCAGGTAGAGGTTGCGGGCACCCGTCTCGATCTGGTCTTTGAACGCGTACCCGAACACCGCTATCGGGATCGTCCCCAGCAGGATGTACCAGCCCAGCCGGGCGTCGGGTTCACTGCGCAACGCACGGTCGCGCAGGCTGAGCAGCCAGGCTCGGGCGATGCGCCACAGGTCGGCCCGGAAATACAGCAGGACCGCGGCCATGGTGCCCAGCTGCGT
>JADGOW010000197.1 GCA_017882765.1 Frankiaceae bacterium
CCACCTGCGGTAATGCTCTCGGAAGAGCCCCTCACAAACTTCGGAGATTTCTTGAGGGTGCTGTTTACGCGGAGGCCCCGGGGTTCGTTGGTAGAAGGTTCCCCGCTACTTGTGTTCCTGTGGACGGACGATGACCAGCGGGCACTTGGCGTGGTGGGCGCAGTGTTCGCCAACCGAGCCGAGCAGCACCCCGGTGAATGCGCCATGTCCGCGGCTTCCGACGACGAGGAGGCTCGCATCTTCGGCCGCAGCGAGTAGGGCCGCCGCCGGATGTCCTTCGATCACGTTGAGTGTGATGGGGACATCGGGTTCCTCTGCGCGCACCGCTCGCACGGCGTCCTCCAGCATGGCCCGGGCATCGCCGTCTGGGTCGAACCCGTCCGGGACCGCCGCCCAGCCGTAGCTGAGCGGGTATTCCCAAGCGGTGACCGCGTGCAGGGTCGCCCCGGTGAGCCGTGCCTCCTTCGCTGCCCAGCGCAGCGCGTTCAGCGAGGAGTCTGAGCCGTCGACTCCCACGACCACCTTTGCGCGTGCCGGCTGGGTCGCCTCTGTCATGCCCCGAGTCAATCAGGGACAGCCTCTCGTCCTGATAGGAACTCAAGGGGTGATACCCAGATCGAGGGGGAACGCGACAGCGCCCGTCGGCGCCCGCCGCGTCTCGCTGACGCCGTGCCGCCAGGGGGTCAGGCGGCCCGGTGCCGGCGATTCTGCGTCTGCGAACCCTGGGGCCGCCGGCCCCGCGTTGCCTGCACCCGAGTCGCCCGCCCTCCCGGCAGCTGGGGCCTCGACCGTTCCGGACGTGTGACGTCGGTGACCTCGACGCGTGGGCGGGCCGGGCCCACCACCTTGTCCACGCGCTGATCAGCGTCGCCGACGCGCTCGATCTTCACGGAGACGCCGGCTGCCCGCAGGAGTGACTCGACGGCGCGCCGTTCCTCCGGAAGAGACACGACGACCACGGTTCCGGTCCCTCCGGCCCGCGCAGTCCTGCCGGACCGGTGCAGGTACGCCTTGTGCTCGTCGGGCGGGTCCGCATGCACGACGAGGCGGATGTCGTCGACATGGATCCCACGGGCGGCCACGTCCGTCGCGACGAGCACGGGCCGGCTGCCGTCGGAGAAGGACCGCAACGCGCGCGTCCGCGCATTCTGTGCCATGCCCCCGTGCAGGGCCTGCGCGCAGATGCCCTCTCGGGCCAGCTGACGGGCGAGCCTGTCGGCACCGTGCTTCGTGCGCGCGAAGACCAGAGTGCGCCCCCGGCCACCGGCGAGCGTGGTGACCAGCCGAAGTTTCGCGTCCCGGTCGGCGGCCTCGAACCCGTGGTGTGCCGTCAAGGCGACCGGCTGAACCTCCGGGTCGACCGCGACCAGCACCGGCCGCGGCAGATACGTCCGGACCAGAACGTCGACGCCGCCGTCCAGCGTCGCGCTGAACAGCATCCGCTGACCCTGCGCCGGTACCTGGCCCAGCAACTCACGGACCACGGGCAGGAAGCCGAGGTCGCACATGTGATCGGCTTCGTCGATAACGGTGATCGCCACGTCGCCGAGGTCGCAGACACGTCGACTGATCAAGTCTGTCAGCCGCCCGGGCGTGGCGACGACCACGTCGACGCCGCGACGCAAGGCGTCCACCTGCCGCGGCAGGGAGGAGCCCCCGTAGACGGTGGTCACCTTCAGGCCGAGCGATTGGGCAAGCGGCTCCAGAACGCCGGCGACCTGCTGGGCGAGTTCCCGGGTCGGCACCAGTACCAAACCTCGCGGACGACCACGCACCGCGCGCGGGCTACCTGCGGCGAGTCGGGCGAGCATCGGCAGGCCGAAGCCGAGTGTCTTGCCGGACCCGGTCCGAGCCCGGCCCAGGACGTGCTCGCCGGCCAACGCATCTGGGAGCGTGGCCGACTGGATCGGAAGCGGTTCGGTGATCCCTCGGCGGGCGACCGCGTCGACGAGCCTGGGCGGCAAGCCCGCGGCTGCGAACGACTCCGCCGGTTGGCGCGGTTTCCGGGACGCGGACACCGCGCCGGCAGGGGTTGTTGAGCGAGATCGGGCAGGGGCAGATCGGGGCACTGAGAAGTTCCATCCGTCGAAGGGCGCGTCGAGTCACTGCACGCGCGGAAGGCCCGGACGGAAGCTGTGTCACGACTGCGCCTGGCCTGAACCAGGCGCCCATACAGCCGAGAATGACTGTCTTGCGGTCAGTGTACGCGAGCCGGTGGTATCCCTCCCTCCCTCGACACGGGTCTCGCCGTTGCCGGCATTCGCCCGGCCCGTTGTGGAGACGGCTCACGAAATGTCCCCGGGGGTCGTCAGACTGCCGGTGTGAGCACGACTGTGTTGCTTCGCGAACGGGCGGAGTCGGTGCTCCGGCGGCTGGCGGGCGAAGGCGCCACGTTGCGCGACGATCAGTGGCGGGCGATCGAGGCGCTGATCGTCGACCGCCGGCGGGTGCTCGTCGTCCAGCGGACCGGCTGGGGGAAGTCGGCTGTCTACTTCGTCGCGACGGCCCTGCTGCGCGCGGACGGCGCCGGCGCGACCGTGATCGTCTCACCGCTGCTGGCTCTCATGCGCAACCAGGTCGCGGCGGCCGAGCGGGCGGGCATCCGCGCGCGAACGATCAACTCGGCCAACACCGAGGAGTGGACGCAGGTGCACGCAGAGGTTGCGGCCGGCACGGTCGACGTGCTGCTGGTCAGCCCAGAGCGGTTGAACAACCCGCGTTTCCGCGACACCGTGCTCCCGGCCCTTGCCGCCGAAACCGGGCTCCTCGTCGTCGACGAGGCGCACTGCATCTCTGACTGGGGCCACGACTTTCGCCCCGACTACCGACGCATCCGCACGCTGCTCGCCGATCTCCCGCAGGGCGTGCCAGTGCTCGCGACGACCGCGACCGCGAACGGACGAGTGGTCGACGACGTCAGCGAGCAACTCGGCACGGTCGGCCACAGCGACTCTGCACTGGTGCTTCGCGGGTCACTCGACAGGGAGAGCCTGCATCTGGCGGTCCTGCCGCTGCCCTCGAACGCGCATCGGCTCGCCTGGCTCGCCGACCATCTGCACGAGCTGGCGGGCTCGGGCGTGATCTACACAATGACGGTGGCGCAGGCGGAGGAGGTCGCGACGTTCCTGGGCGAGCGAGGACATACCGTCCTGCCTTACACCGGAAGGACGGAGAACGCCGACCGTCTTCTCGCCGAGGAGGAGTTGCTGGCCAACCGGGTCAAGGCGCTCGTTGCCACCTCAGCGCTCGGTATGGGGTTCGACAAGCCCGACTTGGGGTTCATCGTCCATCTCGGGGCACCGCAATCGCCGATTGCCTACTACCAGCAGATCGGCCGTGCCGGTCGCGGCGTCGACCGCGCGGACGTCCTGCTCCTGCCCGGCTGGGAGGACGAAGCGATCTGGCGTTACTTCGCCGGTGTCGGTTTCCCCGCCGAAGCTCAGGTTCGCCGCACGCTGGCCGTGCTGGCCGACGCGCCCGCTCCGCTGAGCACGCCGGCGCTGGAGACTCAGGTGGACCTGTCCCGGTCCCGGCTGGAGATGATGCTCAAGGTTCTCGACGTCGACGCAGCGGTGCGGCGGGTCCAGGGCGGCTGGGTCGCAACCGGCCAGCCGTGGGCCTACGACGCTGACCGGTACGCCCGGATCGCAGCGGCGCGGGCCGCCGAGCAGCAGGCGATGCGCGAATACATCTCCGGCAACAGCTGCCGGATGGAGTTCCTGCGCCGCCAGCTCGACGACCCCGGGGCGACGGCGTGCGGGCGTTGTGACATCTGTACCGGCCACTCCTGGCCGCTCGAGGTCAGCCCCGGCGCGCTGGCCGCAAGCCGCGATGACCTCTCGAGACCGGGTGTCGACGTCGAACCGCGGCGCATGTGGCCGAGCGGCCTGGCAGCGGTGGGGGTGCCCCTGGCCGGGCGGATCGACCCCGCCGAGCAGGCTGAGCCGGGCCGCGCGCTGGGTCGGCTCAGCGATATCGGCTGGGGCCCGCGGTTGCGCGACCTGCTCCGTGACGGTGTTGCTGGCGAGGCTGCGCCGCGGGATGCCGTGCGCCACAACGCTGCGCTGGGTGAGACGGGACCGGGGGTGGTGCGCGACGGGGTGGTGCGCGACGGGGTGGTGCCCGACGACGTGTTCGCCGCCGTTGTCGAGGTGCTGCGGACGTGGCGGTGGCAGCAGCGGCCGACCGCAGTGGTCACGGTGCCCTCCGGCACGCGGCCGACACTGGTGACCTCGCTCGGCTCCCGGATCGCCGCGGTGGGACGGCTCGCTTGGCTGGGCCCGGTCGCACGCGTGGGGCCGGCTCCGCCGGTGACCGGCCGAAGCAACAGCGCCCAGCGGGTCCGCGCTTTGTTCGGCGCGTTCTCCCCCACTACCGAACAATGCGCACGGTTGCGGGAGCTCGGCGATGCACCCGTTCTGCTCGTCGACGACTTCATCGACACAGGATGGACTGCCGCGATCGTCGCACGCGAGCTGCGCCGGGCGGGCGCCGCGGCGGTCCTGCCCTTCGCGCTCGCGCTCGCCGGCTGACGTCCACCGGCACTCACTTGGCCGCTGAGCTGGGGAAACAGTGGCGGCACGCGCGGCCTGCTTGATAGTATTCGAACATGTGTTCGGGCGACGGTGAGGTGCCGGGCAATCCGGTGGCTCTGCTGAAGGAGGCGCTGTCGGCGTTGGCCGCGGCCGACCCGCAGCAGCTGTCCGACGCGGCGCTGGGCGAGGGCATCGTCGCCTTGGGCACGGTCGGCGGTCAGCTGGAGGCGCAGCGGCTGCGGTGGCTGGCCGTCTTCGACGGCCGCGGCGCCGGCGCGGGGGATCGGGGCGGGTCGACCGCCGGCTGGCTGGGCTGGCACACCCGGCAAGGCCCGCGCCACTCGGCGAGAATCGTCCGGCTGGCCCGCTCCCTGCACCGGCAGCTACCGGCCACCCACGCGGCGTTGGCCGCCGGCGACATCAGCGTCGGGCACGCCGACGTGTTGGCTCAGGGCACCGACGACCTGCCCGAAGACATCGTGGCCGCCGGCGAACCGACCCTGGTGGAGGCGGCCCGCCGGCTGACCCCCCATCAACTGCGGGCGGCGGTGCTGCACTGGCGCGCGCATGTGGCGCCCGAACAGGTCGACCGCGACTTCGCCGCCCACCATGAGCGGCGCCGCCTGCACGTTTCCTCGACCCTTGACGGGCTCGTCGCCCTCGACGGGCTGCTCGACGCCGAAGCCGGTAACACCGTGCTCACCGCGATCAGCGCGTTGGCCGGCCCCGGCGGCGGGGACGACCCGCGTACCAGCGCGCAACGCCGCGCCGACGCGCTGGTCGACCTGGCCCGCCACGCCCTCGACAGCGCCGAGCTACCCGACACCGGCGGGGAACGCCCGCACATCAATGTCCAGGTCGATCTGCAGGTGCTGCTGACCGGCACCGGCGCGGCCGACCTCGACTTCACCGGCCCGATCCCGGCCGAACGGGCCCGCCAACTGGCCTGCGACGCCGGGATCAGCCGCATCATCACCGCCGGCGCCAGCCAACCCCTCGACGTCGGCCG
>JADGOW010000198.1 GCA_017882765.1 Frankiaceae bacterium
ACGACGCCGGGCCGCCGGAAGACGCGCGGCCACCGACGGGGGGCGCATTGCCCGCGGACGACGCCGGGCCGGCGGGCGACGCCGGGCCACCGACGGGGGGCGTATTGCCGGCGGACGACGCCGGGCCGCCATCAGCTCGCCTTTCCTCCAACACCCGGGCCAGGATGCCGTTGACGAAGCCCGGCGCCTCCTCGCCCGACAGAAGCTTGGCCAGCCGCACAGCCTCGTCGATGGCGACGGCATCGGGGATGTCGGGGGCGAACAACAGCTCGTAGGCCCCCAGTCGGAGCAGATTGCGGTCAACGGGTGCCATCCGCTGCAGCGACCAGCCCGTCGAGTAGCGCCCCACGGCGTCGTCGATCTGCGATCGGTGCGAGCAGACCCCTTCGACGAGCGTCACGGCGTAGCCGGGGATGGGGGGGTCGGCACGGCCGACGTGGTCGGCAAGCACCGCGAGCGGGTCCAGGTCCCGCAGATCCGCTTCATACAGGACGTCCAGCGCGCGCTTACGCGCCTTGCTCCGCGCGGACAAGCCCGCCCCGCCGCGCCCCCCATCAGCTGGCACCGGCTGGTCAGCTGCCCACTCGGCCCAGGTAGCGGCCGTCGCGGGTGTCGACTTTGACTCGCTCGCCATTGCTCACGAACAGCGGCACCTGGACGGTCGCGCCCGTCTCCAGGGTCGCCGGCTTCGTCCCGCCGGTCGATCGGTCACCCTGCAGGCCCGGTTCCGTGTACGTGATCGCCAGTTCCACACTCGCCGGAAGCTCGACGTAGAGCGGGGTGCCCTCGTGCACTGCCACGGTCGCCGTGGCGTTCTCGAGCAGGTAGCTGGCGCCCGTCCCTACCGTTGCCTCGCCGATGTGCAACTGGTCGTAGGTCTCCATATCCATGAAGACGAAGTCGGTGCCGTCGTGGTACAGGTACTGCATCTCGCGCTTGTCGACGGTGGCGACGTCGACCTTCACGCCGGCGTTGAAGGTCTTGTCGACAACCTTCCCGCTGACCACGTTCTTCAGCGTGGTACGTACGAACGCGCCGCCCTTACCCGGCTTGACGTGCTGGAACTCCACGATCGTCCACAACTGGCCGTCGAGGGAGAGAGTCATGCCGTTCTTCAGGTCGTTTGTCGTGGCCACAGCGTGAGAGCTCCAGGGAATGGTGAGGGCGACCCCCCCAGTCTAGGTGCCCGTCCGCGAGCGCCCGTGGTCAGGACGAGCCACCTTGCCGGACAAGCCGGGCGAGCGCCCACAGCGCAAGCCGGTACGAGTCGAACTTCAGCCCTGTGATCGTTCCCGTGGCGACGGCACTGATCACGGAGTGGTGCCGGAACTCCTCCCGGGCAGCCGTCTGCGACAGGTGCACCTCGATGACCGGCGCCTTCACCTCGGCGACCGCGTCGCGCAGCGCGTAGGAGTAGTGGCTCCACGCGCCCGCGTTGAGCACGACCGGGATTTCCCTGTCGGCCGCCTCATGCAGCCAGCGCAGCATTTCGGCCTCATCCTCGGTCTGCCGCACGTCGACCGCCATGCCGAACTCGGCGCCGACCTCCCAACAGATCGTCTCGAGCTCGGAGTACGTGCCCGCCCCGTACACGAGCGAGTCGCGCTTCCCCAGCCGGGCGAGGTTGGGCCCGTTCAGCACGAGAACGAGTGGCCGTCCGTCCTTCATTGCCCCACCTCGCTGTAGGCCGCCGTCAGCACGCCGGGGTCGGGATCGTCGAGAGCCTGCGGGCGGGCCAGGCCGGCGAGGACGATGAAGCGCATCCGGCGTCCCCGCGCCTTCTTGTCGAGGGCCATCGCATCGAGCAGCTGGGGCCACCGGTCGGCGCGGTAGGACGTGGGCAGGCCGACGCGCTCGAGCACAGTCCAGTGCCGTTCGGCGGTCGCGTCGTCGAGCGTGCCGGTGAGGCGGCCGAGGGCGGCGGCGAAACACATCCCGATGCTGATGGCGGCACCATGCCGCCAGCGGTACCGCTCGACCTTCTCGATGGCGTGGCCCAGGGTGTGGCCGTAGTTGAGGATCTCGCGCCGCCCCTGCTCGGTGGGGTCGGCGCTGACGACGTCCGCCTTGACCTGCACGGCACGAACGATGAGTTCCGCGACGTTCGCGCGACCGGTCGGGTCTGCGTCGAGCAGGTCGAGGATGACCGGGTCGGCGATGAAACCGGCCTTGACGACCTCGGCGAGACCGGAGATGAACTCGTTGGGCGGCAGCGTCGCCAGCGTGGCCAGGTCGCACAGGACACCCGCCGGCTGGTGGAACGCTCCGACCAGGTTCTTGCCCTCTTCAGTGTCGATGCCGGTCTTGCCGCCGACCGCCGCGTCGACCATGGCCAGCAGCGTCGTGGGCACGTGCACGACCCGCACGCCCCGCAACCAGGTGGCCGCGGCGAACCCGGCCAGATCGGTCGTGGCGCCACCGCCGAAGCCGACGACGGCGTCGTTGCGGGTCATCCCGATGCGCCCGAACACGCTCCAGCAGAAGTCGAGCGTCCGAGTGGTCTTGGCCTCCTCGCCGTCGGGCACCTCGACGGCGTGCGCCTCGAGACCCGCCCCCCGCAACTCCTCGCAGACCGCTTCGGCGGGTGTGCCCAGCGCCCGCGGATGCACGACTGCGACCCGCGTCGCCCGGGACATCAGGTCGACGAGCTCACCCAGCAGGCCGGTCCCGATGACGACGTCGTAGGGGGATGAGCCGGATGCGCGAACAGGCACGCGCACGGGGTTCGTAACGTCGGCAGCCGGCCCGGTCCGTGTCGACGGCTCGGACGGGCTTCCCGCGCTCACGCCTGCCGCCCCGCGAGCAGGGCCAGCACTTCCTCAGCCACTTTTCCGGGCTCCTTCTCGTCGGTGTCGACCGCTGCCGTGGCGACCTCGGCATACAGCGGCGCGCGGGCACGCAACAGCGCGGTCAGCTGGGCCCTCGGCGCACCCAGCAGCAGCGGGCGGCCGCGGGCCATGCCGACCCTCTTGTACGCCTCCCCCGCCGATACGGCCAGGTAGACGATAGGGCAGCCGTCCGCGGCCACCGATCGCAGCAGCTTTCGGGTCTGCTGGTCAAGCACCGCCCCGCCGCCGAGCGACAGAACGCCCGGCCATTCGGCCAGGGCGCTGGCGACAGCGTCACGCTCCAGCGCGCGGAAGGCGCCCTCACCGTCGTCGACGAAGATGTCAGCCACCGGCTTGCCGGCGACCGCCACCACATCGTCGTCGGTGTCCCGGTAGCTCACCCGCAGCCGCCCCGCCACCAGGCGGCCCACCGTGCTCTTGCCGGCCCCGGGGGCGCCGACGAGCACCACCCGGGGCAGGGCACGCCCGCCGGTCACCGGATCGCCAGGGCCTTCAGGTATCCCTCGACGTTGCGGCGGGTCTCCTCGACGGAATCGCCACCGAACTTCTCCAGCGCTGCGTCCGCGAGCACGAGCCCGGTCATCGCCTCGGCGACGACGCCGGCCGCGGGAACTGCGCACACGTCCGAGCGCTGGGCGATGGCGGTCGCCGGCTCGCCGGTGGCGACGTCGACGGTCGCAAGCGCCCGGGTCAACGTCGAGATCGGCTTCATCGCCGCCCGGACACGCAGTACCTCGCCCGTGGACATCCCGCCTTCGACCCCACCGGCCCGCCCCGTGCGGCGGCGCACACCGGCGGCGGCGAGCTCGATCTCGTCGTGGGCCAGTGAGCCACGGCGCCGGGCGAGGTCGAACCCGTCGCCGAACTCGACCCCTTTGATGGCCTGGATCGACAGCAGCGCGGCGGCCAACCGGGAGTCGAGGCGGCGGTCGCCGTGCACATAGCTGCCCAGCCCTGGAGGCAGGCCGTAGGCAAGCACCTCGATCACGCCACCGAGCGTGTCCGCGTCCTCCCGGGCCGCGTCGATCTCCGCGACCATCGCGGCGCTGGCGGCCGGGTCGGCGCACCGTACGGGGTCGGCGTCGATGCGCGCCAGGTCGCCCGGCTCGGGCAGCGCGACCCCGGCCGAGACCGGCCCGATCCCGACGACGTGCGACAGGATCTCGACCCCGAGAGCCTGCGCAAGGAACGCGCGCGCCACGGCACCGAGAGCCACCCGGGCCGCCGTCTCGCGGGCAGAGGCCCGCTCCAGGACGGGCCGGGCGTCGGCGAAGCCGTACTTCTGCATCCCGGCGAGGTCGGCATGGCCGGGCCGGGGACGCGTCAGCGGAGCGTTGCGGGCGCGCCCCTCAAGCTCGGCCGGGTCGACCGGGTCGGCCGCCATGACCTCGCGCCACTTCGGCCACTCCGAGTTGTGAACGACAACCGCGACGGGCCCGCCCATCGTCATCCCGTGCCGGACACCCCCGAGGATCTCCACCTCGTCCCGCTCGAACTGCATCCGAGCCCCGCGCCCATATCCGGCGCGCCGGCGCACCAGCTCATCGGCGATGTCGGCCGTGGTTATCCGCACCCCGGCGGGCAGGCCTTCGATGGTGGCCACGAGCGAGGGGCCGTGCGACTCACCCGCTGTCAGCCACCGCAACACGAGGTCCAGTCTCCCATGCCCGGCCGACCGGCCTTCGGTGCTTCACCGGGGACAGAGCGCCCGCTGGCCATCACCGGCGAGCGCGGCGCGTGTGGACGCGGCCCGACGCCAGCGCCAGATGTCAGAACGTGCGCTTCTGGTGCAGGCCCAGAGCGAACGGCTTGTCGCGGTAGCTGAACAGGGCCTGGTTGCCCGCGACGTCGACCAGGGTCAGGTACTTGGTGAACTGCTCCCCCGGCTGGGCCCGGTACGTCTTGCCGTTCCAGGTCATCACGGCTGTCACGGAGCCGCCGTCGGAGGAGATGGTCGTCAGCGCGAGCGTGCCGTGCGGCGACACAGCGCCCTCGGCGCCGTCAGCCTGGGCGGGCGCCTGATACCCCGCGCCGGGCGAGGATCCCTCGCCCAGACCGAGCGGAACCTCACTGGTGGCCTGCGGGGACGAGGCGGGAGGCGCCTGGGTCGACCCGGTCGCCGTTGACTGCGGCGGGGCGGGCGACTCGGAGGTGGGCGTGGCGGTGGGCGTCGCCGGGCTGCTCCCGGTCGGACTGGGTGCCGGCGATCCGGAACCGGACGCGCTCGGCGTCACCAAGGAGACGAAGGGGTTGCGCGGGTTGCCGGTCTCCGCAGCCGTGGGCGGCGCGCTTTGGGTGGCCGTGTCGGACGGCGACGGGGTAGGCGTCGCGGCTGAAGTGGACGCGCCGGCGGAGGTCGGAGCGGGCGCGGCCGCGGCTACGTCAGTCGCGCCCGTCATCATGGGCCGCACGACGAACCACCCGAGCGCCACCACGAAGAGAGCCGCAAGCACACCGACAATCAACGTGCGCCGGCCCGACGGGCCCCCGTCTCCCGACGGATCCGGGCCGCCCGGCTCCGCCGGTGATCCTCCCGACTGCTGGCTGCCCAGGCCCGACGCGTGGTCGGTGCCCCAATCAAAGCTCGACATTGTCTGTGTCTCCCGGATCCTCTGTCCTCGTGCCGCGGCTAGCTGGGGCTGTTCGTCGTGCTGCTGCTGGGCGACCCGGTGCCGGACGGCGCCGA
>JADGOW010000199.1 GCA_017882765.1 Frankiaceae bacterium
CGCGGCGCTGGCGCCACACATGCAGGCCCTGCTGGCCGCGTGGTCGCGGCACATCGAGGTGACCGAGGGCCCCGACGGACTGTTCGAGCAGATCCGTACCGACGCTCCCGGGCTGGATTTCCTGCTCCTGCGCCTGCATCGGGATCATGCCCGGATGCTCGAGGACATGGGGGCCCTGGCCCGCGACGCGGCGGCATCCACCGGAGAGGGGGCGCTGCAGGAGGTGCGTGACCGCATCACCGACCTGCAGAGCAGGGTGACCCGGCACCGTCAACTCGGCGCCGATGTGCTCTACAAGGCCTATGCCGTCGACATCGGGGCCGGGGACTGACCCGGCACAGCAGGGGGCTGACCCGCGCAGCCAGCGGGTGAGTGATCACAGCCTCGGAACGAACCGATGGCCGCGCAACGCCTGACCCACCAGCTCGATCTCACGAGCAAGCCTGGTCAGGCGCGCCCCCTCCCGCTCGTACATGCCGACAGCCGCCTCCACAACCTCGGCGGCCACAACGTCGCGCAGGTCGGCCCGCACCGACGACAGGCCGGCTCGACAGGCGTCGATGCCCGCGGCCATGTGCTCGCGCGCGACCCGGGCGAGCACGAGCGGATGCGCCCGCAGCACCTGGTAGACCCGGAAGTCGGGCGGGCACAGGTCGAACAGCCACGCGACCGCGGGCCGCTCCCAACCCGGGACGCCGGGCGGCGGCACGGCAGCGGGCCAGCCGGCCGGGGCGACCCCGTCCCGCCCGCGCGGAGCGTTCGCAGACCCGGATCGTCGCGCATCACCAGGCATATCCGTATCAGTGTGGCGCAAAGCGGGCGGCATCGGCCGGATCGCAGTAGACACCGGGACCGTCGATGTCCACGGCCCGCAGGAAGTCCCGGCTCTTCCGGTACGCGTCGATGATCAGGTTGGGCGTCCTCTCGAAGACCGGCGGCGACGAGGTCAGGGGGGTCGGGCCCGGCAGGTGGAGCACGGGGATGTCGCAGCCCACGAGCGGCACGTCCATTGAGCGCCCAGTTGGCGGGACGTGCCGACGGATCACTCAGGTCCCGGCTCACCACCCCGCTCCCTGGGCCGCTCACCGCCCGGCTCGCTGGGCCGCTCACCGCGCCGCTCGCCCATCCGAGGCGGCCTTGACTTCGAGCGCTCCCGAGGTTGTGAGCCGGGCCCGCCCGGCCCGTGCCTCGGCCCGGACACCGATCTCTCCCCCGACCCGGACACCGGCCTCTCCCCCGACCCGGACACCGGCCTCTCCCCCGGCCCGGACACCGGCCCCTCCCCCGACCCGGACACCGACCTCTTCCCCGGCCCCCGTACCGGTCGCCACGACGCCGCCCGGCCGTCCTGGCTGACCGCCTCGATCCGCTCCTGGGCGGCGGAGCGGCCGTCGGGCCCGACCACGACGAGCAGGCGGTCCCCCTCACGAAGCCGGGCCGACACGTCCGGCACGAACGTGCGGCCCTCCCGCACTATGAGCGACACCATCGCCCCGAGCTCGGGCAGCCGCAGCTCGCCCACCTCCACGAAGATCAGGCGAGACCCGTGCGGAACCGTCAGTTCCAGCAGCTCGGCATGCACGGACTCCAGGGGCGCCGACTCCACCGAGATCTCGACCAGTTGCTCGGTGTGAACCAGACCCAGCCGTCGGGCCAGCGGCGCCATCAGCGGCGACTGGATCAGGGTGAAGACGACGACCAGGACGAACACCACGTCGAAGAGCTGGAGAGAACCGGCGAGGTTCGCCGACAGCGGCACCGTGGCGAGAATGACCGGCACCGCGCCGCGCAGCCCGGCCCAGGACAGGAAGACCTGCTCGCGCCAGGGACGGCGGAACGGCGTGGCGCAGGTCAGGACAGCAAGTGGCCGCGCCAGCAGCAGCAGCGCGGCGCCCACCGCAAGTGCGGGCAGCACTGCCGAAGGCAGCCGGTCGGGCTCGGCAAGCACGCCGAGCATCACGAAGACCCCGATCTGGGCGAGCCAGGCCAATCCCTCGGCAAACCCCCGTACCGCCGGCCGGTGCGGCAGGTCGGCGTTGCCGAGCCACAGCGCCGACACGTAGACGGCGATGAACCCGGATGCGTCGACGAGCGCGCAGGTCGCGTAGGCGCCGACGATGAACGCGAACGTGGCCAGCGGGTACAGGCCGCTCGCCGGCAGCGCGGCACGCCGCAGGAAAGCCGTGCCTGCCAGCCCCACCACGAGCCCGACGGAGGTGCCCACGGCTATCTGGTACGCAACGTCGCCGATCACCGACCACACCGACTCGTGCCCCCACGAAGTGCTGCACAGCAGCACGACCGCGATGACGGCGATGGGGTCGTTGGCGATGGACTCGGCCTCCAGCGTGGCTGACAGGTGGCGCGGAAGGGCGATCGAGCGCAGGGTCGAGAAGACCGCCGCGGCGTCCGTCGACGCGACGACCGCGCCATACAGCAAGGAGGTGCGGACGTCGAGGTTCAACACCACCGAGGCCGCCACCGCCACCACGGCGATGGTCACCACGACGCCGATCGTGGCCAGGACGGCAGCCAACCCGACGATGGGCCGGACGTCGCGCCAGCGGGCGGTCAGACCGCCCTCGGCAAGGATGAAGATCAACGCGGTCAGGCCGAGGGAGCGGGCGAGCTCGACGTCGGTGAAACCCTGACCGGGGCCGGTTTCGCCGACAGCCAGCCCGATCCCCAAGTACACGAGCAGGCTCGGCAGCCCGAGCCGAACCGACAAGCGGACCGCGGTTACGGCCACGAGCACGACAAGGGCGCCCGCCAGGAGCGCAGTGTCGAGATGGGCTGTCACGACCGGCCCGCCGACAGCAGGGCCACGCACTCCGTGTGGGCCGTCATCGGGAACAGGTCGAAGGCACGCAAGGCCTCGACCCGATACCCGCAACCCAACGCCGCCTTGAGGTCGCGAGCCAGCGCGGCACCGTCGCAGGAAACGTAGACGAGGGCCCGAGGATGCCGCGACAGGAGGGCCTGCGTCGCGGACGTCCCCAGCCCGGCCCGTGGCGGGTCCGCGACGATGAGGTCGGGCGGGCCCCCGAGCGCCCGCGCGATCGCCGGCCCCGCCACGGTCCCGGGCGTCAGCCGGCCCCGGACCACCCGCACCTGGGGAAGGTCCGCGAGATTGGCCCTGGCGTCGGAAGCGGCCACCGCGTCCGACTCGACGGCGACGACACGGCCGGTGGCGCCGACGGGCGCTGCCAGCGTTGCGGCGAACAGGCCCGCCCCTGCGTACAGGTCGAGCACGCGGTCCCCGACCCGTGGCGCCGCAAGCTCGAGCACCGTGGCGGCCAGCACCTCGGCGGCCGCGGGATGGACCTGCCAGAACCCGTCGGCAGTTACCCGGTATCGCCGCTCCGCGACGTCGTGATGCACGGCCGGCGCGCTTCCGGCCGCACTGCCGGCCACGGCGACGGGGGCGTCCAAACCCGTCGGGGCTCGAAACCGGCGCCCCTTCGCGGGGGTGACGACGACCAGCTTCTCGCCCGTGGACGGTGCTGCGACCGCCTCGACGACCGCGGCGCCCCGCCAGCGCGCCGACTCCACCCCCGCCCGCTCGACGTCGGGATGCGCGATCAGGCACCGGTCGAGGGGCTCGACCTCGCTGCTGCGGTGCCGGTGCAGCCCGGGAACACCGTCGCCCGCCACAGCGAACTGGACGCGGGTGCGCCAACCCAGCCCGTCCGGCATGCCGGGAAGGGGCGTCACCGTGACGTCCAGACCCGCATCGGCGAGATCGAACCCGCCGATCCGGCGCAGCTGCTCGCTGAGGACCTCCGCCTTCATCCGCCGTTGCCGGGACAGCGTGACGTGCTGCCAGTCGCAGCCACCGCACCGGCCGGGACCCGCATACGGGCAAGGCGACGCAACGCGGTCGGGCGATGCCACCAGCACCTCGACCGCGTCGCCACGCCAGAACCGGGCGCCCTGGGCGCTCACTCGCGCCCGGACACGCTCGCCGGGCAAGGCGTGCCGGACGAAGATGACGCGCCCGTCATGGCGCGCGACGCAGCTGCCCCCGGGCGCGACCCGGCCGACCTCGAGCTCGATCAGATCGCCCGGAAATGGGTGTGTCACCGCGCGGCGCTACGGCGGCTGTGGTCGGGATGTGCCGGCGCGAACAGCCGCTTGAGCTGCCAGGCGATCCCCACGAACGGAGGGTACCCAGCACCTGCGACAACGGCCGCCCGGACCAGGCCGGCCGGCAGGCCGGGACACCTCGTCCAGCGCCGGGCGCCGGGGGCGCGTACCCTCCGCCTAGTGCACGTCGTCATCCTCGGATGCGGGCGCGTGGGCAGCGCCCTCGCCCGCGGCCTTGTTTCGCGGGGCCACAGCGTGGCTGTCATCGACCAGGACACGGCGGCGTTCCACCGCCTCGGCGACAGGTTCACCGGCCGGACCGTGACCGGGGTCGGCTTCGACCGCGACACGCTCGTCGAAGCCGGCGTGGAGGATGCCCAGGCCTTCGCCGCGGTGTCCAGCGGGGACAACTCCAACATCATCTCGGCCCGGCTGGCCCGGGAGACCTTCGGTGTGCCGCATGTCGTCGCCCGTATCTACGACCCCAAGCGCGCGGAGGTGTACGAGCGGCTCGGCATCCCGACCGTGGCGACGGTGCGCTGGGCGGCCGATCAAATCCTGCGCCGCCTCTTACCCGAACACGTGACCCCGGAGTGGACTGACGCCAGCGGGCACGTCTCCCTGTTCCAACTGACAGTTGGCTCGGGCTGGGTGGGGCACCGGCTGTCGGCCCTGGAGCAGGAGGCGGGCATCAGGGCGGGCTGCATCAGCCGGTTCGGCGAAGGATTCGTCCCTGAGTCGCGCACGGTCTTGCAAGAGGGCGACCTGGTGCACGCGATTGTGATGACGGGCCGCCTGGACGAGGTCGAGTCCGTCGTGGCGCACGGACCGTCCGACAGGAAACGATCATGACGGCGAGACTGCGGGTTGCGATCGCCGGGGCCGGCAACGTCGGCCGCTCGATCGCCAATGAACTGCTCGACCGCGGGCACGAGGTGCTGCTCATCGAGCGTGACCCCCGGGCGATGAAGGTGCACAGCGTCCCCCGCGCGACCTGGCTGCATGCGGACGCGTGCGAGCTGTCGAGCCTGGAAGAAGCCGGGCTCGACGGCTACTCGGTTGTCGTCGCCGCCACCGGTGACGACAAGGTGAACCTGGTTGCGTCGCTGCTGGCCAAGACCGAGTTCGGGGTCCCGCGCACAGTTGCGCGGATCAATCACCCCAAGAACGAATGGCTGTTCAACGAGGCGTGGGGCGTGGACGTGTCAGTGTCCACGCCGCGCATGATGACCGCCCTCGTCGAGGAGGCAGTCAGCGTGGGCGACCTGGTCCGGCTGATGCGGTTCATGCAGGGGCAGGCGTCGCTCGTGGAGTTCACCCTGAGCTCGGACGCGCCCCTGCTCGGCGCCCGGATCGGCGACGTGCGGCTGCCCGAGGACAGCGCCCTGGTCGCGATCCTGCGCGGCGGGCGAGTCGTCCTGCCCACGTCGGACA
>JADGOW010000046.1 GCA_017882765.1 Frankiaceae bacterium
CGTCCGAGCACTCCTGTGAACGGAGCATTTGCAGCTCGCATGAGGGTGGCATCCCGACCTGGGCCCGCCGGTGTGAGCGATCCGCCCAGGAGAGCTGGGAAGCCGCAGCCCGCGCCTTCCCCTGGCCTTACACCGACGTCGTTGCGAACCTCGTGGTCCAACGCCCGGAATACACCCGGGCTCGCAATCACCTGCTGTTCTTCGGGATCCGGTGGTAGCCCCACCACGCTTCGGCCGACAGTCCGTTGACCGAGTTGCGGTTCGTTTCATCTCGGGGCCAGAGCGCGGCTCGCAAGCGTCTGGTCTCGAGGCGTCTCGTCGAGCAGGCCCGAGCGCAAGATTGCCGGCGCGAGGTACTGAGGGCAGGGGGCGCACGGGTCCACCGCCACATGGCGGACGTGCTGTCTCGCACCCGGTCCCTGGCCCGTGCGGGTGGCCCTGCCGCATTCACCGAGACGTGTCGCTCGCCGCGCGGGACGACGGTGAGCAGCCCGGATTGCGCCCGGAGCACAGCGATCGCCCCGTTGGTGTCCGTGCGGAAGACCGCGGCGCCGTCGCGTTCGAGCAGGCCGATCGTGCGCATGGACGGATGACCGTACGAGTTTCCCGCCCCGACAGACACGATCGCTGTCCTGGCGTGAACGTCATGGAGGAAGGAGGATTCCTGCCGGTCGGACCCGTGATGGGGGACCTTGAGCACGTCCGCGCTCAGCGGGACGCCCTGCAGCAGCTGGTCCTGCAGCGGTTGCTCCGCATCGCCGGTCAGCAGGATCGACAGCGCCGGCAGTTGCACACGCAACACCAGGCTCGCGTTGTTGGGATCGCTGTCGGTTCCATGGAGCACGGTGCGCGGCCCCAGCACCTGCCACGAGGACTGCCCGAGGGCGAACGTCGTCCCGGTGCTCAGCGTTCGGATGGCGACCCCGGCGTCACCTGCCCATCGCCTCAGGCGGTCCCATTCCAGCGCGGGTTCCCGCAAGGGTCCGACCGCGACACCGCCGACGGGCATCCGGCCGAGCACACCTGGAAGACCCTCGACGTGATCGGAATGATCGTGTGTGATCACGACGAGGGCCAGCGCGCCGACGCCAAGCTGGGACAGGCAGCTGCGCACGAGACCCGGATCTGGCCCCGCGTCGACCAGGACGTAACCGCCCGCGCCGACGTTGATGACCAGCGCATCACCCTGCCCCACGTCGCAGGCCACGAGCTGCCAGCCCCTGGGCGGCCAACCCACATGCAGGATCGGGACCAGTGCGATGTTGGCCACCAGCAGCCCAGCAACGACGGCCCCGAGCGGCCTTCGAGTCCGCCGGCGGCGCACCAGGAAGACCAGGGACACTGTGGCCGCCACTGCGACGAGGAAGCCCGCCACCCCACCCGGGAGGGGCAGCCGACCCGCGCTCACCCCCGCGCTGACATGTGCCACGGCGACCAGCCATCGGCAGGCCAGGCCAGCCAGTTGGGTCGGCAGCGCGGACAGCGGAGACCAGATCAGCTGGGCCACCGCGGCGACGATCCCCAGCACGGTCGCGGGCGCCACGGCGGGCGCGGCCAGCAGGTTCGCAGGCACCGCCACCAGCGACATCGTCGATCCCATCGCGGCCAGCACGGGTGTGCAGGCGATCTGCGCGGCCGCGGCGACGGCAACCGCGTCGGCGACAGGCGCAGGAAGTCTGCGGCGCAGGCTCACCCGCCATCCGGGAGCCAGCACCACGATCCCTGCCGTGGCGGCAACCGAGAGGGCGAAGCCCGGGGACCGGGCCAGGGCGGGATCCATCAGCACGAGCACCAGCACCGAGCAACCGAGCGCCGGGAGGGCCGCGCGGGTACGCCCTGTCGCCACGGCAACGACACCCAGGGCACCAGTGATCGACGCCCGGAGCACGCTGGGGGACGGCCTGGCGAGCAGCACGAAGAACCCCAGCGCCAGCAACCCGAGTATGCCTGCGGGCCAGCGACCCAGGCGGACGCGGCGGGCAACCGTCAGCACGACGGCCAAAACGATCGCGCAGTTAGCCCCGCTGACAGCCGTGAGGTGCGACAGCCCGGCCGCGCGGAACTCGTCGGATACGTCCGGATCAAGCCCGCTGACGTCGCCGTCCACGAGACCGGGCAGCAGTCCCCGTTCGCGACCGCTGAGTCTGGCCGCAGCGTCGCGCATGGCGGCACGCAGGGCGCCGGCGCTGCGCTGCAGCATCGGTGGGGCCCGCGTTTGCACTGGTCGGCCGGACGCGGACAGCACGGCGGCCACGTCGTCACCGTCTCGAGCAGGCTGCAGGCGCCCATTCGTCATCACCCGGCTGCCAGGCAGAAGCCCGAGCCAGCCATCCTCCCGGGCGAGAATCAGCACCGGCTGGCGTACCAGCCAGCCCGTCCCCCTCCCGGTGATCTGAACTGTGCGGGCCCGGACGATGACTAGGTCAGCGCGCCGCGGGGCGGCGCCACGCTGGAGAACCGGGTCACCGGTAAGGATCAGCTCCGCCCGGACAGCGGCGCCACCCGCCGCCAGGTCGGCAACGGGACCGGAGGCTCGGCTGTCAGCCCGCAGCGCTGTCCCAGCCAGAGCCGCCGCCCCGCAGAGCAGGGCAGCGGCAAGCGCCGGGAGCCAAGTTCGCGCGGCGCCGCCTGGGGCTGCGCGTCCGCCATCCGGCCCGACACGCCGCTGGCGAACCGTGCGGGTGCCCCGCCCGGGTAAGCGGCGCCGTCGCGCAGCCAGCAGGCTTGAAGCGCGCGCGGTCGACAGCCCCACCGCCACCGCGACCGCCACCGCGACTGCCAGGGCGACCCATAACGACGGGCCGGGACCGATCGCGGGGGCGGCCGCGGCGGCGGCCCACGCCACGATCGCCGGAATGACCAACCGGAGGTCAGCCGCCGCAACCGCCCCGGATGAGCCCTCGCCGGCGTCGGGCCCAACAGTGGGAAGTCGACCGGAGCGTCCGTCGGTCACACGCGAACCAGCGGCGCGATGTCGTCGAACTTCTTGCCGCCCAGCCCCTTGACCTCACGCAGCTCATCCACCGAGCGGAACCCGCCGTGCTCGGTGCGCCAGGCGATTATTCGCTGAGCCAGGACAGGACCGACCCCTGGCAACCCGTCCAGCTGCTCTGGGCCTGACGTGTTCAGGTCCAGAGGCACAGCCGGCCCGCCGCCGGTCGCCGGTTGCCCGGTCGAGGAAGTGCCCTGGCCGGAAACGGCGGCAGGTGGGGCGGCGGACATCGCAGCGGGCGCGCCCGGCACCCCTACGAGGATCTGCTCGCCGTCGACCACATGTCGCGCAAGGTCGACCGTGGACAGGTCGGTACCGGGCAGCGCTCCTCCCGCCGCCACGACCGCGTCGTCTACCCGTGCGGTCGAGGGCAGCGTGACCACGCCGGGCCGGTGCACCTTTCCGGCGACATGGACGACCACCTCGGCGGGTTGACCGGCCCCAATGGCCGCAGCCCTGCCTCCCCGGGGGTCCACCGGGTCGGCGGCGGGCCGCGCGGCCGGCGGGGACTGCGACGCCGGTGCAACAGACCCTGCTGCGGGGGGCAGCGCGACAGCCCGGGGCCTGGCCTGCCAGGCGTAGCAACCGGCCACCAGTGCCGCAATCAAGGCAACGGCAGCAAGCCCGAAGGCGCCTCGGACGGCGGGATCAAGCGCCCCGCCGCGAAGGACCGGGGGAAGCCGGTCGGCCACGGATTCGCGCAGCAGTCGCGTCCGACCGGGTCGGTGCGGGCCGTCAGGGCCGGGGGCGGGATCGACAGAGGCGGTCATGCGGGCACGGTAGGAACCGCCTCGGACAGAAACCGGCACGCGCACACAACCTGTGGACGGTGGGCTGGCTGTCCACAGAACCCGAGCGGGCGTTCCCGGAGGCCTCGTCCGGTGCCTACGGTCGCGTCCTCGACCCCAGGAGGTCCGCTGTGCGCGTCTTGTTCGGAGTCCCGCAGCCCCGCACGGGATTCCTTGCCCTGCGACACCCACTCGTGACCGCGCAAAGTGCGCGGGTAGGCAGAGTCGGCCGCGACCTCGCCCGGCTCGTGCGGATTTCCTGGCGGCCCCTAGCCAGGGACGACATTGACCAGCTTCGGCGGCCGGATGACCACGGTGCGCACGCTGCGGCCGCCCAAGGCCCGGGCAACGTTCTCCGAGGCCAGGGCAAGTTCCCGGAGCCGATCCTCCGTCACCGTGACAGGCACCTCGATCCGGTCCCGGACCTTGCCGGCGACTTGGACGACACAGGTCACGGTTTCCTCGATCAGCAGCGCGGGATCGGCCTGTGGCCACTGAGCGTCGTGCACGGAGTCCCCCGCCTCAGGCTCGTGACCGAGCCGCGCCCAGCAGTCCTCGGCGGTGTAGGGGGCATAGGGAGCCAGCATGACCGCCAGTGCCTGCGCCGCCGACCGCACCTGCGGCCCGTCGACACCGCGGTCGACGACCTTGCGCACCGCGCTCGTCAGCTCCATCAGCCGGGCGATGGCCACGTTGAAGCGGAACGACTCGGTAAGACGAGTGACGTCGTCGACGGTTCGGGCGACGGCCCTGTCCAGAGCGGGATCATGCGTTCCGGGGCCTTGCCGCCCGGCGTCGCCGCACACCCGCCAGACCCGGGCCAGGTAGCGCACAGACCCCGACGGCGAGACGTCCGCCCAGTCGATGTCATCTTCGGGCGGGCCGGCGAACAGCATCGTGAGCCGGACGGCGTCAACGCCGTACCTGGCCAGCTCGGCCCCCAGCTCGACCATGTTCCCTTTAGACTTCGACATGGCCGCGCCGTTAAGGATGACCGACCCTTGATTAAGAAGCGCGCTGAACGGTTCGGTGAAGTCCACCAACCCCATGTCATAGAGCACCTTCGTGAAGAACCGCGAATACAGCAGATGCAGAATCGCGTGCTCGACTCCACCGACGTATTGGGTGACAGGCATCCACGCCCGCACTGCCTCGGGGTCGAACGGCCCGTTCTCGAAGTCGGGCGAGCAGTACCGCAGGAAATACCAGGACGAGTCGACGAACGTGTCCATCGTGTCGGTGTCCCGGCGGGCCGGGCCGCCACAGGTCGGGCACGGGACACTGACCCAGTCAGCGGCCGCCGCCAGCGGCGACTCGCCCTTGGGGTGCAGCTGGTCACCGGAAAGATCTGGCAACAGGACGGGCAGGGCGGCGTCGGGTACGGGGACGATCCCGTCCCGCTCGCAATGGATCACTGGGATGGGGCAGCCCCAGTACCGCTGGCGGGACAGCAGCCAGTCGCGCAACCGGTAATTGACAGCGGCGACGCCGAGGCCGCGCTCATTGAGATCCGCGGTGATGCGGGAAATGGCTTCGTCCTTGCCGAGCCCGTCGTACCGCCCGGAATTGACCAGAATCCCCTCGCCGGCCGTGGCGACGCCCGTCCGGGCCGGGTCCGGCTCGCCGGTGTCCACGACGACGCGCACCGGCAGCCCGAAGGCTCGTGCGAAGTCCAGGTCGCGCTGGTCATGGGCCGGAACGGACATAATGGCGCCCGTTCCGTACTCGGCCAGTACGTAGTCGGCGGCAAAGACGGGGATCTCCTCGCCGTTGACGGGATTGACCGCCCGGACGCCGAGATCGACTCCCGTCTTGGGCCGTTCCGCCGACTGCCGCTCTATCTCGGAAAGCTTGCTCACCTGGTCGCGGTAAGCCTCGAACGCGTCCCGCTGCGCGGGGGCGCACAGCTCGTCCGCCAGGGGGGCATCGGCCGCGACCACGAAGAAGGTGGCGCCGTAGAGGGTGTCCGGCCTGGTCGTGAAGACCGTGACGGTCCGGTCTCCGACCCGGAAGTCCACATACGCCCCTGTGGACCGACCGATCCAGTTGCGCTGCATGAGCAGCACCCGCTCGGGCCACGCACCCACAAGCTGCGCCATGTCGTCAAGCAGGCGCTCCGCGTACTCTGTGATCTTGAAATACCACTGCGTCAGGTCGCGCTTGGTCACCTCCGCCCCGCATCGCTCACAGCGGCCGCCCACGACCTGCTCGTTGGCCAGCACGGTCTGGTCCTGCGGGCACCAGTTGACCGCCGAGGCCTTTCGGTAGGCGAGCCCCCGCTCCAAGAAGCGCAGGAACAGCCATTGCGTCCACCGGTAGTAGCCGGGGTCACACGTGTTGAGCCGTCGCGACCAGTCGAAGGACACCGCGAAGCGCCGAAACGACGCCGCCTGCGTATCGATGTTGCGGTACGTCCAGGTCGCAGGGTGCTCCCCCCGCCGGATGGCCGCATTCTCTGCCGGCAGCCCGAAGGCGTCCCAGCCGATGGGGTGGAGCACGTCGTGGCCGCGCAACATCCAGTAGCGCGCCACAACGTCCCCGATCGAGAACGCCTCGGCGTGGCCCATGTGCAGGTCCCCGCTCGGGTAGGGAAACATGTCGAGCATGTAGGTGCGCGGACCGGACCTGCGGCCCGCCTGGAACAGGTCGAGGCGGTCCCACACCGGAAGCCACCGCTCCTGAAGAGCGTGCGGGTCATAGGCCTCGTCGATCATCGACGACAGCACCTCCCCTACCTGTCAGCGCGCGCCGGTCCGTGGTGTCGACGTCCCCGGTTCGGCGCGCCCGGCAAAAAAAGAGCCCCTCCGTCGGGAGGGGTAGCCGCACCTGCCGTCAGCACCGCCACGGGCGGGGGCGGCAGCACAGGAGTCTATCGCCGGGCGCTGCTCGGGCGGGCGGCCGCCACCGGGATCGCATGAGCCGGCGGTAGCGGCTCGCCGCTGGGCGCCGCGCGGCGCGGGCCGGGGGCGGCCTCCCAGAGCCGGGCGAGCAGGGTCGCCAGTGACTCCCCCACCTCCCGATGCAGCTCCCACGACCAGTGCAAGCCGTCGGGGTTGTGCGCCCGCCGAGCGAAGTACGGTGCGGCCACGGCGTCCAGATCCAGCAGGGGGACACCTTCGCGGCGCCCCCAGGCCCGGGCTGCCTCGACCGCCGGAGGGTGGGTCGCGGTGACCGGGTAGTTGGAGCAGGCCGCGAACGGCGCGGGGACGATACCGATCACCGGCAGGCCCGGGAAGAGGGCCCGCAGGGCGAGGACCGACCTTGTCAGGTAGCTGTCGGTGGCGCGTTGCGGGAGCATGCGGACGCGGCCCTGGAAGGCACGGACGGCTAGCGGATGCGCTCGCAGGTAGGCCGCCCGGACCCCCCGGCGCAGACCTCCGGGGCGCAGATACGGGATGCCCTCGCGCAGGTAGCTCGGGACGCTGGCCGGAAGATGATCCATCGTGCCCAGCGCCAGGACCACCGCGTCGGCGCGCGGCAGCAGCACCGAGTAGACGTAGGCGTCCTTGGTCATCGCCCACCAGCCGTCGCGAGTCAGCGAGCCGAGTCGGGCCACGACGTCGGCCTGCGCACCGAGGGCGGCCGCTGCCACATTCGGCCACAACCGGCCGTGCGTGACGAGTTCAGCGGCGCTGGGCCCATGAAAGGTCAACGAGTCGCCGAGGACGAGGAACCTTGCCCGCATGCCTTCCTCAGACCGCGGCAGGTGCGGGGTTCTCTCGGGCGACCCGGCGCTCCGCGACAAACGACATGAACGGCACGGTGCCCGCCAGCATGACCAGGCCCGTTCGGGTTATGTGCCACCGCAACCTGACCGCAAGGTCCAGGGTCACCAGGCAGTAGACGATGAACAGGACGCCGTGGATCGGACCGACGGTCGCGACCAGCCCCGGCTGATCGGCCAGGTACTTCAACGGCATCGCGACCAGCACGAGGATGAGGAGGACAACCCCGGTCAGGTAGGCCATGACGCGGTAGCGGGTGAGTGCGGAGTTCACAGCTGGTCACCTCGACACGGGGCACGACCAGCGGCCGGGCCGGCGGGATTCACGTTTGCACGGTAGACCCGACAAGGCCGACAAGGCCGCGGATCAGCCCGACCGGGCACGCTCATGCCCTTCGTTGAGCTGAGCCAGATACCGGTTGTAGGCGATCAGGGCCGCATCCTCCGGGTCACTCTCATCAAGGATCTCCACGGCGGGCGCCGGCTCGTACGCGACATCCCCGCCGCGACCGGACAGTCCCTCGGAAAAGGCAGCCGGCTTCCCGTCGTTGCCCGCGGACCCTGCGGCCCTTGCAGACCCCGAGGACCCCGCGGACCCTGTCCCACCTCGGTCTTCGGCCAGGTCCGACCGGAGCATCTTCCACCAGAAGAAGATGGCGAAGCCCGCGAAGATCCACCACTGCAGCGCATAGGCGATATTGCGGATCGTCCCGTCCACCGACTCGGCCCGGGTGAACTGCCACTTGCCGAGCAACGAGAAGCTCAGCAGGCACACGATGAGCAGGGCATGCAGCGCCAGCCACTTACGGGAAAGCAGGCGCCGGCGCACGTCGATGACGCTACCTCGACGGGGCTGCGCCGGGAGCTCAACCGGCTCCGCGGAGACGCCAGGGCCGTCGGGCGGCACCGAAGACGTATGCCACACGGCCGAGCAGCCGGTGAGCAGCTACCGCACGCCAGCACCGCAGCCCGCACGAGCAGCCCGCACGAGCAGCCCGCGCTCCCCAAACTCAGGCAGCCTGGCCGTAGTGGGACAGGAATCGGCCCATCCGGCGGACCGCCACCTCCAGGTCCTCGACGTGCGGAAGCGTGACCATCCGGAAGTGATCCGGCCACGGCCAGTTGAAGGCCGTGCCGTGCACCACCAGCAGTTGCTCCTGCAGCAGCAGGTCGAGAACGAGCTTCTCGTCGTCGACGATGGGGCAGACGTGCGGATCGATGCGCGGGAACACGTACAGCGCGCCACGCGGCTTGACGACCGTCACCCCGGGAATTTCGCTGAGGAGCTCGCAGGCCCTGTCTCGCTGCTCAAGCAGACGGCCACCGGGAAGGATGAGTTCATTGATGCTCTGGTAGCCGCCAAGCGCTGTCTGAATCGCGTGTTGCGCCGGGACGTTGGCACACAGCCGCATAGAGGCGAGCACGTTCAGGCCTTCCAGATAGCTCCGGGCCCCCTGCTTCGGGCCGGAAATCGCCATCCAGCCAGAGCGGAAACCCGCCACCCGGTAGGCCTTCGACAGACCGTTGAACGTCAGGCACAGCAGATCGGGCGCGAGGGCCGCGGTGCAGACGTGCTTGGCCCCGTCGTAGAGAATCTTGTCGTAGATCTCGTCGGAGAAGACCACCAGCCCGTGTTCGCGCGCCAATTCGACGACCTGCTCGAGCACTTCCCGCGAGTACACCGCGCCCGTCGGATTGTTCGGGTTGATGACCACCACGGCCTTGGTGTTGGGCGTGATCTTCTTGCGCAAGTCGTCTATGTCGGGGAACCAGTCGGCCCCCTCATCGCACAGGTAGTGCACCGGTGTACCGCCGCTGAGCCGCACGGCCGCCGTCCACAGCGGGTAGTCGGGCGCGGGGACGAGGACCTCGTCGTTGTCGTCGAGGAGAGCTTGCGTCGCCATCATGATCAGTTCAGACGCGCCGTTGCCGAGGAAGACGTCGTCGATGGTGATCCCAGGCACTCCGCGCGTCTGGTAATACTGCATGACCGCCTTGCGGCCGGCGAACAGACCCTTCGAGTCGCAGTAGCCCTGCGACGTCGGCAGATTGTGGATGACGTCGGTGAGAATCTCCTCGGGAGCCTCGAAGCCGAACGGGGCGGGATTGCCGATGTTCAGCTTGAGGATCCGATGCCCTTCCTCCTCGAGCCGCTTCGCATGTTCGAGGACGGGTCCGCGGATGTCGTAACAGACGTCGGCGAGCTTGGTCGACTGCTGGACGTGCACCCCTCAACAGTAAGCACAACCGGGCGTGGCCCTACCGCCGCACTCCCGCGAGTTCCCGCTGCGGCGGCGTCGGCATGCGACGATGCGTCCCCACTGCCAGCAGCGGCGGGGACGCCCTCAGGTCATCACTCGGGGAAGCTCCAGGTGTTCCAACTGCCCCAACATGGTCATCTGGTCGTAGCAGATCTCAGCCGACTCGACCTGGCTCTCCGGCGTCCAGTGCAGAATCTCGCAGAAGGGCAGGTCCATCCGATTTCCCGTCGGGTCCAGCCGACCGAGCAGACCGTCATTGGTGCCTTGCCCACAGGATTACGCCACGGTGAACGTGCCGCCGTCGAGGTAGGTGGCATCCGCGACCACGGCGTCCGAAGACGCCGTGGCCCACTCCAAGAGCCACGACTCGAATTCGGCCAGCGGCGTGCTGGCGATGCCGCGTGGCGTGTCGGAATACGTCAGACCCGAACGGATCCAGTCCCTTGCTTTCCCGACCCGGGATTCCTGCGCCCCATCGCACGACTATCGCACCCGTCATCCAGGCCTCCCCGTTCGTGCCGAAATAGGGCAGTGACTACTTCCAGCGTGGCCGGACGGCCGTGCGCCCGGCCACGCCGCCGGTAACCACCACGGTCGGAATATCCTGCCGTTTCCAGCGCCGTTGCAATACCTACCGGCTGGTAATCTCCGACGGCCTCGCGAGCCCCGGCGGCATGGGTTGCCGCCATGAGCGCGGCAGTGCGGCTGAAGTCGAGCGGGTGGGGGCGGGAAGGGGCAAATACACGACCGGAACCCGCTCCGCTGCCGCCGGTATCTCCGCCGCCCGCCGCCGGTTCTGGGTCATGGAGTTGGCAAAGAGGAGGATCTCGGCGATAGATCCCCATTGCGGGACGATCGCCCCTTGCAGTCGAGCACGACCAGCGCGGCCGCCCCCAGGTCCAGGGCTTGCAGGACAGGGACGTTGGCGACCATCCCTCCGTCGCAAAGGCGCCGGCCCTCGATCTCGACCGCCGGGAGGAAGGACCCCGCCGATGACCCTTCGAGCCCGGCCCGCACCCTTGTCTCCAGGCGGTCTGGTGGCGCACTTTCGCCCCCGGGCCGGCCCCCGAAGTCCGTCAGGTCAGCCGCAGCAAGGACTCGTCGTAAGGAGCCCGGTGAGCGAGACGTGCGTGCAGCTGGTGCGCGGAGCCAACGCCACTGTGCCGACCGGCGCCACGCGGGTGCTCGGCGTGGCCGCCTGGCGGCCGGCGCCGGGTGTGGACGTCGACGTCAGCGCGCTGATGCTCTCCGGCGGGCGGGTCCGGACCGACGCCGACTTCATCTTCTACAACCAGCAGGACGGCGCGGGCGTGCACTACCTGGGTGGCGCCGCCGCCCGTCCCGTGCTGACCGCCGCCGGCCTCGGCGGCCTCGACGGCGACGGCGTCCGCGTGGATCTGGCGCAGTTGCCCTCGGCGGTCGACGCCGTTGTCCTCGCGGCAAGCCTCGATCCCGGCGGCAGCGCCCCTGGCTTCGGTGCCGTCACCGGCCTGCACCTGCTGCTCTTCGACGACGTCGCGGGACATCTGATCGCCCGCTACGACCTCAGAGAAGCCGCCACGGAGACCGCGTTGCTGTTCGGGGAGTTGTACCGGCGCGGCGGAAGATGGCGGTTGCGTGCCGTAGGTCAAGGATATGACTCCGGCCTTGCGGGGCTGGCCGTCGACTTCGGCGTCACGATCGACGATGAGCCGGTGTCCGCCCCCGGCACGGCGGGACCGGGAATGATCTCGGCGCCGACCCCGGGGGCGGCGACCACGCCGGCCGCGCCGCTTGCGGGCAGCGCCCCGATCGACTGGGCGCACCCGCCCGTCCCCACCGGCTACGAGCTGCCCGGGGAGGGAGGATTCTGAGATGGCGTTCCGGCTTAGCAAGACCATCAGGATCCTGCCGGGAATCCAGATGTCGGTGTCCCCCCGAGGCATCGGCTACTCCGGCGGCGCCGGCGGCCTGCGGATGTCCAGAAGCCCCGGAGGCAGGATCACGAGCTCGCTCGGCCTCGGCGGTTCCAGCCTCAGCCACGCCGGCACGGGCCGCCTCACCCAGTCGCTGCTGGGAGCGATCGGGGGCCCGCGGCAGGCGGCACCCCCACCATCCGGCTGGCCGGCGGCGGCCCCACCGACGCAAGCACCGTCCGGTTGGCCCGCGGCACCACCGCCGGCACCTGCGCCATCCGGCTGGCCGGACGCGTCGTCCCAACCCACGCCGCCGAGCTCCGGCTGGCCGGGCGCAACCCCCGCCGCCGGCCAGCCCGGCTCCCCTGCTCAGGGGCCGCCGCTGCCCGCGGACGAGCAGGAGCTCTACCAGATCGCCGTGGACGAGCAACATCAGCTCGACCCTGCGCTGCTGGCCGGACATCTTCCGCCCTTTGCCCGCTCACACCCGCATTTGCGCGCCCTATGCGCGGCGATGGACGGCGCGGCTCAGTTCGCCGCCGGCAATGCTGCGCGGGCCCGCGAGCTCCTCGCCTGGGCGGTCGCCTCCGGCGAGGACTTCGGCGCCCACCCGTTCGTGCAGACCCGGCTGCTGGGCTCGCCGAGCGCGCTGAGCGGCGTGACCGTGCCGATCGCGTCCGGCGTGACAGTGACCTTGCCCTTCGGGCGCGACGTGCTGGCGCTCGCTTTGGCGGAGCTGCACCAGAGCGCGGGGGACCTCGACGCAGCGATCGACGTCGTCGAGGGCGTCGACCCGACGACCCCCGCCGCCGTGTCGCTGGCCGAGCTGTACAGCGAGTCGGGTCGCCACAGCGACGTCATCGACGTGACCGACGGCCTGTCCAACGTCGACGATGCGTCCGCGCTGCTCCTGGTCTTCCGCGGGGTCGCCTACCGCGAGCTGGGTCAACGCGACGCCGCCCTGGCGACACTGCGGGAGGCGCTGCGCCGTCCGGGGTGCAATCCCGCGATCCGGCACCGTGCGTTGATCGAGCGGGCGACCATGTCGGCCGCTCGGGGCGACGCCGCCTCCGCTCGCCAGGATCTGGAGGTCGTGCGCGCAGAGGACTTCAGTTACCCGGGCGTCGCCGAGGCGCTCGCACGATTGCCGAGTTCCTGATGCGCGGCCGGGTCGGCGTCCCAGACCCTCGTACCGCCCCTGACATCCCCGGCCTGCGCCCGGCACGCCGTCGACGCATCGGCGGGCGTGGCTGGTCGCGCACCAGCCCTCGTCATCGCCCTGCCCGACGCCGGTTGCGCCGCGTGTGGCCGCTGACACCGTTGGCGACGCTCACTCCGCCAGCGCTGCCGACGCGACCGTTCTGACAGATCCCGTTGTCATCGAGAACGGCGTCGTCCGCCGCCTCGCTCGGCGGCTGCGCCGGCACGCCGGTACTGATCGCGCTCGCGGTGGCCTTCGCCGAGGGGCGGCTTCCGGCAGGGAAACAGCCAGCAAGCCGCGATCGCCGACCGGATCCTCACCAGGAGCTGGTTTCCTTGGAGGGGCCGCCGGACATGCCGTGAGGCACGCGCCGGGCCGGCGCACCGGCAACCGCGAGAGGAGCCGCATGGCCAGCACCGAGGTTCGACGTCTTGACCCGGTCCGTGAGGCACGCCAGCAGGGCCTCGGCGACCTGTTGCGCCGCACCGCCCTCCGGTTTCCCGACAAGACGGCGGTGGTCGTCCCGCCCGGTCTGGGTGGTCCCGCCGCTTCGGGACAGCGTGCGACCTACGCCGAGTTCAATGCCGCGGTGAACCGCCTGGCGCACGGGCTGGCCGACCGGGGCCTGCGCGGGGGCGAGCGCGTGGCGGTGCTCTCGCACAACTGCTGGGAGTTCGCTCTGCTGAACTTCGCGCTGGCCAAGCTCGGCGTGGTCATGGTGCCGGTGAACTACATGCTCGGACCCGAGGAGATCGCCTTCATTCTGGAGCACTCGGGCGCCGCCGCGATGATCGCCGAGGACGCGCTCACGCCCGTGGCCGACAAGGCCTGGGCCGCGACGGGAGGGTCGGCCCGCCTGCTCGGCTGCATCCCGGCGCAGGGGGGTGACCCGTCGCCGGGCTGGGAGCCCGTGTCGCGTTGGGTGGCGCACCCCGACGACTCGGAGCCGAACGTGGTCGTCGGCGATGACGACCCGCTGCGCCTGATGTACACCAGCGGCACCGAGTCGCGGCCGAAGGGGGTCGTGCTGACCAGCCGCTCGCTGGTCGCCCAATATGTGAGCTGCATCGTCAGCGGCGGCATGACCGGCGACGACATCGAGGTCCATTCGCTGCCGATGTACCACTGCGCCCAGCTTGACTGCTTCTTCGGGCCCGATGTGTACCTCGGCGCGACGAGTGTCATCCTGCCCGCACCTGACCCGGCTGCCCTGCTGAACGCCATCCAGGCCGAGCGGGCCACGAAGCTGTTCGCGCCGCCGACAGTGTGGATCGCGCTGCTGCGGTCACCCCAGTTCGACGACACCGACCTGTCGTCCCTGCGCAAGGGCTACTACGGGGCGTCGGCGATGCCGGTTGAAGTGCTCGGCGAGATTCAGCGCCGCCTGCCTAACGTCCGCCTCTGGAACTTCTACGGGCAGACGGAGATGGCGCCGTTGGCCACGATCTTGCCGCCAGAGGAGCAGGTGAGCCACGCCGGCTCGGCCGGGCGCGCCGCGCTCAACGTCGAGACCCGGGTGGTCGACGACGACGACAACCCGGTGCCGTCCGGCACCGTCGGCGAGATCGTGCACCGCAGCCCGCACGCGTGCCTGGGGTACTGGAACGACGAGGCGAAGACCGCCGACGCATTTCGCACCGGGTGGTTCCACTCCGGGGACCTTGGCGTCCTGACCGAGGACGGGCACCTGTCGGTGGTCGACCGGAAGAAGGACATGATCAAGAGCGGCGGTGAGAACGTCGCGAGCCGCGAGGTGGAGGAGGTCATCTACCGCTTGGACTCGGTCGCGGAAGTTGCCGTCTTCGGCGTGACGCATCCGCTCTGGATCGAGGCCGTCGTGGCAGCCGTCGTAACGAAGCCAGGGGCACGCCTGACCTCCGAGGAGGTCGTCATCCACTGCCGAGCGCACCTGGCCGGATTCAAGACGCCGAAGTACGTCGTGCTCACCGACAGCCTGCCCAAGAACCCCAGCGGCAAGCTGCTCAAACGGGATCTACGGGCGGCCCACGGCGGCCTAGCGGTGCAGGAGGGGTGAATCCGCGCCGGGTCAGCGACCGCTAGCGGGGGTCAGCCGGCAGAGCGGTCCCTGCCGACGGGCGGGGAGCTCGTCTCCTTCAGGATGATGTCGAGGGTTACGCTCTGGCTACCGAGGGCGTACCGCAGCACCACGTACAGGCTCCCCCCAGCTGCCAACGTGGCGGTCAGCGCAGCGTTGACGCCCCCGGACGCCGGGAGGGTATCGACGCCCACGGCGTTGAAGACGGTCTGCTTGGTGCCTGTCCCACACGCGGTGTAGCTCGTCCAGGCGGCGGTGCAGACCTTGACCGTGACGGCGGACCCGCTGTTGCGGCTGCCGGCCCCGGTCGCGTCCAGGTTCAGGCTGAAGGTCTCGACGACGTTGCCCGTGTTCTTGATCGCGATTTGGGTGGCATCCGTGGCGCCGGGGTAGCCGTAGTTGAAGGTCTGCCTCTGGCTCGCGTAGCCCTTGGTCAGCGTGGACGACCCCGTCGATGCGCCGGCAAGCGTGTAGACGCTCGACCAGTTCGAGAACGGGACGCTGGCGCTCGGCGGCAAGGGGACGACCGCTCCCACCGTCCAACCAGCCAGGGCAGGTGCGGCCAGAGCGACGACGCCGGCGAGCAGGATGGCGAGGGGCACCGTGACCCGGCCGAATGGTTGGCCGCTCGGCCGGCAGCGAGGACTGGCACCGTCGCCGGGATGGGTCGATGTGGCCATCACACCTGCCCCTCAGCCCGCGCTCCGGTCGGCAGCCGCGAGCTGCGCCCCAGACTCGGTCAGCGTGATGGTGCCGGCGTGGCCCCAGCTCGCGGAGGTCGCAGTCGTCGGGAACTCCAGCCGGACCATCAGGTACGCGGTTTGGCCGAGATTCAACGTGCCCACGGTGAAGGCCGTCGCCGGCGCGATGGCCGCGACCGACCGCTTGGTGACGACCGCGGTCCCCGATCCGCCCTGGCAGGTCGGTGAGGCGCCGGTCACCCAGGCGACGGAGCAGGTGGAAACAGTGATCTGCAGTGCGGTGTCGCCGGACGGGTTGGCCCAGTTGTTGCTGCCGGCGACAGTCAGCGTGAAACTCTGCGGAACCGTGCCGGCGGGTGTCACGGCGCCCGGGTTGGCGATGGCCAGGTAGCGGTAGAGGTAGTCCCCGGGGTTGAGCACCGGGATCGCGGTGGTCCATGTATTGGTGCCGGTGTTGAGGAAGGTACTGGTGAGGCGAGCGGTCGATTGCGATCCAGACGCACTCGGCGCTTGCTGGAACCACGCCGCGTACACCCCGCCGGCCGTCCCCACCGCGACGACCGACGCGACCACCGCGACCGCCGCGACCTTCTTCCAGAGCGACATTCGCCGCCAGCGGAAGGCGACTGACAGTCGAGCCCGGGTGGCGCGCGGCAACTGATTCGGTTGCGAGGATGCGCTCATCCGCCACCCCGCAGGACGCGCTGGGGGCGGGGTGCGACCGACGTGAGCGGCGCAGGACGTTTCCGGGCGATGCGCGTGCCTGATCGCCATCGCAGCCGCCGCGGGGAAAACCCGGCAAGCACGCTCACGCCGACGCCCGTCATGCCCTCTCCTCAAGACACTCCACGTCGTCTTTCGGGTTCCGGCGGGACGCCCTGAACGCCCGAACAGGCGATGCCATGGGGTGAGCGGCTTCGAATCATGCCGTTGCCCTCGCCCAAATCCCCGACTAATACTGAGACGCTGCACGAGGATCACACGCACCGGTACCGAGGCCAGCTACCCGCCCCTGAAACTGCGCATCGGCCATTCGCCCGTCTGGTACTCGGAGACGATCGACCGATGGCTGGCCAGCCGAAGGCGATCTCCGAAGAGGAGGTGACGACCAGGGGCTTGAGCAGCGCAACTGCGCTGTCGAAGGACTCGATCGCAGCGTAGGCCAAGCGGAATAAGGTGCGCTCGCAACGGTTGCGTTGGAAGGACCGCACGCCCGGTGGGCAGCCCGGGGCATCCCGGGTCTGGGCTTTCCCCGCCCGAGTCCCCCGACCGGGTGGAGCGGCCCGACCCCCGGCAGCATGATCGAGCTGCGGGGAGCGGCTCGGTGACGCGGCCGACGCCGGCGAGGGTTGGGCGCAGGTGTGGG
>JADGOW010000200.1 GCA_017882765.1 Frankiaceae bacterium
GTACGTGCGGTACTCGTTGTCCTACCGTGACGTCGAGGAGCTGCTCGCCGAACGCGGTATAGAAGTCGACCACACCACGCTGTTTCGGTGGGTCATGCGGTTCACCCCGCTGTTCACCGAGGCGGCCCGGCCCGCCCGGCACACCCCTGGAGACAGGTGGTTCGTCGATGAGACCTATGTGAAGGTGCTCGGCCGGTGGCGCTACCTGTACCGGGCGGATGACCAGTTCGGCCAGGTCGTCGACGTGCTGGTGTCGCCGACCCGGGACAAGAAGGCGGCCCGGCGGTTCTTCACCGGCGCGCTCGCCGGAGCCACGTCGCCGGCGGAGGTGACCACCGACCGGGCCAGGGCCTATCCGCGGGTGCTCGACCAGTTGCTGCCCGGCTCCCACCATGTCACCGTTCCCTACGCGAACAACCGGGTCGAGGCCGACCACGGCCCATGCGGGCTCAAACGGGACCGCTCGCTGCGCATCGTCGCCGCCGGGCACGCATTCGTGCAGAACCTGCGGCGCGGCCACTACGAACTCGGGACCGAAATGGGGCCACGCGACCGTGTGGCCGCCGCGTTCACCGAACTAGCCCTCGTCAACTGATCGACTTGGCAGGTCAGCCGCTTCCGCCTGCCCCGCTTGGGACAACGCAACAGTGCCCGGCGAGGCAATGCTGCCGCGGCACCGCGGGCCGTCTTGGGACCACCGTCGACCGACCCGGCGGTTGCGACCCGGCCGCTGTGGGGGAGGATTCGGCTTCGGCCTCGGCGGTCCCGCGGCAGCCGACGAAGTCGTCGGGCTGTGGCCGTGGGTGGGGTGGAGCGCGGAGATCGGTCGCGGATTCGGATCGCCTGGGCACCGATGGTGCGCGGTCGTGCCGATGCGACCGTACCGTGGGGGGATGCCCGGGAAATCCGACGGCGGCCGTGGAGCGATGAGCATGGGGTTACTTAGCGTCCGCCCGGGGCGCTCGACGTCGAAGTCCTCTCGGCGCTGTGCGCGGCGGACGAGGCGCTGATGCCTTCGCAGGTCCTCGACGAGCTGCCCTGGCCTCTTGCCTACACGACGATGATGACGATCCTGACCCGCCTAGACGAGAAGGACGTCGCGCGGGAGCGCGCCCGCGCGTTCGCCTACGGCCGGTCGTGGACGAGGTGAGCAGACGTGTTTCGGACTGCTCGTACGGCGCCTGGCCCGGCCGCCGCCGGTCCGGTGGTACTGCCGGAGGAGTCCGGTTCTGCGTTCGCGGGGCCCGGCCGCCTGCCGTGACGGATCGTGTCAGCCGCGAGTTGCTTCTCCCCCGCGGTGTCAGGGACCGGGCGTCGTTTGCGCGCGAGCGGCATCGTGCGCACCGCCATTACTGCCTTGCTGGTGGCGCCGGCCGCGGCGGTGCCCCCGGCTCTTCCTGCCGCAGCGCTCGCCGTGGAGCGTTGGGCAGATGAGATGTGGCCCAAGATCAGCCTGCTGCCCCGTTTGCCGGCCAGGTGGTGACGACCAGGGCGAGGCCGTTCGAACGGATTCGCGTCGCCGTCGAGCCCACGTCGTGACCGCGCTTGGGGCGGGGTGCTCAACGCAGCGACGCGAAGATGTCATCGGTGGGCGTGGACCCTTCCTGCTGCCGTTGGCGTTCGATGAACCACTCGCGGCCGAACGCCGCCCGGAACAGCGGCGGCGGCAGCGCGGCGAAGACTGCGAGTGCGCGGCGATCCGCACCGCCGGTGAATTGGCTGGTGTGGGCGCGCATCGCCGACCGCTTCGCTCGGCAGTGCCGGCGGACGTCGATGACGTGCGTGATCTCGGCACGCGCACTGTAGGCGTCGGCGAGCCGCTCGGGTGCGAAGTCGGCGGGTATGCCCGGCAGGCGGTGCACCGCCGTGGCCGCCCGCAGCAGCGAGGTGCGATCGACGGTCGCTTCGAGCACGACGGGAGTCCCGGCGAGCTTCGCGGCGCGTCTGCCGATCCGATGCACCGCCACGTGGTCCGGGTGACCGTAGCCGCCGTGGGCGTCGTACACGGTGAGTACGTCGGCTCGTTCCCCGATCAGCAGCGCGGCGACTGCGGCCGCGGCGTCGATGTCGGCGCGGGAGAACGCGCGGTTACCGCCCGCCTCACCGCTAATCCCGGAGTCGGCGTATCCGAGCAGCTGTACCCGATGGCAGCCCAGGGCTGCCGCGGCCCCGCCCAGCTCGACGTGTCGGCGTTGGGCGAGGCCGGCCCCGGTGCCGTAGCCGGCGTCGGCCAGCCCCGCCTCGCCGGCTGTCGCCGTGACCAGCACCACCCGGTGTCCCTCGGCGGCGGCACGGGCCAAGGTGCCGCCGGTCAGCAGGGTCTCGTCGTCTGGGTGCGCGTGTAGTGACACGACCGTGAACGTCGGGGACATGACCGTAGTCTGCAGAACGGGAACGCGGTGAGGATCGCCCACGTCACCGACTTCTACCTGACACGCGTCGGCGGCATCGAGCGGCAGGTGCACCAACTCGCACAGCGGCAGGCGAGGTCGGCCCACCAGGTCCACGTCGTCACCTCGACGCGCGGCCCCGACACCAGCGGTGTCGACTTGCTCCGCGTGCACCGCCTCGGGTCGCCACGGATCCCGCACGCGGGGCCGGTATCGCCGCGGGCCTGGGTTGCGCTGCCCGGCGTGCTCGACGAGATCGATCCGGACGTGGTGCACATTCACGCATCGGTCGGATCGCCGCTCGCGCTGCTGGCCGGCCTGAGCTGGGGCGGGAGTCGACGACCCACGGTGGTCAGCGTGCATTCCATGTGGGCGCACCTGGCGCGACCATACCGCGCGATCTTCACTGCGACTGGGCTGCTTCGGCTCCCGATCGTGTGGACGGCGGTGAGCCGTGCGGCGGCGAGGCAGGTGCAGAGCGCGGTCGGGCCGGCACAACACGTGCGCGTGCTGCCCAACGGGATCGACCCGGATGGCTGGCGCCGACCGTCAACGAAGCCACGCCCCGACGTCCACGTCGTCGCCGTGCTCCGGCTGACCGCGCGCAAGCGCCCGCTCGCGCTGCTCAAGGTGTTGCGCCGTGCCCGCGAAACCCTGCCGGCCGACGTCAGGATGCGGGCGTCCGTGATCGGTGACGGCCGCCAGCGGTGGGCCGCGGAGCGGTACCTGACGCGCCACGGCATGACCTGGGTCAACCTGCTGGGGACGCGCTCGCAGGCACAGGTGCGCGACGCGCTGCACGATGCCGACGTGTTCCTCGCGACCGCACGACTGGAGTCGTTCGGGATCGCCGCGCTCGAGGCGCGCTGCGCCGGTGTGCCCGTCATCGCGCTGGCGCAGACTGGCGTTGCCGACTTCGTCCGGCACGGGCGCGAGGGCCTACTCGCCGCCGACGACGATGACCTTGTCGCCTCGCTCGTGCGGCTCGCAGGGTCACCCGACGCGCGCGCCGCGATCGCGGCCCACAATCGCGACCGGCTCCCGTCGGTCAGTTGGGCCGTGACACTGGCCGCGGCCGAGCAGGCGTACGAGGATGCAGCCGCCCTGCTCGGCGCGTCGAGGGCCGCGCCCGTGGCGAGGACCGGATGAGCTCGCTACCTGCAGTGGTCGCCACGGCGCTCGTGTCGGCGCTCGCGGCCGCTGCATCGAGCGTCCTGCAGCATCGCAGCGCGCGCCGGGCGCCGGACTCGACCGGGCGCAACGGCCTGACGCTGCTGCGTCATCTCGTGGGCCAGCCACTCTGGCTTCTCGGCTCGTTGTCTGCTGCTGTCGGTCTAGCCCTTCACGTGGCGGCGCTGGGCGGCGGCCGCCTCACACTCGTGCAGCCACTGCTGGTGTCCGGGCTGCTGTTCGCGCTCCCGGTCAGCGTTCTGCTCGAGCGGCGGCGGCCGTCCCTTGTCCAGTGGGCGTGGGCCGCGGTCGTCATGATCGGGCTGTCGACGTTCCTCCTCGTTGCCCGCCCGCACGGTGGCAGCGGCTCCACCCCCGCACCGCGGCTGCTCCTCGTAACCATCGCCGGGGGTGCTTCGATGGCCGTTCTTGCCCTGGGAGCGCGGGTCGACGGCCGACGGCGCCCCGTGCTGCTCGCCTCCGCCGGCGGGATCGGGTTCGGCGTGGCGTCCGCGCTGATAAAGGAGTGCACTACCGCCGCCGGGCACGGCGCGGCCACCGTGCTGGCGTCCTGGGCGCTCTACGGCGTGCTCCTCGTGGGCGCCGCAGCCATCACGCTCACCCAGGTCGCGTATCGGTCCGGGCCACTCGCCTCCTCACTGCCCGCGATGACGATTGGCGATCCTGCTGCCGCAGTGCTGATCGGCGTGCTCGCCTTCCATGAGCAGGTAAACAGCGCTCCGGTCGCCGTCGCCAGCCAAGTCGTCGCGTTCTCGCTCATGGGAGTCGGCACGTGGCAGCTTGCCCGGCTCACCGCCTCCTCCGACCGGTGACTGGCACGGTCGCGTTTACGGATACGCGGGCCCCTGTCTGTCAGCCTGAAGTGATTCCCTAAGCCCGACGGCGTGTCAAGCCCCCGCCCTCGGTCTGGGTTCATGACGCGTTGGTCGCTGGCGGGACGGCCTGCGGCCGTCGCCTTCGGCATGGTGGTCGGCATGGGGCTGCGCACCGTGCGGGTCCGCCCCTCCGGCGTCAAGGGTGCTGCGCATCGGCTGCGCGACGCAATGCCGCGAAGTTAGGCGTTTGGCGGCTAGGTCGAGGATCACTGACGGCGTGTCGAGGGATGGGAAGACGGGACCTCTGGTAGTCCGGGGCAACCCTTGACGATCTTCCCCATTCCAGAGGTCCTGTCGTGCCTGAGTCTGCCACTGTCACCAGTACCCGTGTCGTCACTGTCGCCGCGGGCGTGTATGCGCCCGGCCATCTCGGTGAGTTGACGCAGTACCTGCCGTTCGAGCTGGTCGATGATGTCCTGGCCGCGACCGGGACGGTGCAGCGCAGACTGCGTGACCTGCCCTCCAGGGTCGGGGTCTACTTCGTGCTGGCGTTGGCGTTGTTCCCGGGCCTGGGGTATTCCCGGGTCTGGGGCAAGCTGACCGCCGGGTTGGCGGGCATCGCGATGGCGCAGCCATCGGAGAAGGCCCTGCGTGATTTGCGCCGCCGGCTGGGGCCGGCGCCGTTGAAGGCCCTGTTCGAGGTGGTGGCCGGGCCGCTGGCCCGGCCGCACACCCCAGGGGTTCGGTTCGGTGGGCTGCGCACGGTGGCCTTCGACGGCTTGAACTCGCTGAAGGCTCCCGACACTGAACGCAACCGTGGCTGGCTGGGCAGGATCTGTTATCGGATGGGTTTCGCTGGCTATCCCACGCTGCGGCTGATGGCGCTGGTCGAGACCGGTACCCGCGGTCTGCTCGGCGCGGTGCTCGGATCGGCGGGCGATCGGGACGAGGCCAGCCGCGCGCGGCGACTGCTGCCGCTGCTGCGGCCGGGAATGCTGCTACTGGCCGACCGGGCCTTCGACTCCGCCGCGTTCGTGCGTGCCGTCGACGCGACCGG
>JADGOW010000047.1 GCA_017882765.1 Frankiaceae bacterium
GGCCACGTCGATGGCCGGGGGGATCGTCCGGTGCTCGCTGCTGTCATCAAAACCCGTCCCCTTCAGGAACAGGACGACGGCGGCGCCGATACCGACCGTAATGGTGGCCGCCCCGGCAAGGAAGGCAAGCGATGATCGAACCGGCCGGGGGCCGCCCAGCAGATAGGCGACGACGAGCAGCGCCGGCGGGTACAGCGCGGCCATGAACGCGGCCGGGAGGGCCTCTGCCAGCACGCCGACCACCCCTCCTCACCCGGTGCCTGCGCACCTTCATCCTCGGCGGTGGCCCCCAGCACCCGTCGTCTGCGTCCGTCTTGCCCAGCAAGGCCGCCGCGCCACGCCGTGTATAACACGTAGCCAGTCAGTGGGCCTCATCCTCGCTCGTGTCTCCGTCGAGGCAGGTAAGCAGGTAAGGAGAAGCCGCTTGCTCGCGGCAGCAACTGGGGCCGGTCGAGTTCTCACGCGGCCAGGGCTGCCGCCTGGAAGAAGTCGGCGGGCATCGGGGTATGGAGCCGCCAGACGAACGAGATCGGGCGGCTCCCCTGGTGGGATACGTAAGAGGCGGGTCCGAGGAAGAAGAACGGGCGCGGGCCGAACTCGTATTGCTTGTCCTCGCGGGTGAACAGCAGGACGTGCGTGGCGCGTTCGGCACGGTGGAGGTAGCGCTGCCTGGTGGGCGAGTCCACGCTCGTCGTGCTCTGCGACTCCCGCCCGCTTGGTCACGCCCACCTGGCTGCGCACGTTGCGCAGCACGATGTCCGTCGCGACCGGGTCCAGGTCGATGTGGCAGCCCGCGGGCAGGAACGGAAAGCCCGCCCGGACCGTGGTGGGAAGGGCGGCCCGGGACAGCCCGGTAAGCGCCCGCAGCCGGAGGTCGAACCGGAAACGGGTGTGCTGGCGACCGATGAAATCCAGCACGGTCAGGCAGGACTTGCCCGGCGCCCGGCGCAGACCTCGCCCGAGTTGCTGGAGGAAGACGGTCGCGCTTTCGGTGGGCCGCAGGAACAGCACGGTGTCGATGCCGGGAACGTCGAGGCCCTCGTTGAACAGGTCCACGGCAACAGTGCCTTGACCGTCCCGTCGCGCAGTGCCTTCAGCGCCTCTGCCCGCAGGCCAGACGGGGTGGCGGCGTGGACGCATGCGGCGGGGACCCCGGCCTCGGTGAACGTTCGCGGGATCTCGGGGCGTTGCGGCGGCGAGGCGAACACGCCTGGCGCGTTCGCGGTGGCGATTGCAAGGAGCTGGTGCGGCGTGGGTGGGGTGACCTCATCGTCGTGCCGCGGCGAAGACGCCAGGAGGTCCGCGAGGCGGTTGCAGAGCTCCAGCTTTCGCTCCGGCCTGGGAGCTCCCCACGCTGCCGATGACCGACGGCTATCTCACCAGCGCAGTGCGGGCCCCTGTCGGCTCGCCCGGCGGGACGAAGCGACCTCCGGGTGGAAAGCCGGCACGGGATCGGCGTCCACGCGCAAATTGTCGGATGCCCCTTGACTCGCGCACTTTGGATCTCTTGGCGAGACCAAAGTCGCAGTTCAAGGGGCATCCGCGCGTCGGGCGCGCCGATCAGGAAGCCGGCGTGGGCGGTGGATCGACCATCAGGATGGGCACGGGGCTGGTTGGAGCTGGGGCGGGTTGGCGGGCCGGCGGAATGATGTCGGCCGGCAACTTGACAAGAGACAAGGCTTCGGTTTGGCCCGCGAACGCGGTGCCCTTGTTCTCCTTGCCGACGGCGGTCACCAGGATGACCACGAGCAGAACGGGCAACATGGTGGCGGCCAACGCGAAGGGATAGCCGTGGCCGGCAGCGAGCCGTTCCTGGATCGGCAGGTTGAGCGAGGCGATCAAGTTACCCAGCTGGTACGTGACGCCAGGGTAGAAGCCGCGGATCTCATCCGGGCTCATCTCGGACAAGTGCGCCGGAATGACGCCCCATGCGCCCTGCACGAAGAACTGCATCATGAAGGAGCCCACGGCCAACGAGGCCAGCGTGGGGGAATAGGCGTACAGCGGTATAACCGGGATCGCGAGCCCGGCGGCGAGCATGATCGCTCGCCGACGTCCGAGCCGTTCCGAGTACGAGCCAAAGATCATACCGCCGACGATGGCGCCGACGTTGTAAATAAGCGCGACGTAGATGGCCTGCTGCCCGCTGGCGCCCATGCCGCCGTCATTGTCCGCCTTGAGGAACGTCGGGTACACGTCCTGGGCGCCGTGGGCCATCCAGTTGAACGCGGTCATCAGGATAACGAGGTAAACGAAGCGACGCACGATGATCGGATTCCGGAAAATCTGGCGCACCGTCGTCTTGGTTTGCGCGACCCGCTCCTGGGTCGCTTTCCAGACCTCACTCTCCTCGATCCGCAACTGCACGAGCAGCACGATCATCGCTGGCAGGAGGCTGAAGGCGAAGAGCCCGCGCCAGCCCCACAGGGGGTCGATGACCAGGTAGGCCAAGGCGGCCGCCATGAAACCGGCGGCGTAACCCTGCTGCAGCAACCCCGAGTAGAAGCCCCGCTTGGCGATCGGAATCTTCTCCATCGCCAGTGCCGCGCCGAGTCCCCATTCGCCCCCCATGCCGAGCCCGTACAGCAACCGCAGAACCAGCAGCACGGTGAAGTTCGGGGCGAAGGCGCAGAGGAATCCGACGAGGGAGTAGAAGAGTACGCAGGCGATCAGCGGCTTCCGCCGTCCGACCTTGTCCGCCCAGCGGCCGAAGATGAACGCACCGAATGGGCGGGCGGCCAGCGTGACCGTGGTCAGAAACGCCATCTTCGTCAGCGAAACACCGAACTCCTTGCCGATTTCGGCATAGACCAGAATGACGATGAAGTAGTCGAACGCATCCATCGACCAGCCCAGGAAAGCCGCAAAGAATGATCTTCGCTGATCACTGTTCAGACCAGCTGCTTGATCGCGCACCGTCTTGAAATACATTGCTCCGTTGCCCTCCTCGGGAACTTCTGCTTATGGGGCGCATCCGCCGATCTGGGCTGGCCTGGTCGCCAATACGCTTCGGGACCTCCGTCCCCGGACATTCGTCCCGACGCGGCAGCGTTCGGGGTGACTCGACCTCCTCGTCAGACGAAGATCAGCAGGAGCAGGAGCAGGAGCAGGAGCAGGAGCAGGAGCAGGAGCAGGAGCAGGAGCAGGAGAAGAAGGTAAGCGGCCTTCCCGCCGTACCAACGGGGTGCGGGCCCCCTGTTCGCATGAGATGCGTAGTCACCCCGGGCCCCCTCTCGTCAGCGTGATCCTCTGCAGGCGGAGCCGCTGATACCGTTGTGTGTTCCGCGAGGGTTTCGTCGTGACTCTGGGAGCGCACCACAGGGCGTGCACGTTGGGAAACGGCCGATCTGAGCAACGATCATGAGTGCCGATGATGACCGGGCCGGGGCCGCGGTCACCCAGCCGCTTGGTTCGACACTTCCAGCCAGCCCAGCTCCCGGGACAGGGTGCGGGCTTGGCTGACGAGGGCGCGCACGTGCTCGGAGTGGTCATCGGCCCGCCACAGAACGGACCACGGATAGCGGGACGTGGGCTCGCTCAGAGGCCTCCACACGATCCCGGGAAGTGCCGCAACACAAGAAGCAGGAACGCACAGGAGGCACTGGGCCTGGGCGACGAGATCGATAGCTGCTCGAACGCTCTCCACGGTCCCCCGATACAGGGTGGGGAGGAAGCCGACCGATCGGCAGAGTTCGATCACGAACTGGTTGAACTCTGGAGCCCGCTGTTCCTCCGACAGCAGCAGCGGCTCCTCCGCCAGGGTCGCGACCGGAACAGTCGAGGACGCCGCCAAGCGGTGATTGCCGGGTACTAGTACGCCGAGCGGATCGAGCCGAAACAGCTCCGAGGCCACCTCTGGCGGGGCGAGGGAGGCCCGTCCCAGTCCCACGTCCAGCCGTCCGTCGACCAGCAACCTGAACTGCTCGGGCACCCCGGCCTCGACCTCGTGGATCTCCAGGTCGGGGTACCGCTCCCGAATTCCTCGCAGGATCTGCGGCATTGAGTCGTAACTGGCGTCGACAATTCCAACCCGAAGGGTGGGTGTCGCGTAGGCGGCCCGCTGCGCGACCACGGCTGCACGGTCGACGTGGGCGAGGATCTTTCGCGCCTCGATCAGAAAGGCGCTCCCCGCCGGACTCAGCCGCACGTGGTGGGTCGTGCGCTCTATCAGCAGCACCCCCAGCTCACGCTCCAGCCGCTGAAGCTGCTGGCTCAACGCGGACTGGACGATGTGTTCCCGTGCCGCCGCCCGACCGAAGTGCAACTCTTCGGCCAAGGTCACGAAGTAGCGCAGCTGCCGAAGCTCCATACGCCGCGCCCCCTCCTCGAGGTTGCTCGGAGTCACCCGGCTCCTTATCGTCGCACGTGTCACCAGGTCCACAAGGCCACCGGAGAACGGCCGGTCATCACACCGGGGTGACCAACCGTTCTCGAGTCGCCTGTTTCGCCCAGGCCGCAGCCCGGGGTTGGCTAGTGGAGTGACGGCGACACGGAGGACTCCGGATGCCACGACCGGTCCACTTCCGAGGTGACCGCGCCGGTCTGCGCCCCTGCAAGCACACACACGCCGCGCGCCTCGTTACACCGCACTCCGAGGGATGCCCGGAGTGCCTGGCCCGCGGGGATGGCTGGGCCGAGCTGTGGCTGTGCCTGTCCTGTGGCTGGGTGGCCTGCTCCGACGGCTCACCCAACCGGCACGCGCAGGCCCACTACGAAGAGACAGACCATCCCGTCGCCACGCCGCTACGGCCCGGCCCAAGCCCTCATTGGTGCTTCATCCATCAACGCCTTACCTGACCCTGACATCCCGGGCGTTTGCCAGCCCGCCCCCGATCCGAGCGACCACTACACCCTGTGAGAAGGACCCTGATGGACGACACCGCTGCCTCTGCCGTCGCAATCGTCGGCATCGGCGCCGTCATGCCCGACGCACCCGACGCCGCCGCATTCTGGAACAACATCAAGAGCGGCCGCTACTCGATCAGCGACGTGCCGGCCGGGCGGTGGGACCCCGAGCTGTTCTACGACCCGGACCCGCACGCGCCGGACAAGACCTATTCCAAGATCGGCGGTTGGGTCACCGACTTCGGCTGGGAGCCGATGCGCTGGAAGCTGCCGCTCCCGCCGAAGGTCAGCGAGCAGATGGACGAGGGACAGCGCTGGTCGGTTGCCTGCAGCCGGGCGGCGCTGCTCGACGCCGGCTGGCCGGGCTGGTCGACCGACCCGGAGCGGGTGGCGGTTATCTTCGGCAACGCGCTCGGCGGCGAGAAGCACTACGCGACGACCATGCGGGTCATGTTCCCCGAGTTCGCCCGCGAGCTGCGCAACTCGCCGAGCTTCGCGGCGCTGCCGGAGAGCGTCCGCGAGTCGGTGATCGCCGAGACGCACAAGGCCTACACCAGCCTCTCGCCTGAGATCACCGAGGACACCATGCCCGGCGAGCTGTCCAATGTGATCGCCGGCCGGGTCTGCAGCCTGTTCAACTTCCGCGGCCCGAACTTCGTCACCGACGCCGCCTGCGCGTCCACCCTGGCCGCCATGAACGCGGCCATCGGTGGGCTGCTCGACCACCAGTACGACGTGGTGCTCAGCGGCGGCGTCGACCGCAACAACAGCGTCAACGGCTTCATCAAGTTCTGCAAGATCGGTGCCCTGTCGGCGACCGGGACACGGCCCTTCGACGCGGGCGCGGACGGGTTCGTGATGGGCGAGGGCGCGGCCGTGTTCGTGCTCAAGCGACTCGCCGACGCCGAACGCGACGGCGACCGGATCTACGCCGTGCTGCTTGCCTTCGGTGCCTCCAGCGACGGCAAGGGCAAGGGCATCACCGCACCGAATCCCGTGGGGCAGCGTCTCGCGATCGAACGCGCCTGGCGCCGGTCGGGTCTGGACCCGGCGGCCGTCGGCCTCATCGAGGCGCACGGGACATCCACCCGGGTCGGCGACCTCAACGAGGCCGAGGCGCTGGAAAGCGTCTTCGTGCCGGCGGGGGCGGCCCCTGGCTCCATCCCGCTCGGCTCGGTCAAATCCAACATCGGCCACCTCAAGGCGGCGGCGGGCGCCGCCGGGCTCTTCAAGGCCGCCATGGCGCTGCACGAGAAGGTCCTGCCGCCGAGCCTGCACTTCCGCGACCCGAACCCCAACATCGACTGGGCGCACTCCCCGTTCAAGGTCAACACGGAGCTGCGGGAGTGGCCGGCAGCGGCCTCCGGCGCGCGTAGCGCGGCCGTGAGCGCCTTCGGCTTCGGTGGGACGAACTTCACCGCGGTCCTGGAGGAGTACGTGCCGGGGCGCCACCGTGGCGACGAACGTCGCTCCTATGCCGGCGCGGACGTCCCCCAGCCGAGCAGCGCGGCGACCGCCGCCCCGGCCACCGCCGTCAACGCGGCGACCGCCGTCCCGGCTTCCGCCGCGGCGACGGTCTCCGCGAAGGCGCCCCTGCGCGGCGCCCTCGTCGTCGGCGCCGCCACCGACGCCGCACTCGCCGACCGGCTGCGCGACGCCGTCTCGACCGCGGCCTCCATCGCGGCGAAGCCCCCGACGGCGCCGGCAGCCGCCGACCTGGCGGCGCCCGTGCGTGTCGCGATCGACTACGGCGACGCGGCCGAGCTCGCCGACAAGGCCGCCCGGGCGCTCAAGGCAGTGGAGTCCGGCCAGCCGGCGATGTGGAAGATGCTGCGCTCCCGTGGCGTGCACCTCGGCCGCGGGCCCGCACCGAAGACCGCGTTCCTGTACACGGGGCAGGGCTCGCAGTACCTCAACATGCTCAAGACGCTGCGCTCGGTGGAGCCGATCGTGGCCGACACGTTCGCCGAGGCCGACCGGATCATGACGCCGCTGCTCGGGCGGCCGCTCAGTGACTTCATCTTCGTCGACGCCGACGACCCGGCGACCGTCAGCCAGCTCGAGTACCAGTTGCTGCAGACTGAGATCACCCAGCCGGCGGTGCTCGCCGCCGACACCGCGCTGACCCGGCTGCTGGAAGCCTACGGAATCACCCCGGACATGGTGATCGGCCACAGCCTCGGTGAGTACGGCGCTCTCGTGCGCGCCGGCACCCTCACCTTCGAGGAGGCGCTGGAAGCCGTGAGCGCGCGCGGCCGCGGGATGGCGAATCTGAACATGAGCGACAACGGCGCGATGGCCGCGGTCATCGCGCCACTGACGGAGATCCAGCGCTTCGTCGACGGCGCCGACGGCAACGTCGTCATGGCCAACGTCAACAGCAACAGGCAGGCGGTGATCGGCGGCGCGACGGCGGCCGTGGAGACGCTGGTCGCACAGCTCCAGCAGGCCGGGTACACCGCGATCCTTCTGCCCGTCAGCCACGCCTTCCACACCTCGATCGTCGCGCCGGCCAGCGAGCCGCTCAAGGCCGCGCTGCGCGCCCTCAACGTGCGGCCACCGGTGCTGCCACTGGTCGCCAACGTCGACGGCGAGTTCTACCCGACCGGCCCGGACGCGCCCGAGAAGATCGTCGACATCCTCGGCCGTCAGGTCGCCTCGCCGGTGCAGTTCGTCAAGGGGCTGCAAACCCTCTACGCCGCCGGCGCGCGCGTCTTCGTCGAAACCGGGCCGAAGAAGGCGCTGCACGGGTTTGCCGAAGACGTGATCACCTCGGTGCACGACGATGCCGTCGCGCTGTTCACCAACCACCCGAAGGCGGGGGACGTCGTCGCGTTCAACCAGGCGCTGTGCGGGCTCTACGCCGCCGGCCACGGAACGGCCGCCGACGCCGTGGCGGCCCCCGTGTCCGTCACCGCTACGCCCGTCCACGTCGCCCCGCCGGCACCGGTCCCGGCCCCGCCGGTAACCGCCGCCCCGCCGGCACCGGTCCCGGCCGCGCGGGCTGCCCGCCCGCGGGCCGCGGTGCCGCCTGCCCGGGCCACCCAGGGCCCGCCGTCCGACGGTCTGATCGCCGAACTTGGGCGGATCTTCGGCGACGCTCTCGAACGCGGCCTCGCCGTGTCCGAGGGACCGGCGCCCGGCGGTCACATCGCGCAGCCGGCCGCCTATGAGCCGGTCGTCATCACCGGCGCGGCGCTCGGCCTGCCCGGCACCGAGCGCGTGTTCGACGACGCGAACATCGGCCGGCTCCTCGGCGGGCAGCAGTTCATCAGCGCCATTCCCCAGCGGTTCCGCCGCTACATGCTCGACAAGCACATCATCCGGCTCGTCAAGGACGAGGACGGGTCGGGCAGCTTCGTGACGATCGACGACACCGCCGACGTCATCAAACTGGCCGCCCGGATGGGCGCGCTTGACCTGGTACACGAGTTCGGGGTCGACGCCGACCGGGATCTCGCCCTCGACTCCGTGACGAGGCTCGCGATCGGCGCCGGCCTCGACGCGCTGCGCGACGCAGGCATCCCGCTCGTCCAGCACTACAAGACGACCAGTATCGGCACCCGGCTCCCGGACCGGTGGATGCTGCCGGACTCGATGCGCGACGACACCGGCATCATCTTCGGATCGGCCTTCCCCGGCGTCGACAGCCTGGCCGACGAGTTCGAGCGCTACTTCACCGACAAGGCACGGCGGCAGTCGCTGGACTTGCTGCAGGCGCTGCGGGCTCGGGCCCGCGACGGCGACGCTGTGACCCGCGAGATCGACGAGCGCATCCGAGCAGTCCGCGAGAATCTCGACGCCGAGCCCTACACGTTCAACCGCCGGTTCTTGCTTCGCGTGCTGTCGATGGGGCACTCCCAGTTCGCCGAGATCATCGGCGCGCGCGGGCCCAACACCCAGATCAACGCCGCGTGCGCGACCACCACTCAGGGCGTGGCGCTTGCCGAGGACTTGATCAGGGCGGGCCGCTGCCGCCGCGTCATCGTCGTCGCCGGTGACAACGTCACCTCCGACCACCTGGTCGACTGGATGGGCTCCGGCTTCCTTGCCTCCGGCGCCGGAGCGACGGACGAGGCCGTGGAGGACGCGGCGCTCCCCTTCGACAACCGTCGCCACGGCTTGATCATGGGCATGGGAGCGGCGGGGATCGTGGTCGAATCCGCGGACGCGGCCCGCGAGCGCGGCGTGCAGCCGATCTGCGAGGTGCTGGGCACGGTCACGGCCAACAGCGCCTTCCACGGGACGCGGCTCGACCTGAAGCACATCGCCGGGGTCATGCAGGACGTCCTGCGGCAGGCCGAAGCCCGCGGCTACGACCGCCACGAGATGGCCCCGGAGCTGGTGTTCGTCTCCCACGAGACCTACACGCCGGCCCGTGGCGGGAGTGCCTCGGCCGAGATCAACGCCCTGCGGGCCGTCTTCGACGGTGCCGCCGACAAGATCGTGATCGCCAACACCAAGGGCTTCACCGGCCACCCGATGGCGGTCGGCGTCGAGGACGTCCTGGCGGTCAAGGCGCTGGAAACCGGCCTCGTCCCGCCGATCCCGAATTTCCGCGAGATCGATCCCGAACTGGGCAACCTGAACCTGTCCCAGGGCGGCAGCTACCCGGTCCAGTACGCTCTCCGCCTCGCCGCGGGTTTCGGCTCGCAGATCAGCATGGCGCTCTTGCGGTGGACGCCCATGCCGGACGGGGCGCGCCGCTCACCTGCAGAGCTGGGCTTCTCCTACCGCGTCATCGACCCGCAGGCGTGGCAGGACTGGTTGTCCGGCGTCAGCGGCGTGGACGACCCCCAAGTGGAAGTGGTGCAGCGGCGGCTGCGCGTCGTGGATTCCGGCCCGGCTGCGCGCAAGCCCGTCCTGCGACCAGTGGCGCAGCCCGTAAAGGCCCCGACTGGACCGGCCCCGCGGATCGTGGACGTCCCGCTGCCGGCCCGGGCCCCGGAGGCACCGGCTCCCCCGGCCCCCGTTTTGGCCCCGGTCCCGGCTCCCCTTCCGGCCCAGGTTTCTGCTCCGCCGGCAGCCGCCCCGGCCGTCCCGGCGCAGGCCGCCGCACCCGCGGCCCCGGCGCCCGCCCCCACCGGGGACCCGGTGACCGCGCAGGTGCTGGCCGTCGTCGCGGACAAGACCGGCTACCCGTCGGACATGCTCGACCCCGACCTCGACCTGGAAGCCGACCTCGGCATCGACACCGTCAAGCAGGCCGAAGTCTTCGCCAGCATCCGCGAGACGTTCGGCATCGCCCGTGATGACAGCGTCAAACTGCGCGACTACCCGACCATCACCAGCGTCATCGGGTTCGTTCGCGACCGGGCCGGGGGGCTTGCCGAGCCCGCGGGCAGTCCCGCCGCGGCCACCGGGACTGCGACCGGGACGGCCGTCCCGGCCCCGGAAACCCCGGCCGCCTTCCCGGCCCCGCTGGCCGGCAGCATCGAGGCCGCCAACGCGATGCCCCGGCGTGTGCCGGTGCCGGTGCTGCGACCCCCGCTCCGGCTGTGCAAGCCGACCGGGGTGCACCTCGGCAAGGGCACCCGGGTGGTGCTCGCCTCCGACGGCGGCGGCGTGGGCGAGGCGCTGGCCAAGCGGCTGCGCAAGCTCAAGGTGCAGGTGCTTGGCCTGGATGCGGCCGCCGACCGGGAGACGGTGGTGCGCCAACTCGACGGCTGGCTCGGTGACGGTGCGGTGCACGGCGTGTACTGGCTGACCGCGCTCGACGACGAGGGTCCGGTCGTGGCGATGGACGCCGACGGCTGGCACGACGCGCTGCGGGCCCGGGTGAAGAGCCTGGCCGACACGATGCGCCGGCTTTATGACCACGACCCGTTCCTGGTCGCCGGTACCCGGCTGGGCGGCCGACACGGGTATGACCCCGACGGCGCGCTCTACCCGCTGGGCGGCGCGGTCACCGGTTTCACCAAGGCCTACAAGCGGGAGAAGACCGACGTGCTGGTCAAGGCGGTCGACTTCGCGGCCGGCGGGAAGGCGGCGGCGCTGGCCGACCGACTGATCGACGAGACGCTGACCGACCCGGGCTGCGTCGAGGTCGGCGGCGACGACACGCTGCGCTGGGCGATCGGGCTGCAGGCGCAGCCCGCCGCCGACGGCAACCCCGGCATGCAACTGTCCGGTGACTCGGTGTATGTGGTCACCGGTGCCGCCGGCAGCATCGTCAGCGCGATCACCGCCGACTTGGCCACGCACGGCGGCGGCGGGATCTTCCACCTGCTCGACCTGACCCCGGCGCCGGACCTCGGCGACGCCGACCTGCTCGCCTTCGCCACCAACCGGGACGGCCTCAAGGCCGACCTGATCGCCCGGGCCAGGGCTGCCGGGCAGAAGGTCACCCCGGTCATGATCGACAAGGAGCTGGCCCGGATCGAGCGGCTGACGATGGCCGCGGCCGCGATCGAAGCGGTCCACGCCGCCGGCGGCCAGGCCCGGTACCACAGCGTCGACCTGACCGACGCCGCCGGGGTCACCGGCGTCGTCGGCGAGATCGCCGCGGCGCACGGCCGCATCGACGTGCTTGTGCACGCCGCCGGGCTCGAGATCAGCCGCCGCCTGCCGGACAAGCCGCCGCGCGAGTACGACCTCGTCTTCGACGTCAAGAGCGACGGCTGGTTCAACCTCATGCACGCGATCGGCGATCTGCCGGTCGGGGCGACCGTGGCGTTCAGCTCGGTGGCCGGCCGGTTCGGCAACCTCGGCCAGACCGACTACTCGGCGGCCAACGACCTGCTGTGCAAGCTGACGTCGAACCTGCGCCGGACCCGTCCCGACACCCGCGGCATCGTCATCGACTGGACCGCCTGGGGCGGGATCGGGATGGCCACCCGCGGCTCCATCCCCACCATGATGGCCGCGGCCGGCATCGACATGCTGCCGGCGGAGGCGGGCATCGCCACGATCCGCCGCGAACTCACCGCCGGCGGGACCCGCGGCGAAGTCGTCGTCGCCGGCGCGCTGGGCGTGATGACCAGCGAGTTCGACGAAACCGGCGGGCTCGACGTCGACCGGGTCGACCTGAGCACGAGCGGGCCGATGGTGGGCCGGGTGACCGGGATGGGTATCTGGTCCGGGCTGACGGTCGAGACAACCGTCGACCCGGCAGCCCAGCCGTTCCTGAACGACCACCGGATCGACGGCACGGCGGTGCTGCCCGGCGTCATGGGGGTCGAGTCGTTCGCCGAGGTCGCCCGGCTGCTGGTGCCCGACCGGCAGGTCGGGGCCATCACCGACGTCGACTTCCGGGAGCCGGTCAAGTTCTACCGGGACGAGCCCAGGACGCTCACGATCCGCGCGACCCTCACCCCCGCGGCCGACGCACTCGTGGCGCACTGCGAGCTCATCGGCACCCGCACCCTGGCCAACAGGCCCGAGCCGGTCGTCACGGTGCACTTCACCGGCCGCGTCCGGCTCGTCGAGACCGAACCACCGGCCCAGCAGGACACGGTGGAAGCACTCGACGGGCACCCGGCCGTGGGCCACGACGCCGTGTACGCGATCTACTTCCACGGGCCCGCCTACCAGGTGCTCGACTGCGCCTGGGGCACGGAACGCGGAGCCGCGGGCCGTTTCGCCGCGGGGCTGCCCGCCAACCACGAGCCGGCCGACCGGCACACGGTGGCCCAGCCACGGCTGATCGAACTGTGCTTCCAGACCGCCGGGATCGAAGAGATGGGCACCACCGGGAAGATGGGCCTACCCGCCCACGTCGACCGCATCGACTTCCCCGCCCACACCCAAGCCGACGGCGCCCTGGTGGCCGAGGCCGACTCGACCGGCAGTCACGTCTTCGATGCCCGAGTCGTCGACGCCGACGGCGGGGTCCTCGTCCGGCTCACCGGATACCACACGGTGGTGCTGCCGGACGCGGTGCCCGAGGATCTGCTCACCCCCTTGCGCATGGCCGTCGAGGGCGGGCCGGCGACTGAGTAGCCCCATCCACTGGGTCAGATGCCACCGCTGCCCCGGGCCCATGACCGGCCACAACGGCCTTCCGCCGGCTGCGCAGCGTGTCCGCGATCCCCGTCCTACCCTGCTTGGAGCGTCACTGTGACAACTCACCTGCCCACCGCCCCGCCGCCCACCGCCCCGCCGATCACCCGGGCAACGGACCTGCTCGCCGCCTACTCGGTGCCGGACGCCTGCGCCGCCGAGCTGCTCTGCGACCGGCATCCGGCTGACGCGGTTGCCTTCACCCTGGTCGAGCCGGATCTGACCGGCACCGACACGACCTACGGCCAGCTCAAGGAGCGTTCCGAACGGATGGCGCGGGGCCTGGCGGATCTGGGCGTCGGGCCGGGCGACCGGGTCGCCACGCTGATGGGCAAGAGCGAGGACCTGCTGGTCGTGCTGCTGGGCATCTGGCGGCTCGGCGCCGTCCACGTTCCGTTGTTCACCGCCTTCGCACCGCCGGCGATTGCGCTGCGTCTGGTGGCCAGCGCGGCCCAGGTGGTGGTCTGCGACGCCGGGCAACGCCCGAAGCTGAACCCGTCCGAGGACATGCCGGGGGAGACATTCTGGAAGATCGTTGTCGCCGGCGGGGGGCCCACCTCCGAGCAGGCTCCGGGTGACCTGGCGCTGGCGGACCTGGCCGCCGCGCCTGCCGGCTATCCGGCGGCCCGGCTGGGTGGACGTGCACCGCTCGTCGAGATCTTTACATCGGGGACCACCGGGGCGCCCAAGGCGGTCCATGTCCCGGTCCTCGCCTTGGCCGCCTTTCAGATCTACATCGAATACGGCTTGGACGTGCGGCCCGACGACGTCTTCTGGAACGCGGCCGACCCCGGGTGGGCCTACGGCCTGTACTACGGCATCCTGGGCCCGCTGGTGACCGGCCGGCGCAGCATCCTGCTGCACGGGGGGTTCACTCCCGACCTGACCTGGGAGCTGCTGAAGTCATACCGGGTCACCAACTTCGCCGCCGCGCCGACCGTGTACCGGTCGTTGCGTGCCGGCGAGGCGACCGCGCCACCGGGACTGTCGCTGCGGGTGTGCTCCAGCGCCGGGGAGCCGCTCAACCCGGAGATGGTGGCCTGGGCCGAGCGCACCCTCGGCGTGCCCATCCGCGACCATTACGGGCAGACGGAGCTGGGCATGGCCATCATCAATGCGTGGCACCCGGATGTCCTGCGGCCGGTCAAGCCGGGCTCAATGGGCCACCCGATGCTGGGCTGGGGAGCGGAAGTGCTGAGCCCCGAGCAGGACGAGGTGGCGCCTCCCGGCACTCCCGGCCGGGTGGTCATCGACATGGCGGCTAGCCCGCTGATGTGGTTCACCGCCTACAGCGGGGCGCCGGCGGAGACCTCGGACCGCTACAGCCCGGACGGCCGCTGGTACTACACCGGCGACTCGGGGATGAAGGACGAGGACGGCTACTTCTTCTTCTCGGCCCGCGACGACGATGTGATCATCATGGCCGGCTACCGGATCGGCCCGTTCGAGGTGGAATCTGTCCTCCTGGAGCACCCCGATGTGGTCGAGGTCGCCGTCGTCGGTGCGCCGGACGAGCTGCGCGGCGAGGTCGTCGAGGCCTACGTCGTGTTGCGTGCCGGGGTCGAACCCTCGGACGCGCTGGCCGCCGAGCTGCAGCAGCAGGTCAAGCAACGGTACGCGGCCCACGCCTATCCGCGCACCGTGCACTTCATCGACGAGGTGCCAAAGACCCCCAGCGGCAAGATCCAGCGTTTCGTGCTCAAGGGTCAGCGGCGGTCCTGACCACGCCCGATCCGGCAGCCACCTGGGCGAGGGACAACCATGCTGATCCGCAGGCCTGAGGGTCCATCGACCGGCGCTCGCGACCGTTCACTTGTTCGGCACGTCGGTCCTGTCTCAGCGAAGTCGGCGGGCGTGGTACCGCAGTCCGTCGGCTGGGTCGACGCCGCGGTCGGGCAAGCCCACCCGCACCAGCGCCGAGGATGAGCGGCTGTTTCGTTGGTCGACCTTGGCGAGGAGGAGCAGTGGGGCTGCCCGATCACGAGTCAGCACGTCGTCGATGACGGCTGCCACTACCGCGTCGCTGAGTGGGCGCCCGTCGTTGAGGGTGGTGCCTCGCCGCGAGTACTCGACTGCGTAGGCGACGAGCAGGCGGGCTGTTGACCCGGGTGGGGCCAGCTCGGGCTGGCCAGTCGCCAGAGCAGCGCCGGGTCACCCGGCAAGGCGCAGGGCGTCGACGAGCGGCTCCTCGGTGACGAGCGTGGCGAGCGCAGAGGCCGTGCCCGGAGAGGCTGGTGAGCGCATTCTGGTCAGGTACTCGCTCACGGGCGAGTTGTAGATCACCTCGCTTTCGGCTTCCTCGTCCAGTACGACTGCAGGGAGCAGCTGCAGCCAGGCGTGCCCGCCGAGGATCTCGCGTGTCACGACGACAGGGTCGCCGACGGACAGCCCGACGGCGCGAAGCATGTCGAATGGGACGTCGACGACCCGCCGCGACCCGTCGGTGACCGCGATGCGCGCCCATCCGGCACTGCCATGCGTTATCACCCCTGGCAGTTCCTCCTCGCCGGGCGCTTCCGGCAGCCCTGCCCGTAGCTGCGCTTCAGCGGCGGCGAGCTGCGCCACGAGGGCGCGGACTTCGGGCGTGGGTGGTGCCTCGGGATGAGGAGCCACGTCGGCCGCGACGAGACCAGCCTCGCTGAGCAGCCGCGAACAGCGCTCTTCAAATGCCCCTGCTGCCTCGGCAAACAGACGGGCGCCGGCCTGGTCGCCGCGACGGACAAGCAGCGCGGCCTCCAGATTCAGCGCACTGAACACTCTGCCCTTGCCGGCCATCCGTCTGCCGTGCCGCACCGGGAACTCGAAGCCCGCCGAGATCAGGGAGTGGCTCTTGAGCAACGTGTTCAGCCGCGCCCGCGTCGCCGGCAGGCCGGGTCGGTAGGTCTCGACCACGGCATGCCAGTCAACGAGCGGCCATCGGCACACGCTGGGCATTCCGCCTCCACCGAACGCTCGAAACATGCGGTCGCCACTAACTGTAGGGCGACGTGCCCGACGAGGGCAACCGATCGGCTCAAGGCGGCGCCACTGTTCGGGTACTTGACTCACTACGGCTTCGGCGCTGGGTGCTATGTGAGCGGGTGCTGGGACTACTCTCCGGCCGACCCGCGGTGGGCCTCCACCACCTTGTGTCAGCGGCGGTTCAGTCGGCCATCGCGACGTGGCACAGCGATTCCGGAAGGCTGGAGTCGTGACCAACGCACCGTGAGAGGCGGGGGACGTTCGGGCAGGGGACTACGTCTGCCGCGGAGCTCGACGCCAATGGGAGGCGGTCACCCCAGTCCGGCGGTCACCCCCCTGAATGGATACTCCCTCGGACTGGTCCGCTGAGCAGGAGTTCGCAAAGGATGTTGCGTCCTTTGCGAACCATAGGGGGACTGGCTCTACTGCTCCTTCTCGGGGTTGCAGACAAAGACGGCGTTGCAGTTGACCTTCGGTCCATTGTTGGAACGACGCTCTTCGGCGGTAGGTCCGATCGTGGGCGGTGGTCTACTGGCTGGCATCGTGCTACGACCGTCGTGGTGGTTTGTCGGGGCCAGGCCCGTCCGGATAACGGAAGCCGGACGGGTCCGCTGGAGGGTGATCACATCTCTTGCGGGTCCCCACCAGAACCGACCGGTTTGGGCCCGGAAGCCGGGGACGGTGGCTTCCGGGCCCAAGATCGGTGGGGCTTATCGGCCGGCCACGAGGTTGGAGCGGGCCGATTGGGGACTCGCGCCGACCGCGTTGGTGGCCTGGACGGTGAACCGGTAGCTGCCGGCGACGGGCAAGGTCATCTGCAGGGATCGGCTGGTTGCCGACTGGACAGCCGAGGTTGTTTGGGCGAGGACCGCGCCAGCGGCCGACATGCGCAAAGCGGTGACTCGGTAACCCGTGATCGGTGCGCCGCCGGTGGAGGTGGGCGCAGCCCACGCGGCGGTGGCGGTGATGGCTCCGCCGGTGGCGCCGGCGAGTGCGGTCCGGATGGCCGGT
>JADGOW010000201.1 GCA_017882765.1 Frankiaceae bacterium
AGCCGAGCTCGATTTGGCGAGCTCGACTTGGCGTCCCTCGACGAATGATGGTCAGCGTGTCGGCGGGCTTGGGCGGCCTCGGCGGCGCGTCACGGGCGTCCCCGACACACACTGGCGCCGTGAAGACGATTTGTCCCGGTTTTCAAATACGGCATTCGTCGCGAACGTGACCGATCTTGTGCAGATATGTGTTGGGTGCGCCCAGGAACCAGACAATCCGGACTGGATCCGCAGGATGCCCGGCTCGTCTCGCCGCAGCGTCAGGCTGCTGAACGCGGCGTAGGGGTCGGTCACGGCAATCTTCGGCGTGCGGATGGGTCAACACATCGTCAGCCCGCCACTGACTGACAGCGTCTGGCCCGTGATGTAGCCCGCCCCATCGCCGGCCAGGAACACGACCGCGGGCGCGATGTCGGCGGGCACAGCCGTTCGCCGCATGGGCACGGCCCGCGACAGCGCCGCATACAACTTGGGACTGGCCTCAGCCACCTGCCCCAGCAGGGCGGTCTCCGTCGGCCCGGGGCACACGCAGTTGACGCTGACCCCTTTCGCCGCGGTTTCCCGGGCGAGAGCCTTCGTGAAGGCGATCACGCCGCCTTTGGCCGCCGAGTACACGACCTCTCCGGACGACCCGACCCTGCCCGCGTCAGAGGCGATGTTGACGATGCGGCCATGCCCCCGCTCGAGCATTCCCGGGACAACCGCATGTGCGCACTGGATCGGCCCCTTGAGGTTGACCGCCAGCAGCCGGTCCCACGTTGCTTCCCTGCTGTCGACGAACGGCTCGATCACATCGATGCCGGCATTGTTGACGAGCACGTCCACCTCGCCGAGCACCTCGCGTACCCGCGCGACCGCAGCGCGCACGCTGGCGCCGTCCGCCACGTCGAGCCGCACCCCGGCGGACTTCACCCCACTCTGCCCGGCAACCTCGTCGGCCACCGCAACGGCGCCGGCTTCGTCGAGGTCGCACACGGCGACGGTCGCGCCAGCCCCGGCGAGCCCCGCCGCGATCGCGGCCCCGATGCCCCGTGCCGCGCCGGTCACCATCGCCACGCGCCCGCCAAGTCCCACGAGCCGATCCAACCAGCGGCCATGTCAGGGCAGGCGGCTTTCCGCGCAAGCACCGCCGGCCCGGCTCAATAGGGTGGAACGGTGGGCGAGGTTGCGGGCTCGCGGATCGTCTCCTCGCATGTCCGCCTCCTAAGGCTCGGGTTCCACGACACCGACCGCGCTGAGATCGCGCTGCGTGCGCTGGGGCTGCCCATACCCGGGGACCCGAACTGGCCGGGTGATCCGCTCGGCCGGCCGGACCGCATCGTGGCACCGCACGCTGACCAGCCGCCTGCCGATGAGGCGGGCGCCGACGTCGTCTACGAACTGGGGCGAGCCGCCGATCCCGACCTTGCTGTGGCCGCGCTTGCCCGGCTCGGCGAGGCCATCCAGGCCGGCGACCCGGTTGGCGACCCGGCCGAGGCCGGCGACCCGGCCGAGGCCGGCGACCCGGCGCCGCTTCCCGAACTGACCACGGCCCTGCGCTCGGACGTGGCGTTGCGTCGCGGGCTGGTCCGCGTCCTGGGTGCCAGCTCCGCCCTGGGCGACCACCTCGTCCGGCATCCGGATGACTGGCGGGCGTTGGCGAGCCCGCCCGACGAGGAACTCCCGGAGCGACCCGACCAGGCGCTGCACGACCTGCGAGAGGCCTGCCCGCAGGCGGCTGACGGTGCCCTGGATGCGTTGCGCGCCGGCTACCGGCGAGGGCAGTTCCTCATCGCGGCGGCCGACCTGACGGGGGCTTGGGTGGACGACGTCGCCGCCGCCCTCGCGGCCCTCGCCGATGCGGCCCTGCAAGCCGCCGTGGCCGTGGCGGCCTGCGACCCTTCGATTGCCGGCGAACTGGGCGATGGGCCGGTCCCGCTGGCGGTGGTCGGCATGGGCAAGTGCGGGGGGCGTGAGCTCAACTACTCCAGTGATGTGGACGTCATCTTCGTCACTGACCGGGACGAGCACCTGCGGGTGGCCACCCGCCTCGCCGAATCGGTGATTCGCATCTGCGGGGAGCCAACGCCGTCCGGGGTCGTATTCCCCGTGGACGCGGGCCTGCGGCCCGAGGGACGTGCCGGGCCCTTGGTGCGCACGCTGGCCAGCCATGAGGCCTACTACCGCCGGTGGGCTCGCACCTGGGAGTTCCAGGCGCTGCTGAAGGCTCGTCCCGTCGCGGGTGACCTCGGGCTGGGGGCGCGTTTCGTCGCGGCGGTCGAGCCGCTGGTCTGGTCGGTCGCCGGCCGCGCGGACTTTGTGGCCGACGTGCGGCAGATGCGCCGCCGGGTCGAGGAGTCGTTGCCCCGGCAGGCGGCCGAACGCGAGCTGAAGCTCGGTCCTGGCGGGCTGCGCGACGTGGAGTTCGCCGTGCAGCTGCTCCAGCTCGTGCACGGCCGCACGGATGAGTCGCTGCGCTCGGCCACAACCCTGCCGGCCCTGGGCGCGCTGGCGGCAGGTGGGTACGTGGGGCGGGCCGATGCGGCCGGGCTGGCACGGTCCTACCGGTTCCTGCGCAGCGCCGAGCACCGGCTGCAATTGCAGCGACTGCGCCGCACCCACACCATCCCGACCGATCCGGCGGCCCTGCGCTGGCTCGGCCGCTCGCTGGGTTTCACGTCCGACCCCGCGGAAGAGTTCCTGGCCTACCACGCCCAGCATGCGCGGGAGGTGCGGCGCCTGCACGAGAAGCTCTTCTACCGGCCGCTGCTGGAGGCCGTAGCACGACTGCCGGCAGAAGACTTGCGGCTCACCCCGGCGCAGGCACGCAGCAGGCTGGAAGCGCTCGGGTTCGCCGATCCGATAGCCGCGTTCAAGCATCTGGAGGCGCTGACCACGGGGGTCAGCCGCACCGCGGCGATCCAGCGCACGCTGCTCCCGGCGATGCTCGGCTGGTTCGCTGACGCTGCCGACCCGGACGCGGGCCTGCTCGCCTACCGTCAGGTCAGTGAGGCACTCGGGCGCACCCACTGGTATCTGCGCCTGTTGCGCGACGAGGGAAGCGCCGCGCAGCGGCTGGCCCGCTTGCTGGCGAGCAGTCGCTACGTCGCAGATCTGCTGACCCGGGCGCCCGAGGCAGTGCAGATGCTGAGCTCTCCGGAGCAGTTGGTGCCGCGGGACAGGGAAGGCGTGGCGGCCGCGATGCTCGCCATCGCCGCCCGCACGGACGACTGGGAGGGGGCGGTCGCTGCCGCGCGGTCCGTGCGCCGGGTGGAGCTGGTCCGGGTCGCGTCCGCGGACATTCTCGGACTCCTGGACGTGCACGCGGTGGGCCGCGCCCTGACCGACGCTGCCGGGGCGACGCTGGGATCTGCGCTCACGGTGGCGCTGCGCAAGGTCACGGCCGAGTACCGCCGTCCGTTGCCGATGCGCCTCGCGGTGATCGCGATGGGCCGGCTCGGCGGAGCGGAGCTGGGGTACGGCAGCGACGCCGACGTCTTGTTCGTGCACGACCCGGTCGGCGCGGCCACCGACAGCGAGGCGGCGATCGCCGCGCATGTCGTCGCCGAGGAGCTGCGCCGCCTGCTCACCCTGCCTGCCCCGGACCCGGCGCTGCTGGTGGACGCGGGGCTGCGTCCGGAGGGCCGGCAGGGTCCCCTGACGCGCAGCCTTGCCTCCTACGGCGCGTACTACCGGCGGTGGTCGCTGGGGTGGGAGGCGCAGGCGCTGCTGCGGGCGTCCCCGGCCGCCGGGGACCCGGAGCTCACAGCCCGGTTCCTGGAGTTGGCCGACGAGGTCCGGTACCCGCGGACCTTCCCGCCGTCGGCCGTGCGCGAGGTGAAGCGCCTGAAGCGGCGCATCGAGCTCGAACGGGTGCCCCGCGGGGTCGACCGAACTCTGCACCTCAAGTTCGGCCCGGGCGGGCTCATGGACGTGGAATGGTCCGCACAGCTGCTCGCGTTGCGGCATGCTGCTCGGTTGCCAGAGCTGCGCACGACCTCGACGCGCCGCGCGCTCGTTGCGGCGGAGCACGCTGGCCTGCTGTCCGCAGACGAACTGAGTGCACTGGTCGGGGCCTGGACCGGCGCGGCCCGGGCCCGCAACGCCATCATGCTGGCGAGCGGGCGCCCGGGTGACGTCCTGCCCGGCTCGGGCCGTCCACTGGCCCGCGTCGCCCGCCTCCTCGGCTACCCTGCGGACACGCCGGACGAGTTGGTCACCGACCTGCGGACGGCGGGCTCGGTGGCGCGGGCTGTAGCCGACGAGCTCTTTGCCCGCGAAGGCGGGGAAACGACCAGAACTGTGGGAGGCGAACGAGCGTGACCGGTGTCGCCTGAGATTCTCTTTCCCGGGGGTGGCGCTCTCGATGCCGGGCCGGACGACGGGCCGGTAGCTGCCGGCGGCGTGCGCTATTCCGTCCGGCGGTTCCGCGCCACTGTCCCGCCCCCGGCGGACGACGACGGCGACGGCGAGGGCGAGGGCGCGGACCATTGGCCGGTCTCGCCCCCCGTCCTGCTCCTGCACGACGTCGCGGGCGGGCTGGGAGACTGGGACGTCCTGGCGGGCGAGATTGCCGCCGACCGGGCCGCGCTCGCCGTCTCGCCAAAGGGCCTCGGGGCCAGCGAAGACCGGGATCCCTACAGCGCTCATGTACTGGCCGGCGAGCTCGCCGCGCTCGTTCTGCATACCGTCGACGGCCCGGTGGACGTGGTCGGCCACGGGACGGGGGCAACTCTCGCGTGGAACCTGGCAGCTCAACGTCCTGATCTGGTGCGCCGGGTCGTCCTGATCAGCGGCGGGCGGGCGCTGGCGCCCTGGACCGTCGCACGGCTCGTCGCCGGCGCCGCCCTCGCACGCGGGCGTGCGAGGGCCGGCAGCGGGGGCGGCGGCTCGGGTGGTGGGTGGGGCGGCGGCTCGGAGGCGGTGCGCCGTGGACGAATCCGCGCGGCCTACGCCCACCTCGAACCCATCGGGCGAATCTCACCCCAGCGGGCGCTGGTGCTGTGGGGAACCCGGGACACGGTGTCGTCGCTCGCCATGGCGCAGCGAATCGTCAACTCGCTCACCCGAACCGTGCGGCCCGCAACCGTGCGGATGACCACGCTGCCGGGTGCCGGTCACGACCCCCTGGCTGAGATGCCAAGGCGCTGCGCCACGCTCGTTGCGGAGTTCCTTCGCTCGCCCTGACCTAACCAGCCGTTAGTGCCAGCAGCACACCGGCAGGTCTTCCTCGCTGGTGCGCTGGCCACGAGTGGCTCTTCCGGGCGGGTCCTCGTGGCGCGAGCTGCCACCCGTGGTCGTGCGGGCCGAGACGCCGCCGCCCGAGGCGCTGCCCGCGCTCGCGACCGAGCTGTGCGGGTCGTCGGATGCACGGGCCACCACGTCGCCGGGGGAGGCCGTGTCCCCGGGG
>JADGOW010000002.1 GCA_017882765.1 Frankiaceae bacterium
CTACCACGCCAATGGCAACGGCCCCGCAGACCAGTACGTGGTCGCCTGTGACAAGGACAACCAGGTCAAGTACCTGCTCGCGCCGGCCAAGGTCGTGGGCACCGACGTGAAGTCCGCCACGGCAACTGTGCGGCAGACGAACGGAACCGTCACCGGCGACTGGATCATCTTGGTTTCTTTCACCGGCGGCGGGCAGCAGAAGTTCACCAAGCTCACTGAGGAGACCACGAACAAGCAGGTCGCCGTCGAACTCGACGGGGTGGTCCAGTCGGCGCCCACGATTCAGAACGTCATCCCCGGTGACGCAGAGATCAGCGGGACGTTCACTCAGCAGCAGGCCGAGGACCTTGCGAACGTCCTCAAGTACGGTGCCCTGCCGTTGGCCTTCAAGCCGGACAAGGCGCAGACCATCTCACCGACTCTCGGCAAGGCCTCCCTGCATGCCGGCCTGATCGCCGGGGCGATCGGCATCGGCCTCGTCATCCTGTACTCGTTCCTTTACTACCGGGCGCTGGGCGTGGTCACGATTTCCTCGCTGCTCGTGAGCGGGTCGCTCATCTACGCCTCGGTCTGCCTGCTCGGCGCCGCCATCGGCTTCACCCTGACCCTCGCGGCTATCGCCGGCCTCATCGTCGCCATCGGAATCACCGCGGACTCGTTCGTGGTGTTCTACGAACGGCTCAAAGACGAGGTCCGGGATGGACGCTCGGTGCGAACGTCCGTAGAGCGCGGCTGGGTGAGCGCCAGGCGCACGATCCTGTCCGCGGACACGGTCTCGTTCTTGGCGGCCGTGATCCTCTATATAGTCTCGATCGGTGACGTGCGAGGCTTCGCCTTCACGCTCGGCCTGTCCACGCTGCTGGACGTCGTCGTCGTGTTCATCTTCACCAAGCCGGTGGTCACGTTGCTCGTGCAGCGGCCCTTCTTCTCGACGGGTCGCTACAGCGGGCTGAGCGCCAGGGCCATGGGCATGAAATCCATACCACCCGCCGAGAGGTCCGTCATACGACGGACTACTCGTCCCAAGCGGCCACGCCCGGCCGGTGGGGAGATCTGACGATGTCTCTGGCAGCCCGGCTCTACCACGGGGAAGTCTCCGTCGACTTTGTCGGACGGCGGCGTATCTGGTATGCGATAAGTGGCGTGATCATCGTGCTGGGCATCGTCAGCATGATCTTCCGCGGTTTTGACTTCGGCATCGACTTCAAGGGCGGTGTCAGCGTCGTCTTCCCCGCCAACGGTCACTCCATCTCCCAGGTGACGTCGGCTGCGGAAGCCGGCGGGATCACGGACCCGGTCGTGCAGTCGATCGGCGAATCCCAGGTTCGGGTGCAGGGGCCGCCGATGTCCGCCGAGCAGACCAGCAAGGCCGTCCAGTCCATGAGTGCCGCGGTGGGCGAGCCGGCGAGCGCGTTCAGTGTCGACACCGTGGGAGCGTCCTGGGGCAAGTCGATCACGACGAAGGCCTTGCAGGGCCTCATCCTGTTCCTGATCGCTGTCATGATCTATATCTCGCTGCGGTTCGAACCCAAGATGGCCCTGGCCGCGATGTTGGCCCTCATTCACGACCTGGTCATCACCGCGGGCGTGTACTCACTGGTGGGCTTCGAGGTCACCCCCGCCACGGTGATCGCGGTGCTCACGATTCTCGGCTTCTCGCTCTATGACACCGTCGTGGTCTTCGACAAGGTCCGAGACAACACCATGAAACTCACCTCCACGAGCGTTATCACGTATAGCCACGCGGCCAACCTCGCGGTGAACCAGACGTTGATGCGCTCGATCAACACGTCGATCATCGCGTTGCTGCCCGTCGCCTCACTGCTGTTCATCGGGGCGGGGCTGTTGGGTGCCGGCACGCTCAAGGACCTGGCCCTCGCCATGTTCGTCGGCCTCGCGGCCGGTACCTACTCGTCGATCTTCATCGCGACACCGTTCCTCGTGCAGCTCAAGGAGCGGGAACCCCGTTACCAGAAGCTGACTGCCCGGGTCGCTCGTCAGCAGGCAGCCGCCAAGCCCGAGTCCCCGGCAGGCGCGGCCGCCGAAGCGCCCGGCGAGGGCGGCCCCCGTGACGGTGGCGCCGGCGATTCCGATGACGGATCTCGCGCAGGAAAGGACGCTGCCGGCAAGCGCACCGGCGCCCGCGCGGCGGTCGCGGCTGGCGCGGTTGCCGGCAAGAGCGCTTCCGCGGCGGGAGCCCGCACCACCGGGACCTCCCGAGGCGGCGCGTCCGCGCCACGGTCGACGTCGTCCGCCGAAACCACGCCGGGTGACGGTCCGCCCGAGGCGCAGGGCGGTGACGACAGCTCGGCTGCGGCACGGCCCGCCCGCCAGCCCGCTCGCTCCCCGCAGCGCAAGGGAGGCCGTCCGGGTCGACCCAGCGGAAAGCGTCGATGACGCTGGCTCCCGACGTTGCGACGATGGTTCGCGCCAGGCTGCGCGACATCCCCGACTTTCCCCGGCCAGGAATCGTCTTCAAGGACATCAGCCCGGTTCTCGCTGATCCCGCGTCTTTTCGCGCGGTCGTGGACGGCCTCGCCCTGCAGGCGCTCGCCTCGGGTGCGGACATCCTCGCCGGCATCGAGGCGCGCGGCTTCCTGCTGGCCGCTGCGGCCGCGTACGCGACGGGACGCGGCGTGGTGCCGCTGCGCAAGCCCGGGAAGTTGCCGGGGGAGACCCTCGACCAGTCCTACTCCCTCGAGTACGGACAGAGTTCCCTGCACGTCCAGGTTGACGCCCTTCAGGCAGGGACCAAGGTTTTGATCGTTGACGATGTTCTGGCGACGGGGGGGACGGCCGTTGCCGCCCGCACGCTCGTGACCCGGACCGGAGCGCATGCGGCGGGGCTCGCGGTCCTGCTCGAGCTCGAATTCCTCGGGGGACGGCGCCGCGTGGGCGATATGCCCGTCACGGCGCTGCTCACGGAGTAAAGGTCGGTACTGGAAAGATCGGCACTGGGAGCCGGCCCGGCCGAGGAGCTACCCTGAAGTAGGTAGCCGAAGGTCCGTTGGCGCGGACGCCCGGCAATGAACGCGCCGCTGGAGATGAACTGACCAAGCACCGAGGAGCCGCCCATGCCTGAGGCAGCCGCGCCTCACGGTGTCGAACCTGCCACGACCCGAGTAGACGACCGCTTGGGGGAGGACACGGCCCCGGCGAAGGCGACCCGTCAGGATCAGCGGGCCCGTCCCAAGCGGGACGGGGGTGCAGAGCGGGTCTCCGGTGACGATCTCGCAACCGAACAGGGGCTGGCTCCCGCACCCGACGTTGAGGTCGATCTCGGCCTGAACGACCGGGAGGTCGCGGCGCCTGAGGTCGTCGACGTCGAGTCGACTGAGGCCGCATCGCACTCCCAGGTGCTTCCCCGGCTGGGCAGCGAAGAGCCTGCTACCGGGCACCGTCGCCGGCGCTCGGCCCTGCTGCGTCTTGCGTCGTCACGGTCGGGGCCGCCGCTGCTGGAACCCGTGGTGCGGCGACTGCGTGACAGCCATCCGAAAGCCGATCTGGCCCCTGTCCAGCGGGCGTTCGAGCTCGCCGAAGCCGCGCATGCAGGCCAGCTGCGCCGAAGCGGTGAGCCCTACATCACGCATCCGGTGGCCGTGGCGGGAATCCTCGCCGACCTGGGCATGGACGTCCCGACTCTGTGCGCGGCCCTCTTGCACGACACCGTTGAGGACACCAACGTCCGCCTCGATCGGATCCGGGACGAGTTCGGGGAGCTCGTCGCTGTCGTGGTCGACGGGGTGACCAAGCTCGACAAGGTCAAAGCCGGGGACGCGGCGGAGAGCGAGACCATCCGGAAGATGGTCGTCGCGATGGCCAAGGACCCGCGCGTCCTGGTCGTCAAACTCGCCGACCGCTTGCACAACATGCGCACACTGCGCTTCCTGCCCGAGCACAAGCAGGAACGCAAGGCACGCGAAACCCTGGAGATCTACGCGCCCCTGGCCCACCGGCTCGGCATGAACACGATCAAGTGGGAGCTGGAGGACCTGGCCTTCGCCACGCTGTACCCGAAGCGGTACGACGAGATCGTCCGCTTGGTCGCTGAGCGGGCCCCGAGCCGCGACACCTTCCTGCACACCGTCGTCGAGCAGGTCAGCCGCGTCCTGCGGGACGAGAAGATCCGCGCGGAGGTGACCGGGAGGCCCAAGCACTACTACTCGATCTACCAGAAGATGATCGGCCGTGGCCGCGAGTTCGCCGATATCTACGACCTCGTCGGGCTGCGAGTCCTGGTGGACACCATTCGCGATTGCTACAACGTCCTCGGCTCCGTCCACGCGGACTGGCAGCCGGTTCCGGGCCGGTTCAAGGACTACATCGCGATGCCCAAGTTCAACATGTACCAGTCGCTGCACACGACCGTGATCGGCCCGGAGGGCAAGCCGGTCGAACTGCAGATCCGTACGCACGCGATGCACCACCGGGCCGAGTACGGCATTGCCGCGCACTGGAAGTACAAGGAAGGCAGCAAGGGCACCCTGCACCGCGCGGCCGCGGGGATACAGGCGGGCGCTGCTGCCGACCAGATGGTCTGGCTGCGCCAGATCCTCGACTGGCAGCGGGAGACGAGCGATCCCGGTGAGTTCCTCGACTCGCTCCGGTTCGACCTGCAGGCCGCCGAGGTCTTCGTCTTTACCCCGAAGGGCGACGTGGTGTCCTTGCCGGTGGGAGCCTCCCCGGTGGACTTCGCCTACGCGGTGCACACCGAGGTGGGACACCGATGTATCGGAGCCCGGGTGAACGGCCGGCTGGTGCCCCTGGAGAGCTCCCTCGACAACGGGGACGTCGTAGAGATCTTCACGAGCAAGGCACCCAATGCGGGTCCCAGCCGGGACTGGCTGACCTATGTCAAGAGCGGCCGGGCCCGATCCAAGATCCGGGCGTGGTTCGCGAAGGAGCGGCGCGAGGACGCGATCGAGGAGGGCCGGGACGCCCTTGGCCGGGCGCTGCGCAAGCAGGGTCTCCCGCTGCAGCGGCTGCTCGGCGGGGACGCCATGCTCACCATCGCCAAAGACCTCCGCTATACCGACGTTTCAGCCCTCTACGCCGCCGTCGGGGAGGGGCACGTGGCGGCGCAGGCTGTGGTGCAGCGCCTGGTCCAGTCCTACGGCGGGCCGGAGGGCGCCGTCGAGGACATCGCCGAGACGGCGGTGCCCACCAGGCCCTCGCGACCTCGATCGGTGGGTGATCCCGGGGTCGTTGTCCGGGACGCCTCCGATGTCTGGATCAAGCTCGCCCGTTGCTGCACCCCCATGCCGGGAGACCCGATCTGCGGGTTCGTCACTCGCGGCAACGGGGTGTCCGTGCACCGCACGGACTGCGCCAATGTGCTCACGATGCGGCCCGGCCAGCGCGAGCGCATGGTCGACGTGGACTGGTCGCCGACGGCAGAGTCGGTCTTTCTCGTGGCGATCCAGGTGGAGGCGCTGGACCGCACACGGCTGCTCTCCGACGTTGCCCGGGTCCTGTCAGATCACCACGTCAATATCGTGTCGGCGATGGTCTCGACGACGCGCGACCGGGTCGCCGTGAGCCGGTTCACTTTCGAGATGGGTGACACCAAGCATCTCGGGGTCCTGCTGAAAGCGGTGCGGTCCATCGAGGGTGTGTACGACTGCTATCGGGTCGGCGCCACCCGTTAATAGCGGAAAACCGCGGCCGGTTGCGATCGGGCACACGGCGTGCCTGGCCGCAACTGCATGCATGCCCTCGCCGATAACAAGATCTATCGTCTGGTCTATCCATGTTTGTCAGTACAAACCGGGCGGTCGGAGGCCTTGATCCGAAGAGCATGCATGCAGTTCCGGCCAGGACCCCTGGCAGCCGGCCGCGGACCCGCACGTGGCTCCGGCTAGAACCCCTGCGGCTTGGCAACCAGCAGTTCCGTGTTGCGATCTGTGGCCGCGCCGCGCCGGCCGTCGACCGTCGCCGTGTACCCGGTGCGGTCCTGCCAGTCGTTGGCCGCGAACTCGCGGGCCACGGACGCGATGGCCGCAGGTGTGTCCAGCTTGTCGTAGGCGGGGGCGGGGGCGGCGAAGTCCACGATCGTCGAGAAGATGGACAGCGTCCCGTCCTGGTTGTCGACCACCTCGATCAGCCGTGACTGCGACGGCCAGTCGATGTGGGATGCCGTGTTGATTTCCCAGAAGCCTCCGCTGGCCCCCGACTTCGGGCGGGCCCAGATGTTGTTGTCGTGCGTGTGCCCGTTGACCCACGCAATGGCGTTCGGATACTCCAGCAACAGCTCCCTGACCTGGTCGCCGGTCACTCGCGGCTGTTGGGTCTTCGGGTCGGCCAGCTTCCCGTTCTCCATCGTGGTGATCGTGTGATGGCTGAAGACGATGACCAGCTTCTCGTCCGTCCGGGCCGTGTTGAGCTGGTCCTTGAGCCAGGAGAACTGTGCGGCGTCCAGCGACCCGTCTGCGCCCCCGTTCGGGTTGACCGTGTCCAGCGAGACAGCCCGGATCTGCGGCACCGGGTTGAACGTGTAATAGCCCGTGTCGCTGTCGATGTTGGCCTGGGTGAAGCCGTGGCCCACGGGCGTGCCCGTCGTCGTGAAGTGATCCTGGATGAATTCCCTGTGCGTGAGCACCTGGCGGGCCGGGTCTGCGGCGACGGTCCGGATTCGGGTGCCCTGAGGGATCTTCCCGGTCGCGACGAAGGAGGCGAGGAACGCCACTGCGGACATGCCCGGGGGCGGGTCCCAGACCTTCTGGTCGCCAACCGCGATCTCACGCAGTCTCGGGATGTCGGGGGGAATGTTGCCCTGAATCTCCCCGTCGTGATTGCCGAACGTCACATACCACGGCATCCCGATCCCGGTGGACGTGAAAGGCCGCATCGCCGCGTCCATGAGGCCGGAGACGGTGGGGTATCCCCAAGTGGTCTTCGGCAGGTCTTCGGGCTTTCCGGCTGGGGTGCCATCGGGATGCCAGTAATGGACGTCATACCATTCGGGGTCGTCACCCTGCACGCCCTCCCACGTGCCCTTCTTGCCGCTGTCGGCGACGACTTGGTGCGCGCCGTCCAGGATGTCGATCTGCCAGCGCAGCTCGTTTTGCTGGCAGCTGTCGGCGATGTCGCCAGTGGAGATCGTGAATCCGAACTTCAGCCCGGAAACCGGACCGGAACCGATTGCGTTGATCGTCGCGGCCATGGTGTCGGCGACCTGCGCGGTGAGCATCTCCTGCGGGCGGTAGGCGGAGTTGAAGGTCGTATTGGTGCTCGGCGGGTCGCCGATGCGGTCGGTGTATTCCACCCGCAGCGGGGACTGGGCGTCGACGACGTGGACGTCGGTGATTTGGGCGAAGGCCAGCGTGCCCGTCCTGCGGTTCTCGCGACCTGCCTGCGCCTTGATGCCCAGGTCGGTACGCACGATGTAGGCCTCACCGGGAGAAGGCACCAACGGCACGTAACCGCCCTTGCCGGGCTTGCCGCGCAGCAAGGTCTGCTGGACGGTCGTGACCGGCTTCGGTCCGGTGGGAGTCGGCGTCGTCCCGCCGGAGTTCCCCGAGCCCGAGGCGCACGCGCCGATCCCGCCTACAGCTCCCACAGCAGCGGCGGCTGCGCCGCCTTTGAGCAGGTCGCGACGAGTGAATCGCATGGCAACCTCCGCAACTGCCTGCGCCTGGACGCGCGAGCGGCTGCCGACACGCTAGTCAGGGCGCGATCGGCTGTTCCAGCGGAGTCCGTTCAACGCCGAAGAGCCAGGATCTCAGACGAAGACCACGATGAGCAGCAGAAGCAGGGGCAGAAGGTAGGCGGCCTTCCCGTCGTACCAGCGAGGTGCGGGCTCGTCGTCCACGTAGGGGATGCGCACGATCATGACCCTTCCCCTTTCACCCGAATGGCGGATTGCCAGAGTCATCGGTGGTTCTCTCGGAGAACTTGAGGGCGTCGTCCATGATCCTTATTGGCCGTCTCGGGGGGCGCCCCCCGGCACCCTCCACCGGCGTGCCGATAGGCTGCGCCCGGTCAGGGGGAGGGTCGCGGTGACGGCCGGGAAGTGATGGACCGCCGCCGCTTCTCGGACCGATGGGCGGGTGACGAGGCGCTGGGAAGGTGCGGTGGCGCTGGTGACTGACCCCGCGACGGAACCGCAGGAAGAATCGAGCCTGGTCACCGAGTCGGGTGAGTCGGCCGTGCCGGTTGACGCAGCGGCCGAGCAGGCCGAGCCGGCCGAGCAGGCCGAGCAGGCCGAGCCGGCTGAGCCCACGGCCGAGGCGGCTGAGCCCACGGCCGAGGCGGCTGAGCCCACGGCCGAGGCGGCTGAGCCCACGGCCGACCAGGCCGAGCCCACGGCCGAGGCAGCGGAGCCCACGGCCGAGGCAGCGGAGCCCGACGGACCGTACGCGCCGGCCGGAGTTCAGCACGCACTGCCGGTGCCGCCCATGGCGGCGCACGTGTATGAGGACCCGGCTGACTGGGGGCGGGTGGCCGAGGACGGCACGGTCTACCTGCGGACGGCAACAGGGGAGCGCGCCGTCGGTTCATGGCACGCGGGGTCCCCGGAGGAGGGCCTGGCCTACTACGGCCGCCGGTACGACGATCTCGCCACTGAGGTGGACCTCCTGGAGCACCGGGTGCACGGCAGCGAAGGTGAGCTGCGCAGCGTCCGGCAGGCTGCCAACCGGCTGCGGCAGGCTCTGCCCACAGCACATGTTGTAGGCGACGTGGACGGGCTGGACAGGCGTCTGAGCGCTGTCCTCGATCAGTTGTCGCAGCGCCAGGCACACAGTGAGGCAGCGAAGGCGGCGGAAGCCGCGCAGGCGGTGGCGGCCAAACAGGAGGCCGTTTCCGAGGCCGAGCGACTGGCGGAGACCACGGACTGGAAGGCGGCGGGGGACCGATTCCGCGAGATCGTCGAATGGTGGCGGACGGTCCGGATCGATCGGAAAACCGAGTCCGAGCTCTGGCGGCGCCTCACGGCCGCGCGTGACGAGTTCACCCGCCGCCGCGGGGCCCACTTCGCCGCACTTGATGATCAGCGTAAGGCGGCGCAGGCGAAGAAAGAAGCGCTGGTCGAGGAGGCCGAGAAGCTCGCTTCGAGCACCGAATGGGCGGCGACGGCCGGCCGCTTGAAGGCGCTGATGTCGGAATGGAAGGCAGCCGGCAGGGCCCACAAGGCAGCCGACGACGCCCTCTGGGCCCGGTTCCGGGCCGCCCAGGACGCGTTCTTCGCCCACCGGTCTGAGACGTTCAACCAGCGCGAGGAGACCTACCGCAGCAACCTGAACGCAAAGGAAGGGCTACTCGCCGAGGCCGAGGCCCTGGACCCCGCCGCGGATCTTCCCACGGCACAACGCCGCCTCCGCGACATCGAACGACGGTGGGAGGCTGTCGGCAAAGTTCCCCGCGAAACCGTCGCCTCGCTCGAGCGCCGGCTGGAAGCTGCCGCACAGCGAGTTCGCGCCGCTGCGGACACGAAGTGGCGACGCGAGCAATCCTCCCAGTCCCAACTGGTCATCCGGCTTCGCGAGTCGGTTGGGAAGCTGGAAACCCGAGCTGAGCGCGCCCGGGCGGAAGGCCGCACCGGGGATGCGGAGAAAGCGGAGGCCCAGCTGGCGACGCAGCGTGAGTGGCTCGCGCAGGCGGAGCGCACCCGGCGCTGATGGCTGAGATGAAGAACAACGGTGCCGGCCCGCCAGGTCTGCCTCGCGGCGAGTAGTCGCTCGAAGCGACAAAGTTGGGTCCGGGGGCCATGGAACGAACCGGCACCAGCTGTGTCAACGCCGAGCGGGATCCAGCTGTTCCACGTCGGCTGAAAAAGGTGGCGCGGCAGGCGAAATTCCTCCGCCGGCCGCCGACGTCAGTCGGCGAAGGCCCACCACCCCGACGTCAGTCGGCGAAGGCCCGCCACCCCGTGGTGGGCCGGCACGTCCCGTCGGTGAAGCAGAACAGGGCGGCTCCGCCTGCGCTCTCGACCAGCGCCTGGCCGCGGCGATACCCAGCGCGCAACGCTGCCCGGGCGATCGCCTTGGCGTGCCAGGCCGACGCGCCCACTACGGTGACTGCCACGAGCCCAGGGGTCTCCTGCGCGCTCGCCCGGCCGGTGTAGGCGGTGCGCGCGCTCGTCCCGACGGCGCCTCCGCGCAATCGCAGGCTGGCCACCGGCAGCGGGGCGAGGGGATGCTCGACAGCTAATACCCAGCCGTTCCGGCACGGTGCCGCCCCCGCAGCGCGCACGTGACCGCCGACGTCCACGCAGACTCCATACGCCCCTGCGTCGAGAGCGTCGGCCACGACGAGATCGGCTGCGAGCCCTCGATCGATGCCACCGAGATCGAGAGCCGCACATGGCGGGATCCCGACAGTCCCGGAACGGGGGTCGACGACGAACCTCTCGATCCACTTGGTGGTGGAGTCGTCTCGGCCGAATCCGCCGACGCCGTCGAGCACTCGGGGCAGCGCGCGCGGGTCGTAGCCGCCACGGGTCTCCCGGGCAGCCTGCAGGGCGAGGCCCACCAGCAACACGGTCTCCGGCGAAGCGGGTACCGGAGCTCCGCTCCCGGTGTTGATCCGCCCGATCTCGCTGTCGGCAGCCGCGCCGTCCCATCGTCGCGCGAGTTCGAGTAGCCGGGCCCGCGCGTCCTCCGCCATGCCGGCGTCGCCGCCCACCACACAGATCCGGGCGCTGGCCGACATGACCTCGGTGCGTATCTCGTACAGCGGGACGCCGGTCAGCTCGACGTCATCCTTCGTGGCGCACTGAATGGTCATCGAGGCACTGCTCCCCACGCGTATCGAGTTCTGGTTCAGCCCCGGCTGACTGAGGTTCGTTCCCGCACCGCCGGATCGGGGATTGCCGTCATCGCGACGTCATTGCTGGCTGCGGCGCCCACTCCGGTCGAGGGTTGGCCCGTCGGCGCGGCGGGCGAGCCGAGGAGGACGAGAGCCAGGCTGGCCATCCCGCCTACCGCAGCCGCCGCGCTGACCGCGCGGGAGCGTCGCTCGCGCTGCTCCCGGGCTCTTCGGTCCAGCTCGGCGCGCGAGGCCGAAACCGCGTCGCGTTCGGTGGGCCGCTGCGCTTCCCGCGGGACCTTGCCACCCTGGCCAGCCTGACCGTGGCGTCTCATGCCGCTTCCTCTCTCTCGCGGTTGGTTCCAGGGTCGGCGCACGGGCTGAGAGCTGCCTGGGCGCTAGCTGTGCACGCGCTGTGAGCCGGGCCGTCCGGTTCGGCCGGGCCGCCGGCTCGTCCCTCACAGCCGGCTCACAGCTAAGCCTCAGCCCCCGCACAGACGAGGTCGCGACAGTGCTTGTAGACGCACAGTGCTTGTGGACGCCCAGTGCTTGTGGACGCCCAGTGCTTGCAGACGCCCAGTGCGTGCAGGCGCACGGTGCTTGCAGACGCCTAACAGCAGGAGGAAGCCATGTCCGACCAGCAGCCTGACTTTCCCGGTGTGGGGGGCCCGACCGGCGCCGGCCCGTCGGGCACGCCGACGGTGCTGCCGCCCTCGGAACTGCCTCCCATGGCTCCGCCGCCGCCGGCGGTCCCGATCACCCCTTCCGCGCCGGTATTCGACGCTCCCCACCCGTCGAACCGGCCCCATCGGGCTCGGCGACTCGGCGCGGGAGTTGTGGCGCTGAGCCTCACCGCCGTGCTCGCCGGCGTCGCCGGCGGCGGGATCGTCGCGGCGATGGACAACAGCTCCTCGTCAACGGGCAGCCCGACCGCGAGCACCTCGCCCGCGCCCGTGGCCTCGGCAGGCGGGGACATCAGCAAGGCCGTCAGCACGATCGAGCCGTCCGTCGTCAACATCACGGCGGAGATCTCGGGGGGTTCGGGCCAGTTCGGTGGCGGCTTCCGCGGTCAGGGCGGCGGCACGAGTGCCGGCACCGGCATCATCGTGACCAGCGACGGCCAGGTCGTCACGAACGCGCACGTGGTGGCCGGCGCGACGTCGATCTCAGTGCAGGTGCCCGGGCACAACGGGGCGGTGTCCGCCACGGTCATCGGCAGCGACAGCAATGCTGACCTTGCGCTACTGCAGCTGAAGGGGGTCTCCGGCCTGACGGCCGCCACCTTCGCGGCGTCGAGCACCGTGCACGTGGGCGACAGCGTCCTGGCGGTAGGCAACGCCGAGGGCTATGGCGGTTCGCCCACTGTGACGCTCGGGATCGTGTCCGCAACGAACCGGTCGCTGTCCGGCTCCTCCTCCGACAGCGGGAGCAGCCTGACCGGCCTGATCCAGACTGACGCGGCCATCAACCCGGGCAACAGTGGCGGGCCGCTCGTCGACACGGCCGGCCGGGTCGTCGGGATCAACACGCAGGTCGCGACCGGCGCCGACACCTCCCGGGCCGCGCAGAACATCGGGTTCGCGATCCCGTCCGACAAGGTGCTTGCCGAGCTGCCCAAGCTGCGGGCCGGCGGCGGGTCGTCGACGTCCCCCTCGGGTGGTGCGTACCTGGGAGTGTCGGTGGAGAACGGCACCGGCGGCGCCGTCATCGCGCAGGTCGTGCCGGGCGGCGCGGCGGCGAACGCCGGCTTGCAGGCCGGGGACGTCGTCACCGCGGTCGGTGGCACTCGGGTTGGTTCCGCCGACGAACTGCAGGCCGCTATCGCCCAGCACAATTCGGGGGACAAGGTGACGGTCACAGTGACCCGCGACGGCCAGCAGCACACCGTGACGGTGGAGCTCGGCAGCCGCAGCGACGGCACGACTCAGTAAGCAGGGGGAAGGAGGCCGCTGCAGGACCGTGCTCCGCCACCCCGCCACTTGGGCCAGGGTGGCGGTGCGCGGATGATCGAGGTTGTGAAAGAAGGGGCAGGACCAATGCCGGGAGCCGAGGCCGCCGCCGAGCTGGGCCGGCAGGTGCGAGTCCTCGTCGTGGATGACGAGGCCTACCTCGCCGACCTCGTGGCCACGGCGTTGAAGTACGAGGGCTGGGACGTGCGTACCGCCGGCAGCGGCTTGGAGGCGCTGCGCGAGGCCCGCGCCTTCCGCCCCGACACCGTCGTTCTGGACATCATGCTGCCCGACCTGGACGGCTTCGAAGTACTGCGGCGCATGCGCCGCGAGGGCATCGAGTCACCCGTCGTGTTCCTGACCGCCCGGGACAGCACCGAGGACAGGGTCGCGGGCCTGACGCTGGGCGGCGACGACTACGTGACCAAGCCCTTCAGCCTCGAAGAGCTGGTGGCCCGGCTGCGCGCTCTGCTGCGGCGGATGGGGATCACCCGCGCGCAGCAGGGGTCGACGCTGGCCGTCGCGGACCTGACGATGGACGAGGAGTCCCGCGAGGTGCGCCGCGGCGACACCCTCATCGAGCTGACCCCGACCGAGTTCGAGCTGCTCCGCTATTTCATGCGCAACCCGAGGCGGGTACTGAGCAAGGCGCAGATTCTGGACCGGGTGTGGCGCTACGACTTCGGCGGCCAGGGCAACGTGGTGGAGCTCTACGTCGGCTACCTGCGACGTAAGATCGACAAGGATCGGATGCCCTTGATCCATACCGTGCGCGGGGTCGGGTACGTGCTGCGCCCGCCTCAGTAGCCCGTCCTGAACAGCGCATCGAACGGCCGGTGGGTGCCATGAGAACCTCGGTTCGCAGCCGCCTGGAGCGGCTGACGATCCGTCGGCGCCTGGCGGTCGGGCTCGTCGTGCTGGTGGCCGTCGTGCTGGCCGGGGTCGGGTTCGCCACGGCCCGGGCCCTGGAGGCGTTCCTGCTCGGCCAGGTCGACCAACAGCTCGCGCAGACCAGCGACAGGGTGCACCTCGGCCCGCGGCCGGCCGTCGGCGATCTTCGCGGCCAGCCGCTCGGGACGCTGGGCGTCCTGATCGGGCCGGCCGGCGCGGTCGAGGCGGCCGTCCTGGCTGTGCCAGCGGGCGAGACGTCGCCACCCCCGTCGCTCAACGAGGCGGACAAGTCGGAGCTGATCTCGGCGTCGCAGCAGGCCCTGCGCGCGCCCCAGACCGTGGACCTGTCCAGCGGGCTGGGCAGCTACCGGGTGACGGCGGACGCGCTTCCCACCGGCGAGATACTCGTCACCGGCCTGCCGCTGGAGACGGTCCACAAGACGGTCGGCCGGCTGCTCCTGGTCGAGGTTGTCGTGTTCGCTGCAGCCCTCGTGGTGGTCGGCGTACTGGGGGCCTGGCTCGTCCGCCTCGGCCTGCGCCCGCTCGACAGGATCACGGTGACCGCCCGCCGGGTCGCGGCGCTACCTCTGGACCGGGGCCAGGCGTCCCTTCCCGACCGCGTGCCGGTCGAGGCGCCGAGTACCGAGGTCGGCCAGGTCAGCGAGGCCCTGAACGTGATGCTCGGCCACGTGGACAGCGCGTTCGCGGCCCGGGCGGCCTCCGAGCAACGGCTGCGGCGCTTCGTCGCGGACGCCAGCCACGAGCTGCGGACGCCGCTGGCCAGCATCCGCGGCTACGCCGAGCTGTTCCGCCGCGCGCCCACGGCCGACCCCGACGACCTCGCGCGGGCGATGCGCCGGGTCGAGGGCGAAGCCGACCGGATGGGTGAGCTGGTCGAAGACCTCCTGCTGCTGGCCCGGCTCGACCAGGGCCGGCCGTTGGAACGCAAACAGGTCGACATGGCTCTGCTGGCCGCTGACGCGGTCTCCGACGCCCAGGCAGCGGACGTGGCGCACCGGTGGGGCCTGGACGTGCCAGCGGAGCCGCTGCTGGTCTGCGGCGACGAGCACCGGCTGCGGCAGGTACTGGCGAACCTGCTGTCCAACGCCCGCATCCACACGCCGGCCGGGACGTCGGTGCGGGTCGGGGTCTGGGCGGAGGGGCCGTGGGCCGTGCTGGCCGTGCACGATGACGGGCCGGGCTTCCCGCCGCACCTGATGCCGCGCGCGTTCGACCGTTTCACCCGAGCCGACACCGCCCGCTCGCGGGACCGGGGCGGCGCCGGCTTGGGGCTGGCGATCGTGGCAGCGGTCGTGTCGGCGCACGGCGGCCAGGTCACGCTGACGTCGGTGCCGGGGGACACGACCATGACGGTGCGACTGCCCAGGGACGGGACACCCCGCTGACCGTCCGAGGTGGTCAGCCCTGGGTCACCGTGACCGTGTTGAGGTAGATCCGCTTCAGCGGCGCGCCGTCCCCGGTCTGGTTGCTGTTGTCCTGCCCGGCCGCCATGAGCTTGTCGAGGACGGCAAGGCCAGCCGGGCTGTTGATGTGGCCGACGACGGTGTACTGGGGGGGCAGCGTGCTGTCCTTGTCGACGAGGAAGAACTGACTACCGGTGGAGTGGGGCGCCGACGACTTGGCCATGGCCATCGTCCCGCGCGTGTACTTGGCGCCTGTGAGGTTCTCCTCAGGGAGCGTGTAGCCGGGGGTACCGCTACCGGTCCCGGTCGGGTCACCGCACTGCAGTACCGTCAGCGACTCGGACTGGACGAGCCGGTGACAGGGCGTGCCGTTGTAGTAACCCTGTCCCGCGAGGAAGTTCAGCGAGTTGACCGTCTGCGGCGCTTGCTTTGCCTCCAGGGCGACCACGATCGTCCCGCAGGAGGTATTCATCGTCATGCTGTAGTTCGCGTTCGTGTTGATCGTCATCGGCGGCGGGCTGGGATAGGTCTTCGGTGCGCTCGACGGCGGGACGGGCCCGTTGCAGGCAACGGGTCGGGTGGTCGGTGTGGGGGTGGGGGTTGTTGTGACCGGCGTGGCCGGGCCTGCCTTGTTGGACGAGCTGTTCAGGCCGATGATCAGCGCGGCGACGCCCGCGATGACCAGCACGGACAGGCCCGCGACGATGGCGATGGTTCGCTGCCGCCGCTTGTGCTTCTCTGCTCGCCGGACTGCCTGTCGCTGGGCGCGCTGGCGGGCCAGTTCGCGCTGCCGCCGACTGCTGGGCACCGATGTCTCCTGCCGGCATAGGGACGCCGGTCACCGGGCCGGCCTTCCTGGGAACGCCGTGGCAGTCTACGCACCGGCTTCCGGGCAGGGACGTTAGCCTCGGTTGTCGTGCTGGTCGACGGCTTCTCCGCAGGTCCCACCGATACGAACTGCTACATCGTGGCGCCCGGCCCGGGGCAGGAATGCGTCGTCATCGACCCGGGCATCGGCGCGGACGACGACGTCGACGCGCGCCTGCGCGAGCACCGCCTCAAGCCGGTCGCCGTGATCCTCACCCACGGGCACTTCGACCACACGTTCTCGGTGGTGCCCGTGTGCGGCGCGCGCGACATCCCCGCCTACATACACCCAGCGGACCGCGGCCAGCTCACCGACCCCTGGTCGCCCGTGGGCCTGCCGAAGGGCATCCCCTTGTTCGGCCGCCTGCAATGGACCGAGCCCGACGACGTCCGGGAGCTGTCCGGCGGGCAGGTGCTCGACCTTGCCGGGGTTCGGCTGCGGGTCGACCTCGCGCCGGGCCACACGCCCGGTTCGGTGACGTTCGCCACGACGGAGCCGGTGGAACTCAGGCGGGGCGAGCCAACCCCGGTGCTCTTCTCCGGTGACCTCATCTTCGCCGGCAGCGTCGGCCGCACCGACTTCCCGGGCGGCTCGTATGCCGCCCTGCTGGAGTCGCTCGCCCGGGTCGTCCTTCCGCTGCCCGATGACACGATCGTGCTCAGCGGCCACGGCCCCGCGACCTACGTCGGCCACGAGCGGGCCGCCAACCCCTTCCTGGCCGAGGCCGGGCCGGACCGCGCCGGCCCTGCTCGGTACGGGCTGGACCCCAGCGGCCCTGCTCGGTACGGGCCGTGACCACTTCTTTCACCGCCCCCAAGGGCACCTTCGACCTGCTCCCGCCGCGCTCGGCGACCTTCCTCGCCGTGCGGGAGGCGATCGCCGCGCCCCTGCGGCTCGCGGGCTACGGCTACGCCGAGACGCCGGTGTTCGAGGACACCGCCCTGTTCGAGCGTGGCGTCGGCGAGTCCACCGACGTGGTGAGCAAGGAGATGTACACGTTCCTGGACAAGGGCGGGCGCTCGATCACGTTGCGCCCCGAGGGGACCGCCTCCGTGCTGCGCGCGGCGCTGGAGGCCGGCCTGCAGAAGGGGCCGCTGCCGGTCAAGCTCTGGTACGCCGGGTCGTTCTTCCGCTACGAGCGCCCACAGGCCGGCCGCTACCGCCATTTCAGTCAGGTCGGGGCGGAGGCGCTCGGGCTGGACGACCCGGCGCTGGACGCAGAGCTGATCTGGCTGGCCGCGCAGGGCTACCAGCGCCTCGGGCTGCGCGGGGTCCGGCTGCTGCTGAACTCGCTCGGCGACGCGACCTGCCGCCCGGTGTACCGGGAGCGGCTGCAGCACTTCCTCCGCGGGCTCGACCTCGACGACGAGACCCGCCGGCGCGTGGAGATCAACCCGTTGCGGGTGCTCGACGACAAGCGGCCGCAGGTACGCGACCAGCTGGCGGGCGCCCCGCTCGTGGCCGACGCGCTGTGCGAGCCGTGCCGCGAGCACTACGACGAAGTGCGCGCGATGCTGGCCGACGGCGGGGTGTCCTGGGAGGAGGCGCCCCGCCTGGTACGCGGGCTGGACTACTACACCCGCACGACGTTCGAGTTCGTGCATGACGGCCTGGGGGCGCAGGCGGCCGTCGGGGGCGGCGGGCGCTACGACGGGCTCTCCGAATCGATCGGAGGACCGCCGCTGCCCGGTGTGGGGTGGGCGGTCGGCGTCGACCGCACGGTCCTGGCGCTGGAGGCCGAAGGCGTCGAACTGGTCCCGCCGGGCCGGGTTCGGGTGTTCGCCGTGCCGCTGGGCGAGGCGGCCCGCCGCGAACTGGTCCGGCTGGTTGCGCGGTTGCGAGAGGCCGGCGTGGCCGCCGACCTCGCCTACGGGCAGCGGGGCATGAAGGGTGCGATGAAGGCGGCGGACCGCAGCGGAGCCGCCCACGCCATCGTCGCCGGAGACCGCGACCTCGCGGCCGGGGTCGCCCAGGTGAAGGACCTGCGTACGGGGGAGCAGCGGTCCGTGCCGCTCGATCGACTGGTGGAGGAGCTGTCGTGATCCGCACGCACGAGGCCGGGACGCTGCGCCGTTCCGACATCGGCACCTCCGTGGCGCTCGCCGGGTGGGTGGCCCGCCGGCGCGACCACGGCGGCGTGGCGTTTGTCGACCTCCGGGACGGCAGCGGGATCGCGCAGGTCGTCGTCCGCGATCTCGACCTGTCCGTGCAGCTGGAGTCGTGTGTGCGGGTGACCGGCACCGTCCGGGAGCGGCCCGCCGGCAATGCGAACCCGGACCTGCCCACGGGCGAGGTGGACGTGGTCGCCGACTCGCTGGAGGTGCTCAGCCGGGCTGCCCCGCTGCCGTTCCCGGTGGCCGACGCGGGGGGTCACGAGGTCGGCGAGGAGGTCCGGCTCAAATGGCGCTACCTGGACCTGCGCCGGCCCGCGGCGGCGCGGCTGCTCCGGCTGCGCTCGGACGTGACCCGCGTCATCCGCGCCGTCATGGACGAGAACCGCTTCGTCGACATCGAGACGCCCTACCTGACCCGCTCGACGCCGGAGGGGGCGCGCGACTTCCTCGTCCCCGTCCGCCTGCAGCCAGGGTGCTGGTACGCGCTGCCGCAGTCACCGCAGTTGTTCAAGCAATTGCTGATGGTCGCGGGAATGGAGCGCTACTACCAGATTGCCCGGTGTTTTCGCGACGAGGATTTCCGGGCGGACCGCCAGCCTGAATTCACCCAGCTCGACATCGAAATGAGCTTCCTCGACGAGGAGGATGTCTACGCACTCACCGAGCAGCTGATTTCCCGGGTCTGGGGGACTGTGCTGGGGGTCGACGTCCCCACGCCGTTCCGCCGGATGGCCTACGCCGAGGCGATGACGCGCTACGGCACCGACAAGCCCGATCTGCGCTACGGGCTGGAACTGGCCGATCTGACGTCCTATTTCGCGGGTACGGAATTCCGGATATTCGCCGCGGCGGAGCACGTCGGGGCGCTGGTCGTGCCCGGCGGCGCGTCCTACCCCCGCAAGCAACTGGACGCCTGGCAGGAGTGGGCCCGGGGGCGCGGCGCGAAGGGCCTGGCGTACGCGCTGTTCAGCACGGCCGGGGTCCCCGGCGGGGGCATCGCCAAGAACCTGGCCGAGCAGGAGCTGCGGGGGTTGCGCGCGGCGGTGGGGGCCGAGCCCGGCGACGCCGTGTTCTTCGCCGCCGGCCCGCGGCGGGAGTCGCTGGAGCTGCTCGGCGCCTTCCGCGCCGCCGCCGCGCGGGAGCGGGGCCTGGTGCCCGACGGGCGCTGGGAGTTTCTCTGGGTCGTCGACTCGCCGATGTTCGAGCCGACCGACGAGGGCGGTTGGACGTCGGTGCACCACCCCTTCACCGCGCCCAAGCCCGAGCACGAGGCGGGTTTCGCGGACGCCCCCGGGCAGGCACTGTCGCGGGCCTACGACGTGGTGCTCAACGGGACGGAGATCGGCGGTGGCTCCATCCGTATCCATCGGGCCGGCGTGCAGCAGCGCGTGTTCGACGTGCTCGGCCTGTCCCGCCAGGATGCCGAGGCCAAGTTCGGCTTCCTCCTGGAGGCTTTCCGGTATGGACCGCCGCCGCACGGCGGGATCGCGTTCGGGCTGGATCGCGTCTGCGCCCTGCTCGGGGGGGCCGAATCGATCCGGGACGTGATCGCATTCCCGAAAACGGCGTCCGGTAGCGACCCGCTGACAGGTGCACCCACGCCGATCACGGCGGGGCAGCGCCGGGATGCGGGTATCGACGCCACCCCATCGGCCCGGGCGCACGCCGGGGGGCCGCCCAATCTGCCGGCGGGGGAGACCAGGCCCGACGAGAAACGCTGAGGTGACGGTTAGACCGACCGCGTGATTCCCCGCGTGGCTATTCCGGATATGTCAGGACACAGCCGATAGCCTGGCCCGATGCTATCGCCGGAGCTGCCCAGGACGGTCGCGACGCCCTGGCCTGTGGGCAAGTTGCGCAGCGAACTCGACCGGCTCACGGGCGAGCTCGCAAGGTGGCAGCGGTACCCGCATTTCGGGCTCGGCGAGGAGTTCTGCCACCGGGCCAACCGGATTCTGACGCACCTCCGCGGCCAGCCCCACGCCCCGGACGTGGAATGGCCGGAGCAGTTCTCCTTCGAACGGTCCGACCTGGGCAAGGACCGGCTGACGATCGATCCGGAGTCGGTGCAGCGCATGCTCGACTGGGTCAAGAAGCTCAACGACCTGCTGCCCGCGCCGCGTGTCCCGGACGTGGTCGGCGGGGACGGCGTCTTTCAGGGGACGGTGTGGCCTGAGGGACGCATCCGCATCGAGCTGCGCCGCCTCCTCGACGATCTGAACCTGTGGCGGGGCTACCCCCACGTCGGCCTGGCGGCCGACCTGGCCCGGCGCGCCAACCGGGTCCTGACCCAGCTGCGCAGCCAGCCAGGCGCGCCGACGCGCAACTACCCCTCCAACTGGCAGTTCGACTCCAGTGACCTCGGTCCGTCCGGAGCCACCCTCACCGATGCCGCCACCACCCGGCTCACCTCGTTCATCGAGGCGCTGGCGGAGATGGTGCCCGGGTTCGGTCCGGGCGCGCGTACCGCCCTCGCGCTCTCCTGTCTGCATCCGCGCGTCCAGTCCGCTGCCGCGTTCAGCTGGCGGGAAGGGCGGATGGCAGCCGCAGTCGCCGGGGCGGCGGAGACCGTGTGCGCACGCCTCCGCCAGATCAGCGGGCTGAGCGGCTCGGGAGAAGAGCTCGTCGAGGCCGCGCTGAACCACGATGCTCCCAAGGTGCTCATCGCCGGTCTGGACACCAGGGCAGGCCGCAGCGCCCAGAACGGGTGCCGGCATCTGGCGCTGGGGCTCGTCCAGAGTGCGACGGGCCTCGCGCGGCCGGCTGCTCCGCCGGTAACCGCGGACCGCGCCTACGAGATGCTGGCGCTGGCCAGCCTGGTGTTGCACCAGCTGGAGTTCGCCCGGGTGGCCTGAGGGCGGCGCGACCCGACGGGTCGGCGGCCCGGCGAAGCGGTGGCGTAATGAAGCGGTGGCGCAGTGGAGCGGTAGGCCCTGGGAGGAGTGGCGTAATGGTCCGCCCGGCGCCAGGATCGTCCTGGCGGCTCCGGGTCCCCGGGGCCAGGAGGGACCGCACTCATGCAGGCCACCATGCAGGATGCCCCGCTGACGCTGACCGCTCTGTTCCGACACGGCGCGACGGTGTACCCGGACAGTCGCGTCGTGACCGCCACGGCGGAGGGCTCGCGCAGCGCCACCTACACCCAGGTCGCGAACCGCGCCGCCCGGTTGGCCGCCGCGCTGGCGCGACTTGGCATTCAGCGTGACGACCGGGTTGCCACGTTCCAGTGGAACAACCAGGAGCACCTGGAGGCCTACCTCGCCGTCCCCTCCATGGGAGCGGTGCTCCACACGCTCAACATCAGGCTCTTCCCCGAGCAGGTCGTCTACATCGCCAACCACGCCGAGGACCGCGTGGTCATCGTGGACAGCTCGCTGGCGCCGGTGCTGGCCCGCATCCTGCCCGAGCTCAAGACCGTTGAGCATGTGCTCGTGGTGGGGGAGGCCGACCGCGCGTCGCTGACCACGGCCAGCATCAGGGCGCACGGCTACGACGACCTGCTGGCCGCCGAGTCGGGCGAGTTCGATTGGCCGGCCGACGTGGACGAGCGGGCGGCGATGGCCATGTGCTACACGAGCGGGACGACGGGCAACCCGAAGGGCGTCGCCTACAGCCACCGGTCCACCTACTTGCACTCGATGGCCGCGTGCATGGGAACCGCCTTTGCGCTCAGCGAGGGGGACCGGGTGCTCCCGATCGTTCCCATGTTCCATGCGAGCGCGTGGGGCCTTCCTTACGCGGCCTGGATGTCCGGCGCCGACCTGCTGATGCCTGATCGGTTCCTGCAGGCCGAGCCGCTGTGCCGGTTCATGACCGCCGAGCGGCCCACCATGTCCGGGGCGGTTCCCACGGTGTGGAACGACGTACTCCGGCATGCAGTCGCCGAAAATGTGGATCTGTCCTTCTTCCGAGTGGTCGCCTGCGGAGGTGCGGCCGTCCCCCGAGCCCTCATGAAGGCTTTCCAGGAGCGGCTGGGCGTGACGGTCCTGCAGGCGTGGGGGATGACCGAGACGTCGCCGTTGGGCGCGATCGCAGCGCCGCCGAAGCAGGCATCAGAGGCGGAGCAGTGGACGTGGAGGTCCAAGACCGGGCGCGTCATCCCCGGGATGGAGATCCGTCTGGTCGGCGATGACGGGACCGTCCTGCCGCCTGATGGCGAATCGGTCGGGGAGTTCGAAGCGCGCGGCCCCTGGGTGACCGGCGCCTACTACAAAGGCGAGGACACGAGCCGGTTCCACGACGGCTGGTTGCGCACCGGCGACGTCGGGATCTTCGACCGCTACGGCTTCATGCAGATCACCGACCGCTCGAAGGACGTCATCAAGTCCGGCGGTGAGTGGATCAGCACGGTCGAACTGGAAAACGCCCTCATGGAGCACCCCGACATCCTGGAGGCCGCGGTGGTCGGCGTCCCCGACGACCGGTGGCAGGAGCGCCCGTTGGCCTCCGTGGTCGTCCGCCCCGGCGCGACCGTGGACTCCCAGACGTTGCGCGCCTTCCTCGCCGAGCGGATCGCGTCCTGGCAGATCCCGGAACGGTGGTCCTTCATCGACGAGGTACCCCGTACCTCGGTGGGCAAGTTCGACAAGAAGGTGCTGCGCACCCGCTACGCCGACGGCGGGCTGCCTGTCGAGACAATCGGCGGGTAAGGGAGCGCCCGAAGTCCCGGCCGGGAGGGGCTCCGGCCGGCCGCGCGTCCGGCGCAGTGCGCTCCTCGGGTACTTCGTGGGACGGGGGTCGGCGTGGTCCTCGTCCTCATCTACGGGGTCACGTTGCTGCTCGTGGTCCTGGTCTCGGGGCTGGCCGCGCGGACCGTGCTGTCCACGTCGTTGATGTTCCTGCTGGCCGGGGCCATCGCCGGCGATGGCGGTTTCGGCTGGCTGTCGCTGACCCCCGACAGCTCGATCGTGTCGACGCTGGCCGACCTCGCCCTGTTCACAGTGCTGTTCACCGATGGGCAGCGGGCCGGTATCCCTGAGCTGCGGCAGGCCTGGCGGCTGTCCGGGCGGGCCTTGCTGCTGGGGATGCCCTTGACATTCCTCGGCGTCGCCGTGCTCGCCCACTACGTAGCCGGCCTGGACGCGACGACCGCCTTCCTCGTCGGGGCGGTGCTCAGCCCGACCGACCCGGTGTTCGCCTCGGCGATCGTGACCCGCCAGGACGTGCCCGAGCGGCTGCGCCAGCTGCTCAACATCGAAAGCGGTCTCAACGACGGGCTGGCGCTTCCCGTCGTCGTTGTGCTCATCGCCGCGGCCTCCAACGCCACCAGCGGCTCCGGCGCCTCGATCAGCACCGTGTTGCTGGAACTGGTTGCCGGCCTCGCGCTCGGCGCCGCGCTCCCCGTCGCGGCCGCGCTGCTGGTGAAGCTGCCGCTGCTGGGCAGCGAGCCGCGATTCCAGCCCCTCGGCCCCTTCGCCCTGGCCGTGACCCTGTACGCGCTGTGCCACCTCACCGGCGCGAACCCCTACCTCGCTGCCTTTGCCGCCGGCTCGATGGTCGCCACGTTCACTCCCGAGGGCAGCGACGCGTTCGAGGAGTTCGGAGACCTGCTCGCGGAACTGGCCAAGTTCGCGGCGGTCCTGGTGTTCGGAGCTTTGTTGACCCCAACGCTGTTCGCCGAGACGTCGGTGGGGGCCTACGTCGTCGCGGTGCTCACTTTGGTCCTCGTCCGGCCGGTGAGCCTGCTGCTGTCGCTGATCGGCGCGCGCCTGTCCCGGCGGGAGAAGGCTGCCGCGGCATGGTTCGGGCCCAAGGGATTCGCCTCAGTCGTCTACGGGTTGCTCGTGCTGCAGTCGGGGGTGCCGCAGGCGGTGCCGGCCTTCGATCTCATCGCCGTGACCATCACGTTGTCGATCGTGTTGCACAGCTCCACGGACGTTCCGGTGGCCAGGCTGTTCCACCTGGAGGGCCTCGCCGGCCTGCCGGACGACGAGCACGGGGGCGGGACCGCCGAGCCCGACGCTGCGCCGCCCTAACGACCGCGAACCGCATGAGATTGCCAACCTCGCGTGCCTGCGCTGTCGTGAGGCTCTCGGCACGGGGGAGGCTCTGCAGGTGGCGCCGGCGCGGCGTCGCTTCTGAGGTCCGGTGTAACCGTGGGAGACCGCGGCCCGCGCAGGCGTTACCGTCGGTGGTGGCCGGATGTCCCGTCCGGTCCCGGTCAAGCGTGTGGTCGGAGGTCGCCTCGATGCGGAGGTTGTCGCCGGTGGCCTGGGCGCCGACGGGGGCGCCGATGGGGGCGCTGGTTGCGGCGCTGTCGGCTGTGCTGGTGCTCGCCGCGTGCGGGACACGCCTGCCCGACAGCGCCTTCGCCACCCCCACACCCGCCCCGCAGACGCCGGGGTCGGACGGGAGCGGGAACTTCGCCTCCGACACGGGCGTCACGGCCAACACGGTCAAGGTCGGGGTAATCGTGAGCAAGACCAGTGCTCTCGGCCCGTACACGTTCTCCGGCTCCTACTACGGCGCGACGGCTTTCTTCGACGAGCTCAACCGCAGCGGCGGCGTGCACGGCCGGAAGGTGACCGTCGACTTCTGCGACGACGAGGGCACGGGGGCGGGCAACGTCGACTGCGCGCACAAGCTGATCGACCAGGACAAGGTCTTCGCACTTGCCGGCGTGACGGCCTTCCAGTACGACGGGGCTGGCTACGTGCAGTCGAAGGGCATGCCCGACATCGCGGGGCAGCCAATCGGCAACGAATACGACCAGTACCACCACCTGTGGAACCTGTACGGCAGCGACGAGCCACGGGACGGGACCATCGGCTGGGACGGCAAGCTCTACGGCGGCACCGAGGTATATCGGTGGTTCAAGGAGCGCGTCAGCGCCCGGCGCGCGGGCGTCGTCTTCTACAACGTGGCCCCCTCCCAGCGCTTCGCCCAGTACCAGGAACTCGGGCTGCGGGCCGAGGGGTACGACGTCCGAATGGAGCAGATCAACCTCGGCCTGTCCAACTTCGACGGCGCTGTCGCCGACATGTCGGCGCACGGCGTCGACGTCGTCTTCGACGCCTTGGACGAAGGGGGCAACGTCCGGTTGTGCCAGGCCATGGACGCGCATGACTTCGCGGTCAAGGCGAAGGTCACGACGACCCAGAGCTGGTCCCAGCGGATCGGTGGCACCTACGCCAACGCCCCGAAGTGCCGCAACACGATCTACGCCACGGGCAACACCCGCAACTACGCCGACCAGCAGTACGAGCAGGTGGCGAAGTTCCGCGCCGCCATGTCGCGCCTGTACCCGGACCAGGGCCCCAACCTGAACATGTGGATGCTGGAAGGGTGGGCATCGGCGCTGTGGCTGACCGATGCCATGGCGAGTTGCGGGCCCAGGCTGACCCGGGGCTGCGTCGAGACCTACATGGCGCGCAAGGAGCCCTACGACGGCCACGGGTTGCTGACTCCCCGGGGCTTCATCGTCAATCATCCCGGCCCGACGTCGAACAACTGCCTCAACGTGGCTCAGTGGCAGGACTCGGCTGAGGGCGGCAAGGGCGGGTGGGTCACCCGAGTCAAGGACATGAACACCGAGTGCTTCGACGTGCCCGAGGTGTCCTACACCCCGTAAAGGGCGCGCGACCAGGGTCGGTATCGCGACCAGGGTCAGCCCGGGGCTGGTGGTGGGGTTGTGGCCGCGCTACCGATGACCCGGTCGCGCCAGCGCGCCATGCCGGCGATCCAGTTGTCCCGGTCGGCTACTCGCTTCTGCTCGAACCCGGCGACCTCCGGGTGCGGTAGAACCAGGAACTGTCCCGCACGCAGGGCCTTGACGACAGAGTCGGCCACCTCCTCGGGTTCGAGGAGCGCGCCAGCGGCGAGCGTCGACGGCCCTATACCCTCCGTTTCGATCATGGGGGTGCGCACACCCTGCGGGCAGAGGCAGTGGAACCCAACCCCGGCGCCGGCGTAGGTGATCGCAAGCCACTCCGCCAGGGCGACCGCGGCGTGTTTGGTCGCTGCGTACGGGGCGCTGTCCAGGCTGGTCAGCAGACCCGCCGCCGACGCCGTGACGAGAAAGGCGCCCCCTCCCCGGGAGGCCATGTCGGGCAGGACCGCGCGGGCGAGGTTCACGACACCGAGAACGTTGACCTCCCAGCACTTCTGCCAGACCGCGTCCGGTGCGGCCAGACCGGTGCCGATCGCGACGCCGGCGTTGGCGCAGGCGAAATCTACGGGACCGAACCGGCTGACCGACGCTGCGACGGCTTCGGCCAGCGCGCTCCCGTCGGTGACGTCGTTGACCACGCCCACGCTCTCGGCGCCGCCCGCCTCCACCTGCTGGGCGGTGTCGTGGGCGGCGTCGCCGAGGTCGAGCACCGTGACGGCGCGTGCGCCCTCGCTCGCGGCGCGCAGCGCGAGAGACCGTCCGATTCCGCTGCCGCCCCCGGTTACCAGCACGTGTGTGCCCCGCAGCTCCATCTCATCCCACCCGCCCCGCGAGCTCGGCCGACGACCCCGCGAAGGTTATTTCCCCCCGGTCGAGGACGTATACCAGCGACGCCAGCCGCAGCATCGCATCGCTGTCCTGGTCGGCGAGGACGACGGTTGACCCGGCTTCCGCGGCCCGGCGTCCCACCACCGCAAACAGCTCCGCCGCGACTGCCGGCGCCAGGCCGAGGCTCAGCTCGTCGACGATCAGGACGCGGGGGTCGGCCAGCAGGGCCCGGGCAAGCGCGAGCATGCGTTGTTCGCCGCCCGACAGGGTCCCTGCCTGCTGGTTGAGCCGCTCGGCGAGGATCGGAAAGGTGTCGAGAACCGCGCTGAAGTCCGTGCCGCGAGCGAAGACGCGCAGGTTGTCGCGCACCGGCAGGCCCGGGAAGATCGCATCCGTCTCCGGGACGAGAACCAGTCCCTCGCGGGCCCGAACCCGGGCAGGCATCCGGCCGATGTCGTCCCCGCGCCAGCGCAACGAACCTCCCCACAGGGGCTGGACCCCGCCCAGCACCCGCGCCAGCGTGGTCTTGCCCGCGCCGTTGGGACCGAGGAGGCCGCAGACCACGCCGGTCGGGACCGACATGGTGACCCCGTGAACGACCTCGAGGCGGGCGTAACCGGCCCGGCATCCGTGCAACTCCAGCTCGAGCGTCATCGGGGCTCGCCCGCCTTCGCGATGACCTCGGCGTCGGCCAGCTCGTGTGGGGCTCCTTCTGCGACGATCCGGCCGGCGGCCATGAGCAGCACCGAGTCCGCGACGTCGAGCACAAACCGGAGATCATGCTCGATGGCCAGTACCGAAACGTCGCGTCCCGCCACTTCGCGGATGAGATGGCCGACGGCGTCGCTCTCCCTCCGGTCCAGGCCACTGGTCGGTTCGTCCAGCAGCAGGACGCCGGGCTGAGCACACAGGGCCCGGCCGATCTCCACGAGGCGGCGCGTGCCGGTGGGCAGCGAACCCGCGAGCGTGTCCCCGACCTCGGCCAGGCCGAGGTCGTCGAGGACGTGGCGCACGATCCCGGCGGTGTCCGGGGCCGCAAGGTGGACGAACCCGTGCAACAGGTTGCGCCGGTGCCGGTGCTCCGCGCCTACCTGCAGGTTCTCCCGCACGGTCAGAGTCGAGAACACGGCCCCGGTCTGGAAGGTCTGGACGAGGCCGCGCCGCGCCCGCGCGTCCGGGGGGAGCGCGGTGACGTCCCGGCCGTCGAGGACGACCCGGCCCGTGTCGGGTTGCATGCTGCCGCTCACGCACTGGAGCAGGGTGCTCTTGCCGGCGCCGTTGCGGCCGAGCACAGCGACGACGGCGCCCCCCGGCACCGACACCGTGACGTCGTCGAGGGCCACGACCCCGCCGAAGCGCTTGCTCAGGTTTGTGGCGCCGAGTCGCGGGTTCACCGCCGTACCCGCATGAGCAGCTCGCGGCCACGGGGGGACAGCCGCCGCGGGCGCGTCGGCGTCACGTCGGGACCCGGGAGGGTCTCGCGCGGCCGCCACGGGCTGGCAAGTGATGCCGCGGGGACCGGGCCGGCCGCATCGGCCGGCCAACGTCGAAGCATCCCGGCGACCCCCCCGGGCATCCGTCCCAGGAGCACGGCCAGCAGGCCCACGACAAACGTCGACGTGCCCGGTCCCTCCCGGTAGTCGATGAAGACGAGCAGCGCCGCCGCGCCGACGGCAGCTGTCGTGCTCTCCGCCCCGGCGACGAGCACGACGGCGAACCACACGAGTCCCTGCAGGGGACTGAAAGCGTCTGCGTCGAAGGAGCCACTGGCCTGGGCCAGCAGAGCGCCACCGAGCCCGGCCATCGCGGCGCTGACCGTGAAGGTCAGCAGTTTGAGGGCCCGGATGTCGATCCCGACCGAGCGCGCGCCGTCCTCACTGTCGCGCATCGCCCGAAGTGCGCGCCCGGCCACTCCGGTGGACAGCATCCACAGCGCGCCCAGGCCGACCGTGAGCAAGACCAGCTCGGCGAGGTAGAACGCTTTGTGGCCGGGGAAGAGCCGCAGGACGTGCAGCCCGTCGACGACGGCGGGCTGCTCGAACAGGAAGCGGGTGGCAACGGTCCCGACCGCGAACGTGGTCAGCGCCAGCGCCAGGCCGGTGCGCCGCACGGCGGCAAACCCGGTCACGAGCCCCGCCACACCGGCCAGCAGCGCACCGACCGCTAGCGCGGTGCCGGCGGGCAGAGCCGGAATCCCGAGCCGGCCCTGGACGAGCATTACCGAGAACAGCGCGCCCATGCCGGCGTACCCGGCCTGACCCAGGCTGATCTGGCCGCTGATTCCGGTCAGGAGCACCAGCGACAGGAAGATCAGGGCCAGCGCGGGCACGACCTCGGCCGCGCGCAGGTCTTCGGGTTGGAACGTCAGCGGGGCGAGCAGCGCCAACGCGCCGAACAGGATCCACAGCCGGTGGCTGCGCCCCCGGGGGCTGGGCGCGAGCAGTGCCGGCGTGCCTGTCTCGCCGACCTCGGCCAGGCGCGGTCGCAGCAGCAGGCCGACCAGCAGGGCGACGACGAACAGGTTCGACTGCAGCGCACCCAGCGCCTGCTGGGCGTCCGGGTCGCTGAACTGCACCTGCTGCAGCTCGGACTGGGCGATGCCGAGGGCGAACGCGGCCAGAACGCACACCGTCGGGCTCTTCAGTTTGGCGATCACGACGACGGCGAGTGTCTCGAGCACGATGAGCGTGAGCCCGAACGGTGTCAGCTGCACGCTGGGTGCGAGCAGCACCCCGGTGAGCCCGGCGAGGCCGCCTCCGACGCCCCAGCCGATGGCCGCGACACCGTCGGCGTTCACCCCGGACAGCTCCGCCAGCTCCCGCCGGTCGACGACGGCCCGAACGTAGAGGCCGATGCGCGTGTACCGGCTCAGCAGCCATCCCGCGAGCCCGATCACCACGAGGACGCCCAGGATCTCAACCGTGCTGGTGAGCACCGTCGCCCCGCCCGGCAACTTGATCGCCCCGCTCGGGAAGATCGACGGCGCGTCCAGGTGGGCCTGGCCTCCCCACACCTGGAACGCGACGCCCATCAGCAGGACGAGCACACCGAGGGAGGCGACCAGCGACTCCGAGGGCCCCGCTCCCCGGTGGCGCAGCGGCCGGAACACCATGAGATCGGCGAGCAGCCCGAGCCCCGGCCCGACGACGAAGATGGCCAGCGGGGCCGCGATCTGCAGCGGCCAGCCCCATCCCCGCACGGCCTGCCACAGCAGGTAGGCAGTCATCATCGCGAAGGCGCCGTGGGCTAGGTCCAGGACGCCGGTCGTCCGGTAGGTGACGAGCAGCCCGAGCCCGGACAGCGCGGCGATCGCGCCAATGGCCAGCCCGGCCAGAGCCAGATTCAGCGTGAGCACGGCGGCTCAGGGCCCGTCGGCGAGTTGTCCGGTCTCGGTGGCCGGCTGAGGCTCGGATGGCTGCGGCGCGGATGGCTGCGGTGCGCAGACGGGGCAGGGGGTCAGCCCTTGTTTCGCGATCTCGGCTGGGGTCAACGCCTCGACGCCGGGCTTGTCGCGGGCCAGCTGGCAGTCCGGCCGGTGGTACCACTGCCCGCCGGGCACCGCGACCAGGCCGCCCTCGATCGGCTCGATCGGCTCGGTCAGCAGATCGACAAGCTGCATCAACTGCCGTTCGACGGCGGCGGTGTGCGCGGCGGTGCGCTCCGCGATGAGAAGCGCCCCGCCGACGCCGACGAAGGCCAAGCCGCCCAGCCCGCCCGATACCAGGTAGGGAATCTGCTTGGCGACGATGGCTTGGCGGGAGGCGCCCAGGTAGGCGAGGACGATCAGGACCGCGCCCGCCGCGACGCACGCCCATCCCACGGCCCATCCCACCCGGCTCAGCAGCTCGACGGCCGGTGGCTTGGCCTCCCGCTGGTCATTGGCCACGATCAACACGCTAGAGCATGGCGCGCGGCGATGGATCCAGGGAACCACGGTCTCCGAGGCCTCGCCCCGGCAGGCAGGTGCGGGACTGACGTCCCGGGATGTACGGGCGTCCGCCTCCTGACCGCCGACACCAACACACCGATCGTCGGACGGGATGAAAGGCGCCTCTATAGCGGCCCAGATGTTGCGACGACATCGCCGTCGCTCGGGACCGCGGCGCTCAGGAAAAGCGGAGGCACAATGCAACAGACCCAGCTACGCCTCCGCCGGCGTTGCGACGACCCCGAGGAAAGCGTCGACGTGCCCCGAAAGCGGGCAAGCGATACCAGCGCGGCACGAGCGCTGATAGCCGAGATCGATCGGGCGCTCGCGAGCTACCGGTAGCACGACGCCGCGCCGCCGTACCTTCGCTGGGTGAACCTCGACGACCCGACCCTCTTCCACCCCGGCGGGCTGGACCAGCGCGTCCCGCTCGCGGTTCGGATGCGGCCGCGCACCCTGGACGAGGTGGTGGGCCAGGACCACCTCGTCGGAGCGGGCACGCCGCTGCGCCGTCTCGTCGACGGGGACGCTGTCGCGTCGCTCCTGTTGTGGGGCCCGCCCGGCTCGGGCAAGACCACGCTGGCCTACGTCGTGAGCCAGGCCACCGGGCGCAATTACCGCGAGTTGTCGGCCGTGAGCGCTGGAGTACGGGACGTGCGGGCGGTAGTGGACGAGGCACGCTCGGCATTGGGAGGGACGGGCACGCGCACCGTCCTTTTCCTCGACGAAGTGCACCGTTTCTCGAAGGCGCAGCAGGACGTCCTGCTGCCCGCCGTCGAGAACGGCTGGCTGACGCTCGTCGCCGCCACGACCGAGAACCCGTCGTTTTCGGTCATCGGGCCGCTGCTGTCGCGCCTGCTGCTGCTTCGCCTGCAACCGCTCACCGACGAGCAAGTTCGCCTCGTGGTTCACCGTGCGCTCGACGACCCACGCGGCTACGGCGGACGGCTGCGCCTGGCGCCCGAGGCGGAGCAGCACCTGCTGAGCATCGCCGGCGGGGACGCCCGGCGGGCGTTGACGGCACTTGAGGCGACCGGACTCGTCGAGGGGGTTGTCGACCTGGCCACCCTGGAGGCGGCGGTGGACCGGGCAGCGGTCCGCTACGACAAGGACGGCGACGTGCACTACGACGTCGCCAGCGCCTTTATCAAGTCGCTGCGGGGCAGTGACGTCGATGCGTCCCTGCACTACCTGGCCCGGATGCTCGAGGCGGGTGAGGACCCGCGGTTCGTGGCCCGCCGGATGGTCATCCTCGCCAGCGAAGACGTCGGGATGGCCGACCCGAGCGCGCTTCAGGTGGCGATCGCGGCAGCGCATGCCCTTGAGCTGGTGGGGCTGCCCGAGGCGCGGCTGAACCTCGCGCAGGCGGCGGTGCACCTGGCTTTGGCGCCGAAGTCGAACGCGGTGTACCGCGCGTACGAGGCGGCTGCGGCCGACGTTCGCGCCGGCCGATCCGGCCTGGTGCCCCGGCACCTGCGGGACGCCTCGTATGCCACCGCCCGCCGCTACGGCCACGGTCGCGGGTACCGCTACCCGCACGATGATCCCGCGGGCGTGGTGCGCCAGGAGTATCTGCCGGAGCAGCTGCGAGACGCCGCCTATTACTCGCCGTCCGGTCATGGGGCTGAGGCCGTGGCCCGGCAGCGGTGGGAGCGACTGCGCCCTGCCGTGCGGGGTTTGGCGGAGGACCCGCACCTCCGGTAGCGGTCGGCGTGGGCGGTGGCTGTCTCGGTCGAGCAGCGCCCGACGACGGGGAGGTTCTGGGAATGTGGGAAGACCTGTAGGGTCCCGCCGACAGGGGGCAGGGCTCGACGCCGACGGGCAGGGCTCGACGCCGACCTGGCACGCCACCGAACTTGGCCACAGCGGCGGCGGCCACGCTAATAGGCTGAGAGTAATCGGAGGTATCCGGCGGTTGCGGGTACCCGGGTCGTGTGCCGAGCCCCGGGGCGCGGGTCGGTACCCCGCGTGCGGGCCAGAGTAGTGCCAGGGAGCGATGGGCGTTCTTCCGGAGATGGACTCGGCGGAGATCAGCCGCCGTTTCCTCGCGCACTTCGTGGCGCGCGGTCATACGCGCGTGCCCAGCGCCAGCCTGGTCGCAACCGACCCTACGTTGTTGCTCGTCAACGCCGGAATGGTGCCTTTCAAGCCGTACTTCCTGGGGACGGAGCCGCCACCGTGGCCGCGGGCGACGAGCGTCCAGAAGTGTGTCCGCACCGTGGACATCGACAACGTCGGGAAGACGGCCAGGCACGCTTCGTTCTTTCAGATGTGCGGCAACTTCTCCTTCGGTGACTACTTCAAGGAAGGCGCCATCCCGTTCGCCTGGGAGTTGCTCACCGATGCCGGTACCGGCTTCGGGTTTCCGCCGGAGCGGTTGTGGGTCACCGTCTACACCGATGACGACGAGGCCGCCGAAATCTGGCGCGCCTTCGTGCCGGCGGAGCGCATTCAGCGGCGGGGTAAGTCCGACAACTTCTGGTCGATGGGCGTTCCCGGCCCCTGCGGCCCCTGCAGCGAGATCTATTACGACCGGGGGGCGAAATACGGCCGGGACGGCGGGCCCGTCGCCGACGAAGAGCGCTTCCTGGAGGTCTGGAACCTCGTCTTCATGCAGTACGAGCGGGGCGAGGGTGCGGGGTACGACTACCCGATCGTGGGCGAGTTGCCCAACCGCAACATCGACACCGGGCTCGGCCTGGAGCGGATGGCCACGCTGCTGCAAGGCGTGGAGAACCTCTACGAGATCGACACGTCCCGCCCTTTGCTCGACCGGGCAGGCGAGCTGACCGGGCACCGCTACGGGGCGGACCCGCGCGCCGACGTCTCACTGCGCGTCATCGCCGACCACACCCGCACCGCGGTCATGCTCATCGCCGACGGTGTGGTGCCGGGCAACGAGGGCCGCGGCTACATCCTGCGCCGGATGCTGCGCCGGGCCGTCCGCAACATTCGCTCGCTCGGCGGCCACGACGCGGTCATGCCCGAGTTGGTGCCGGTGGTGCGTGACCTGCTCGGGCCGCTCTACCCCGAGCTGGTGAGCGACCATGACCGCATCAACCGGTACGCGGTCAGCGAGGAGGCGGCGTTCCTCGACACCCTGCGAACGGGGACGACGATCTTTGAGTCGACGGTGGCGGAGCTGCGTTCCGGTGGCGGGACGAAGCTGAGCGGCGCGCGAGCCTTCGAATTGCACGACACCTACGGTTTCCCGATCGACCTGACCCTGGAGATGGCTGCCGAGCAGGGGCTCGCAGTCGACGAGGCGGAGTTTCGCCGGCTGATGAACGAGCAGCGCGAGCGCGCCCAGCGCGATCGCGTGGGTCGCGGGATCGGGCACGGTGACCTGTCCGCCTACCGCGGGATTCTCGACGAGGCCGGCGAGTCGGCGTTCACCGGCTACGTCGAGCTGGCGCGCGAGTCAGCCGTCACCGGTCTGCTCGGCCGACACGGCGGGTTGCAGGCCGCCGAAGAGGGCGACGAGGTCGACGTCGTGCTGGATGTCACCCCGTTCTATGCGGAGGGCGGCGGCCAGCTCCCCGACAGCGGCCGCATCCGCTTCGATGGCGGTGAGCTGGCGGTCTACGACGTCCAGCGGCCCGTGGCCGATTTGATCGTGCACCGGGCGCGGGTGATCCGCGGAGAGGTCCGGCTGGGGGACCTGGTGCATGCCGAGGTCGACGGGCAGCGGCGCGCGGCGATCTCCCGCTCCCACACCGCCACCCACCTGGTGCATCAGGCGTTCCGCAACGCCCTCGGCGAGTCAGCCACCCAGGCAGGGTCGGAGAACGCGCCAGGCCGGCTGCGGTTCGACTTCGCCAACCCCGGTGCGGTGCCGCCCGGCGTGCTGGGCGATGTCGAGAGCGAAGTCAACGCCACGTTGCTCGACGATCTCGCCGTCCGGGCGTTCGTGACGTCCCAGGACGAGGCGCGCCGGATCGGCGCGATGGCCCTGTTCGGGGAGAAGTACGGCGACGCGGTACGGGTCGTGGAAGTCGGGGATTACTCCCGCGAGCTGTGCGGCGGCACGCACGTGGCCCGCTCGGCCCAGCTGGGCGCGGTGAAGCTGCTGGGGGAGGCCTCGATCGGCGCGGGGGTGCGGCGAGTGGAGGCGCTCGTCGGCCTGGACGCGTTCCGGTTCCTCGCCCGGGAGCACGTTCTGCTCAATGCGGTCGCGACGCTGTTCAAAGTGCCGCCGGAGGAGGTCCCCGACCGCGTTGCCGCCACCGTGGCCCGGCTGCGCGATGCTGAGAAGGAGCTGGAGCGGCTGCGGGTGCAGGCCTTGCTGGCCTCGGCCGGCGAGCTGGCGGCCTCGGCGGAGGACGTCGTGGGCGTCGTGGTCGTCGCCGCGACCGTCCCACCCGGCACGCCGGTCGGCGACCTGCGCCGGCTCGCTGTCGAGGTCCGTGGCCGGCTCCAGCAGCGACCGGCGGTCGTCGCGCTGGGCACGGTGGCCGAAGATCGTGTCAATCTGGTGGTTGTGACGAACGAGGCCGGCAGAGACCGGCGGCTACGCGCCGGTGACCTCATCCGGGAGGCTGTGCGCCACGTCGGCGGTCGCGGTGGCGGCAAGCCCGACCTAGCCCAGGGCGGCGGGTCGACCCCGGAAGGCCTGCCGGCAGCGCTTCGCCAGATTCGTGACTCGGTAGCGGATGCCGCCTTCGGAGCACCACGGTGACCGCGAGTGCCACCGGCGCCGGCGGCCCGGCTGCCCCCGATGGGGTGGTGACGGGCGTGATCATCGCTGTGGACGTGGGTACGGTGCGTGTCGGCGTGGCGGCCAGCGACCCCGAAGGCCGCATGGCGTTCCCTGTCGTGACCTTGCCCCGCGACCCCGCCGGGGGCTCCGACCTGGCTCGGCTGACCGAGCTGATCCGGGAGCGCCGGGCCGCGGAGGTTCTCGTCGGTCTTCCCACCGGCCTGTCCGGGGTGGAGGGCAGGGCCGCCCGAAGCTGCCGGGAATACGCGCGGCAGCTTGCCGAGCGTGTCGCCCCGGTGCCCGTCCGCCTTACGGACGAGCGATTGTCCACAGTGACCGCGAACCGCCAATTGGGTGCGGGAAGCAGACGCGGGCGGGAACGCCGAGAGGTCGTGGACCAGGCGGCAGCCGTGGTCATCCTGCAAGCGGCCCTCGATGCACGAGCAAGGAGCGCGACGTGAGCATTCTCGACAGCATGGAGAGCGAGCGGGGGTACTCACCGCGGGGTCCGAACCGGCGCCCTCGGTGGCTGGGGTTGGTCCTGGTCCTGCTCGTCCTCATGGTCGTGCTCGGTGGGGTGATCTTGGGCGTCGGGGCACTGCTGGGCAACGTCACCGGCGGCAGTTCCGCCCCGGATTACAGCGGTGACGGTCAGGGCAGCACCACCGTGGCGGTCGCCTCGGGCGCGACCTCAGCAGAGATCGCGCGGGCGCTCGTCGACGCGAAGGTCATCAAGAGCGTGACGGCGTTCACGGCGCTGGCGGCCGCTGATGAGCGGACGCGGTCGATCCAGCCCGGCTATTACCAGTTGCACCAGCACATGAGCGCCCAGTCGGCGCTCGACCTCATGCTCGACCCGGTGGCCCGGGTCAACTCGGTGGTCATTCCCGAGGGCATGACCACGGCCAAGGTCCTTGCCCGCATCTCCGAGCTGACCAAGATTCCGCTGGGGGATCTGCAGGCGGCTGCCGCGAACCCGCAGCAGATCGGCGTCCCCGACTACGCCCGGACGGGGACGGAGGGCTACCTCTTCCCGGCGACCTACGACATCGCGCCCGGGACGTCGGCCGTGGACGCGCTCAAGATGATGACGACGCGGTTCAAGGCGGAGGCCGCCGCGTTCGACCTGGAGAAGCGCGCCGCCGCGATGGGCTACCGCCCCGATGAGATCGTGACGATCGCTTCGATCATCGAGGGCGAGTCGGGCCGGCCCGATGACCGGGGCAAGATCGCCCGCGTCGTCTACAACCGGCTGGAGAATGCGGCGAACTGGCCCTACCTCGACATGGACTCCACGACCTGCTACGCGATCGGCGGCTGCAACGGGCCGCTGACGCAGTCGCAGATCGATACGGACAACCCCTATAACACCCGCAGGGTGAGTGGTCTCCCGCCGGGCCCGATCAACAACCCGGGAGGGGCGGCCCTGAGCGCCGCGCTCGACCCGACGCCGGGGCCCTGGTACTACTTCGTGACCCTCAACGACCAGACCGTCTTCTCGGTGACGCAGGCCGAGCACGACCGGGCGGTCAGCCGGTACAACCAGGAGAACCCGGGCTGACCGAAGAGCGGGACGGGCGGTTGCGGCGGTGGGCCGCCGTATGCGGCAAGCCCATCGCGCACTCGCTGTCGCCCGTCCTACACCGCGCCGCCTACCGGGCGCTGCGCCTGGACTGGTCCTACGAGGCCCGGGAGTGCGGCGCGGACGGGCTCGCGGCGCTGCTGGCCGGCGCGCGAGACGATCCGTCGTGGGCGGGCTTCTCGCTGACGATGCCGTTGAAGACGCCCGTCCTGCCGCAGCTGGACGAAGTGGACCCACTGGCCGCCGCTGTGGGTGCGGTGAACACGGTCGTGCCCGCTGGGCCCGCTGGGCCCGCTGGGCCCGTCCGGCCCGCTGGGCCCGTCCGGCTTGTCGGCTTCAACACCGATGTGGCCGGGATGCAGGCGGCGCTGGACGAAGCCGGCGTCCGTAAGGCCGGTCCTACGGTCATTCTCGGTGCCGGGGGTACCGCGCAGGCGGCCCTGGCAGCTCTCGCCGGGCTCGGTCAGCGCAATCCCGTGGTTGCCCTTCGGGACCGCGCGCGGGCGGGGGCGCTGCTCGACGCCGCTCATCGGCTCGGCGTCGCCCCCGAAGTGGTGGCGTGGCCGGCGCTGGACGCTTTGCTGCAGGCCGATCTGGTCATCAGCACCGTGCCGGCCGGGGCGGCGGATGGGCTGGCGCACGAGCTGGCGCGCCAGTCGGGGCCGCGGGCCCAGGTCGACGAGCCTGGCTCCGCGGGTGGGGGACGCAGCGGATCCGCGGGGACACGCGGCGGCTGGTCGGCGCGGACGTGTCTTTTCGACGTCGTCTACTCCCCGTGGCCGACGGACTTGGCGGCTGTGGCCGGGGCGTCGGGGGCAGTCGTGATAGGCGGGCTCGATCTCCTGGTCCACCAGGCGGTGCGCCAGGTGGAGCTCATGACGGGGCGAATGGTCGCCGCCTCCGTGCTGCGCGCGGCCGGGCAGGCAGCGATCCGCCACCGGTAGCACAGCGGTATGCCGGCGGCGACCGTCGGGCGCCGCCGGGGGAGGTGATCTACCACTCCGATTCCACTCAGACCGCCTGCGCCGAGCTTCTCCCTCGCCCGGCAGTGTTCGTGCTACGGGGTGACGCGGACGACCGCGTGGGTGTAGGGGGGGCGCTGTTGCGTTGTGCGGGGGCGGGGCAGGCGGAGGCGGCTGACGCGCCGGGTCGATCAGATGGCGAGGGCGAGTTCGGTGAACGCGACTGCCACGCGATCCAGGGCGGCGGCCTCGGTCGCGAGTTCGTAGTGGCCGCGTCGCAGGTTCTGCACGAACGCGTGTCCGGTGGCGACGATCCGCAGCGAGCGGTCCCGTTTCAGGCCGCGCATGGGCCCAAGCCGGGCCTTGAGCCGGCCGTGGTCGGCCTCGACCCGGTTGTTCGCGTAGGGCACGGTGACGTGGTTGGCGGCAGGCAGCAGCTCGTCGAGCACTCGT
>JADGOW010000048.1 GCA_017882765.1 Frankiaceae bacterium
ACAACCCGCCGATCGCCCTGTCCTCCCGGTCAGCGATCGTCCGGTAGGTCTTGTCGACGGCAGCCACCACGTCCTGGGTGAGGTAGGTCTCCCAATTGCCCTGCGCCCCGTCGACGCATTCGGTGTCGCTGCCGCTATCCGGGCCCGCGGTTGGGGCAACGATGATCACCGGGTTGCCCGCCACGGCCGCTGCCAGCCCGCCGGCGGCCGCCTGCCCGGCCTCGAAGATGTTGTCCGGTGCTCCCGGCGTCCCGTGGATCAGGTAGACGACAGGGAACGCCCTCTTGGGCTCGGACCAGTGCTGAGGCGGGAGATACACCATCGCCGGGTAGCTGCCGACGCCGCTCTCGGTACCCGGGATGGTCGTCAGGACCACCCCGCCGAGCGGATGCGGGCCGCCGCCGTTGCCGTCCGGGAACCCCCCGCCGCCGTCATCGCCGACGATGTCGCTCAGCGACCGGTAATACCCGTAGTGGCTGTTGACCAGCGCCGCGCCGGTGGCCACGGCGAGAACCGCGGTGAGGCCCGCGGCGCACCAGCCTTGCCACCCGCGGCTCTTGCGCATGAGGAAGAACGTCCCTACAGCGCCCACGACCGTCAGGGCGCCCAGAAGCGCCGGGAACCAGCCGGCTGTCAGATCCAGGTGCATGGCGGCACCCCCTGTTCTGCAGGAGGTGTCGACACGATCTGGCACTTACCTGATCCCCGAATCGGGTGCGGCCCGGTGGCGTCCCGCCCGACCGGCGCTCCGCCGCCGACAGGCTTGCGTCGCCTCTCACGCGGCGCCGCCTCCGGTCGCCAGCAGGACGAACGCTTCCTCGAAAGTCACCGGTACCGGCGACACCTGCGCGCTGACGCCGGCATCGCGCAGGACGGCGGCCACGTGCTCGGTACCGCTGCCCACCACGCGGACCCGCTCTCCGTGTAGCGAGACGGCCAGGCCCGCGTCCTCGATGGCGACGAAGGCGGGCTCCCACGCACCAGAGCGGACCTCCACTGCCACGCGGCCGGCGACGATGTCGTGCAGCCCGCCGCTGGCGACCACCGCACCCGCCGCCATGACCACCAGCCGGTCGCAGTTTTCGGCTTCCTCCATGTAGTGGGTGCTGACGAGCACGCCGGCGCCCGACTCCGCGGCGTCGCGGATCGTGTCCCACAGCCGGGCCCGGCCGAGCGGGTCGACCCCTGAGGTGGGTTCGTCGAGGACCAGTAGGTCGGGGGAGTGGGCGAGGGCCGCGGCGAAGGCGGTTCTGCGGCGCAACCCGAGCGGCAGCGCGGCGACGACCTCGCCGGCAGCGGCGGCCACGTCCGGGTCGGCGAAGCAGCCGTCGATGCTGCCGACCCCGAAGGCCCGCGCGCTGAACTCCAGGTTCTCCCGCACGGTGAGGTCCTCGTAGAGGCCGAGCCCCTGCGGGACGTACCCGATCCGGTGCCGGGTCGCGCGGGAGGGAGGCGCGCCGAACAGTTCCACGAGACCGGCCGTGGCCGGGAGCAGCCCCAGCAGGATCCGGATCAGTGTCGTCTTCCCAGCGCCGTTGGCTCCGAGCAGGCCGACCACCTCACCGGGCCGCACTGCGATGTCCACGCCGCCAACCGCAGTGAACGCCCCAAAGCGGCGAACGACCCCGCGCGCGGAGGCGGGCAGGGGCGCCTCGGCCGGCAGAGCCGGGCGTGGGCCGGGCTGGGTCATCGCCGTCCTCGGGTTGTCATCGCCGTCCTCGGTTGCGCCCTGGCCCCGGGCGGCGGGCGTGGCCACGGCGAGCGGGCTCGCGGCCGCCAGCGCGGCCACGACGACTGCATCCTCCAGGTCGACGTCCGCAGGCCGGGCACCGTCGAGGCCCGGCCCCGCCGGCCGCACACCATCGCGCGTCCACAGATGCCACCACTCGCCCCGCCGCCACGACAGCTGCCCGCGCGGACGTCCCGGGACCGCCCATACCGCGCCCGGCATCGAGACGACGACGTCGCGGGGGCGGCCGCTGACCAGCGGGCGCCCCGACTCGAGAACCAGGACGGACGCGGCCCGCTCCGCCTCGTCCAGATACGTCGTCGTCAGCACGACGGCTGCCCCGCCGGCGGCCGCGTGGGCGACCAGGCGGGCCAGCTCGGTGCGGCTCACCGGGTCCACGCCGGTGGTCGGCTCGTCCAGCACCACCAGTACGGGTTCGTGCAGCAAGGCCATCGCAACGGCGAGTTTCTGCCGCATCCCCCCGGAGAGCCGGCCGCCCAGCCGGTCCCGCGCCCCGGCCAGCTTCGTGCGATCGAGCAGTTCGGCTCGGCGCCGCTCGTAGCGCGAGCCGTGCTGCCGGTACGCGGTGGCCACGAAGTCCAGGTTCTCGTCGACGGTCAGGTCGGGGTAGACGCCGGCGCCGCCCGCCAGGTAGCCCAGCTGCTCGCGCGGCGGCCGGCGCACCTGTCCGGCGTCGGGCGCGACCACCCCGACGAGCGCGCGCAGCAGGGTGGACTTACCCGCCCCGTCCCCGCCGACGACCGCGGTGACCGCCCCGGGCGGCAGCGAGACGCAGACGCCGGCCAGCGCCGTCCGGGCCCCGAAACGCACGGTGAGGTCGTCGGCCCCCCACGGGGTCGCCTCGTTGCCCGCATCGGTCACGGCGTGGCCACCGGCGCTGCGGAGGTGGCGGCAGGGGCGCCGACGCGCCCGCGCGTGCGGGCGGGTGCCAGGTCGCGGCGGAAACGCAGGATCGACAAGGTGAACACGACCGCGCCGAGAACGGCGAGCATGGTCAGCGGCAACCACAGCGAAGATATCGGCGCCGCCTTGATGAGCACGGCCCGCGATATTCGGATGAAATAGGTCAGGGGCAGGAGGTAGGCGATCCAGCGCACTCCCGGGGCCATCGAGCTGACCGGGAACACCAGACCGGAGAGCAAAATCTGGGGTAACAGGGTCATGATGGCCAGCTGAATGGCCTGCCCCTGATTCTCCGACACCGTCGATATCAAGACGCCCACGCCGAGCGTCACGAACAGGAACAGGACGGCGGCCAGCACAAATGTGAACACCGAACCGCGGAACGGGACCCCGAAGATGCCCAGGCCGGCGGCGACGATGACGGCGGTGTCGATCGCCGCGACCGCGAAGTACGGGGCAATCTTGCCCACGAATACGTCCCGCGGCCGGAACGGCATGACCGCAAGCAGTTCCAGCGTGCCGGCCTGGCGCTCGCGGACGACGCCGAGGGCGGTGAACAACGTGCCGACGAAGACGAGCACGATTCCGATGAGGCCGGGCACCATGACCACGGAGGTCTTCAAGGTCGGGTTGAACAGCACCTGGGCCTGCAGGGGTACGGCCCCGGCCTTCGCGGCCCCGACCACGGCTTTCGCGGCGAACAGGTCCGACCCGTCCACGAGCAGGGCGGGCTGCTGTCCCTGCGCCGTTACGACCGCGACTGTCGCCTCGCCGCGCTGTAGGTCGGCGACGGCGTCGTCGCGCGTGGCGCCGGGCTGCACGGAAACCACATCGAGCTGCGAGGGCAGCGTCGGAACGACCGCGCCGGCCCCGGGGCCGACGACGACCGTGTGCACCGACGTGATGTCGAAGCTCGCCGCGTACCCGAACATGATGAGCAGCACCAGGGGGAGAAGGATCATCATGGCGAGGGTGCGCCGGTCGCGGCGCATCTGCCGGAACTCCTTGAGCACGATCGCCCACATGGCCGCTCCACTATCTCGGTCGGGTGCCCCTCAGTCTGCTGAGGGGGCGCCGCCCATGCAGTCAGGAGGTGTGGCAGTCAGGAGGTGTGGCGGTCGCGTCGGCGGGTCAGCGCACCCAGCAGTTGCGGTACCGAGTCGCTGTAGACGCCGGCGCAGCCCATGCCGAGCAGGACGTCGAGTGCGGCGGGCGTCTGCACATCCCAGCCGAAAGCCAGGCAGCCCGCTTCGCGGACCGCTCCCACCGCGGCGGGGCGCCAGTCGCTGCGGTGCATGTTGAGGACGTCGATCCCGGAGCTGTGCAGCGTCCGGGCGCGGGCCACGAGGCCCTCCGGCACATCTCGCCCGCGCACCGAGTTGACCAGGTGGGGCTCGTCGCCGAGCGTCCTGCGCCAGGTCGACACCTCGTCGAGGCCTCCACACAGCCACAGCCGGCGCGCCGCGGCCGGGCCCGCGGCGCGGGCAACCGCGAAGACGACGGGGGCTGCTGTGGCGTCCTTGAGGTCGAGGCTGAGCTCGAAGGCGGTGCCGCACTCGGCGTAGATGTCTTCGAGCGCGGGGATCCAGGCCGGCAGCGACGCACGGGGCATCGCCCGAAGCCAGCGCCGCCGCACCCCTGGCCACCGCATCCCGGGACGCCGTTCCCCTTCGGCACGACCCCCCCCGGAACCCGGGGGTGCCGGAGGCTGCCCCTCCACCCGGCGCAGGTACCCGTCGTGGAGCAGGACAGGCACGTTGTCGGCGGTCAGCCAGACATCGGACTCCAGCCCTGGTACACCCGCCTGCAACGCCGCCCGGAACGCGGGCAGCGTGTTCTCGCGGACGCCGCGGCCGGGGGCGCCGCGGTGGGCGAAGCCGAGTGGTTCGGACGGGTATGTCCGTCTCACTGAGTGTCGCCGCCGATCACGGTTACCGGGTAGTTGGTCGGTACTGCATGCATGCCTTTCTGATCAAGGCTCCCAAGCGCCCGGATTAGCATGACAAATCCTGGCTTGCCGGACTCTCGATCTTGTCTTCGTCGGGGGCTTGCCTGCAGTTCCGGCCAGTGTCCACGGTTCCGCCGCCGGCCTCAGGGCCGGGTCGCCGGCCGGCGATGAAGCCCTGATGCTGGCAACGCCCCGCGCCCACTGATCCGGTGAGCCTGGTCACCGGGCCGGGGCCAGCAAGCGCAAGACCGTCTCATGCAGCGGGCCGTTGGTGCACACGATGCTGCCGCTGTCTGTCGAGGCGTTTCCGTCCAGGTCGCTGAACCGCCCGCCCGCCTCTTCGACGATCACCTTGAGCGGGGCCACATCCCAGTGCGAGACCTCCGGCTCGCAGGAGACGTCGACCGCGCCCTCGGCGACGAGCACATGCGACCAGAAGTCGCCCAGCGCGCGCATGCGCCAGGCGCGGTGGGTCAGCTCCATGAGCCCTGCCAGCCGGCCGTGTTTCTCCCAGCCCGCGAAGGACGACAGGGAGACGAACGCATCGCCGAGGTCGGCGACGTGCGACACGTGCAACTGTCGCGGAGGCGAGGTGCCGGCGGTCGCCCACGCGCCCGCGCCCCGCGCTGCCCACCATCGCCTGCTCAACGCGGGTGCGCTCACCAGCCCCGCGGCGACCTCTCCGTCGGCTTCCAGGGCGATGAGGGTTGCCCACACAGGCATTCCCCGCAGGAAGTTCTTCGTCCCGTCGATCGGGTCGATCACCCATCTCCGGGGGGAGTCGCCACTGAGCCCGTCCTCCTCACCCAGCACGGCGTCGCCCGGGCGGCGCTGCGCCAGCACTTCGCGCAGGGCGCGCTCAACCGCGGCGTCGGCGTCGGTGACCGGGGTCGCGTCCGGCTTGTTCGATACCTGCAGGTCGCCGGCCAGGAAGCGGGCCATCGTGAGCTGGTCGGCCGTGTCGGCCAGCGCGTGGAGCAGATCGAGGTCCGAATCCATCAGCAGGCGTCCATCAGCAGGCGTCCATCAGCAGGCGTCAGCAGACATCGGGCCGAAGACCGCCCGGACCCAGATGCCGAGCAGGGTGTCCGCGACGCGCACCGGATCGTCCGGTGGCGCCTTGCCGAGCGTTTCCGCGAGGTATCGCTCGTTCATGAGCACAAGCGCCCGCACCGTCTCGCGGGACACCGGCCAGAGCAGTCGTTCCCGCGCGTCCTCCTGCTCGACTCGCTGGACGATCGCGCCGACGAAGTGCTCGACGATCCCCCAGCGGAACAGCGACTCCACGACGGGGTCACTGCCGGCCGCGTCCGAGACCGCCCGCAGGACAGGGCCGTGACGCACGTACACCTCGACGATGCCTTCCATTGAGCGCCGGGCGTCCCCGATGGGGTCCTCCTCGGGGATGAGCCACAGCCGCGCGGCCGCGAACAGTTCCCCCTCGATCCGCTCCAGCATCCGCCGCAGCAGGTCGGGGACGTCGCGGAAGTAGACGTAGAACGACGGCCGGGACAGCCCGGTGCGCATCATGACCGCCGCCGGCGTCAGGCGGGGGAATCCCCCCTCCCGCAGCAAAGCTTCCGCCGCGTCGAGGATCTCGCGTTCGGCCTCCGCCGGGCGGCGCCGGATGCGGCCCGGGGAGATGCCAATCATGGCTTCGATCGTAGGCGCCGTTGCTGGCTCGTCGAGCCGGCGACGTGACCGGCTGCGGTGACCGGCAGCCGGTCCGGGGAGCCCGAACGGCGTCGTGCGCGCTCGCGCCGTCGGCCACGCGGGCGCGCGGTTTCTTCTCGCCAATGTGTTGACGCCGCGTCAGTAACGCTCGTAGCGTGCCAGCGGCGCGCCCTTACGACACGTCCCGGAGGCTGATGATGGAATCCGCTGCCGAGAACCCGGCCGGCCGGGGGTGGGAGGTTCCTGCCGAGCATGCCGCCCGGTTCAGCTGGGAGTACGACTCGGGCCGGTCCCGCCTGCTTTCCCTCTACCAGAAGGGCAAGGACAAGCAGTGGGACGCGACCGAGCGCATCGACTGGTCGCAGACCATCGACCCGGGCAACCCGCTCGGTGTCCCTGACGAGCTGCTGCCCATCTACGGCTCGCGCACCTGGGACCGGATCGGCCGCGACGAGCAGGAGCTGCGCCGGGCTCGCCAGCACTTCGCGGGCTGGCAGTTCAGCCAGTTCCTGCACGGGGAGCAGGGTGCGCTGATCACTACCGCACGCATCGTCGAATCCGTGCCTGATCTCGACAGCAAGTTCTATGCAGCGACCCAGACGATGGACGAGGCGCGCCACGTCGAAACCTTCACCAAGCTCCTCGACCAGGTCGGCGTCACATACCCGATCAACCCGCAGCTTCAGGAGCTGCTGAACCAGACCCTGCGCGACTCGCGCTGGGACATGGCCTACCTGGGCATGCAGGTGCTCATCGAGGGCCTCGCGCTGGCGGCGTTCGGCACTTTGCGGGAACTGTGCCAGACGCAGCTGCCCAAGCAGGTTCTTGCCTTCGTCATGCAGGACGAGGCCCGGCACGTCGCGTTCGGCCGCCTCGCGCTCAAGGACGCCTACGCCGACCTCACCGCCGCCGAGCGGGCCGACCGGGAGGAGTTCGTCGTCGAGGCGTGTTACCTGATGCGTGACCGGCTGCGCCAGCGGGAGATGTGGGAAGCCCTCGATTACGACGTGGCCGACTGCATGGAATACGCGGAGAACTCGCCGGCCTGGCAGTTCTACCGCAACAGCCTGTTCACCCGGATCGTCCCGTGCATCCGCGACATCGGGCTGTGGGGCGACACCGTGCAGAAGGCATACGCCGACATGGGCGTGCTCGACTACGCCGGGGTCAACATCGAGGGGCTCATGGCACAGGACGAGGTCATCGCCGAATCGCTGGACACCCGGCAGGCCGACGGGGCCCGGGTCGCCGAGGTCGAGGAGACGATCGCGGTCGGCGTCAGCGTCTGATCCGCCCCTGAACGAACCGCTGGCCGTGCGGGTGAGCGGCCCGGGACGGTGAGCGCCGACTCTCGCGCCAGCGGCGACCCTCAGGTCGTTGAGTCGGGTCGCATCGAAGCGGGAGCAGACTCCTCCACCGCCGACTTGAGGCGATCCAGGGTCTGCTCCATCCCGGCCCGGTTGTGCGCCGCGCGGTCCCCGACCCCGGTCACCCGCTCGGTGACTGGCCTAAAGAGGCGGCTGCGCTGGTCGGTCCAGCTCTCGGTGACCCGGCATCCCGTCGCGGTCGGCTCGAAGGTGTAACTCCACTCGGCGACCGGCAGGACCGGCGCCGTGATGCGGAAGGTGAGTAACCGACCGGGCTCGGCGTCGATGATCGTTCCGACCGTCCACCACCGCCTCCAGCCGCTGTGGTTCTTGCCGAGGAACTTCGCGCCGCGCTGGGGGCTCTTGACGCCAGGCAACCACGTGGCTCCCGCGTTCTCGGGTGACCACTCGCCCATTCGGGTCACGTCGGAGACCAACGCCCACACCTGCTCTGCCGGAGCGGCGATCTCCCGGGTCACACTCACCTGGCCAGCCATGTCTCGGATAGTAAGCGCCGTGGCAGGCAACGTCTGCCTGGTTGATGATCTCGTATACCGTGCAGCAGTCAGAGATCTCATTTGGGGGGGGTGGACAAGCGGGGTCGTCAGCCAGCCCGTCGGCGGCCCTGCTCGGCCGGCCCGTCAGCCGGCCCCGTCAGCCGGCCGGAGTCGGCATCTCGGCGCTGACCACTGCCGCCAGGGTCGCCCCCCATTCGGTCGCCCGGGCGGCCTCACTCGCCAGCAGGTGCTGCTTCTTGTCGACGAGGAAGCTCTCCGGGGGCATCGCGAGGTGGCAGTGATGGTGGCGCAGCCGGCGTGCGATGCCTCGGCTGGCCCGCCCGGTGAAAGCGGACAGCATGTCGAAGCGGGTGTCGAACGCCGCTGCCGCCATGCCGGCCCGAACCTCGATCGGGCGGAGCCAGTCCCGCAGCCCCAGGCCCTCGGCGTCCGGGTCGACCGACAGGTCGTCGCTTTTCAGGCCGGCGTCGACGCCACTTTTCCGCGTCCCGCGTCTCGTCATGCCGTGAGCGTGCGTCGGCCCGCCGACGACGAGGAGATCCGCCTCGCTGACGAGTTCTCGGGTGGCCTCGCCGACCGGGACGACGGTCACGTCGAACGTGGGTCGTAGACCTGCAGCGATGTGGTCGGCGACGGTGTGGGTGTTGCCGTAGATCGATTCGTAGACGACGATCGCGCGCATTGTTCTCACCTGTCCCTTTATCAGCTTGACCGGAGGAGGTGGCGGCAGCCAGGGGCGAAGGTCATGGATCTGCCTCCGGTGGAGGCTTTGCCCGCTCGGGGTGCTTGCGCAGCCTGCCGTGGTGTTCACTCACATCGTGCTGTTGTGTTCCGACACCGCCGGGGGCTGCCGGCGGTGAGGCCACTGGATCCCCGGCTGTCCCGGTACGCCCGGGCGACACGGACCTACCTGGCCGTCACCGTCGGCCTCGGCCTGGCCACCACAGCACTGATCATCATCCAGGCTGCGGTTCTGGCGCACGTCATCGCCGCGGCCGAGCAGGACGGGGCGGGGCTCGCTGCGCTGCGGGGCTCGCTCATCCTCCTCGCTGTGGTCATCGCGCTGCGGGCCGTGGTCAGTTACGGGCAGGAGCTCGGGGCTCACCTGGCCGCAGCGAAAGCGATGTCGCAGCTGCGGCACGCGCTGATGCGCCGGGCCGTCGCTCTCGGGCCCAGCTGGCTGGCGGGGGAGCGCAGCGGGGAACTCGCCCTACTCGTCGGGCGCGGGATCGAGGCGCTGGACCCCTACTTCGCCCGCTACCTGCCCCAGCTCGTCCTGGCGGGGCTGGTTCCCCTCGCCGTGGTCATCACCATCGTGTCGGCCGACTGGCTGTCCGCGCTCATCATCATCGTGACGCTGCCCCTCATCCCGGTCTTCATGGCATTGATCGGCATTGCCACCCGGCAGCGCATGCACCGGCAGTGGCGGGCGCTGTCCACCCTGTCGGCGCACATCCTCGACATCGTTGCCGGCCTGGCGACGCTGCGCCTGTTCGGCCGTGCGCAGGCGCAGGCGGAGGTGCTGCGGCGCACGGGGGACGAGTACCGCCGGGCGACGATGACCCAGCTGCGGCTGGCGTTCCTGTCCGCGTTCGTGCTCGAGCTGCTGTCCACTCTGTCGGTGGCGCTGATCGCGGTCTCGATCGGGCTGCGGCTGCTGCACGGCACCTTCGACCTGGAAACCGGCCTGCTCGTGCTCATCCTGGCGCCGGAGGCCTACCTTCCGGTCCGCGCCGTGGGGGCCCAGTTCCACGCCTCGATGGAGGGCGTGACGGCTGCCCAGCGCGTCTTCGACGTACTCGAGACGCCCGTTCCGGCACCCTCGGGCCACGTGCCGGTGCCGGACCTGAACGCCGCGGAAATCCGCTTGGACGCGGTTTCCGTGACGCGGGCAGGGCGCGACCGGCCGGTGCTCGACGGGCTGGATCTCGTGCTCGCGCCGGGGGAGCGGGTGGCCCTCGTGGGTCCCAGCGGATCGGGGAAAACCACCGTCCTGTCGTTGCTGCTGGGCTTCCTCGCACCGACGTCGGGGACGATCCGGGTGGGTGGCACCGACCTTGCGGCTCTCAACGTGGAGCAGTGGCGCCGCCACGTCGCCTGGGTCCCCCAGCGGCCGTATCTGTTCAGCGGGACGGTCGCTGACAACGTGCGGCTGGGCGCGCCCGACGCCGGCGATGCGGACGTGTGGGCCGCCCTGCGCCAGGCCGAGGCCGCCACCTTCGTCGCTGATCTGCCCGAGGGGCTGGCGACCAGGTTGGGGGAGCACGGGGCGGGACTGTCCGCCGGGCAGCGGCAGCGGATCGCCCTCGCCCGTGCCTTCCTGCGCGACGCCCCGCTGCTGCTTCTGGACGAGCCCACCGCGGGGCTGGACGCTGAGAGCGAGGCGGCCGTCCTCGCCGCGATCGAGCGCCTTTCGGCGGGACGGACGGTGTTGTTGGTCGCGCACCGGGCTGCCTCCGTCCGTTCGGCCGAGCGGGTCGTCGTCCTGCATGCCGGCCGGGCCGGACCTCGCCGGGCTCTCGCGGTGGGCGGCCCCGTCGGGGTAACGGCGTGAGTGCCCTCGACACGCCGCTACCGGTTCCCGCCGCACGGCGGGGGCTGCGTGCCGACCCGGCAGTGCGCATGCTCGCCTACGCGAAGCCGGCCTGGGCGTGGCTGAGTGTCGCTGTGCTGGCCGGTGTGGGGACGCTCGCCTGTGGGATCGGGCTGCTCGGCACCGCGGCGTGGCTGATCTCGCGAGCCGCCCAGCAGCCACCGATCTTCATGCTCGGGGTCGCGATCGTGGCGGTTCGGGCGTTCGGCATCTTCCGGGGCGTCTTTCGCTACCTCGAGCGGCTCCTGTCCCACGACGCGGTGCTGCGCGTCCTGGCCCGACTGCGGGTGGACGTCTACCGGCGGCTCGAGCCGCTCGTTCCGGGCGGGCTGCCGGGTGGCGTCACCAGTCGCAGCGGGGACGTGCTGAACCGGCTCCTGCATGACGTCGACTCCGTGCAGGATCTCCTGCTGCGCTCTGTCGTCCCGGCGCTCACGGGCGCGCTCGTCGTCGCCGGCACGGTTGTGGTGGACGCGTGGCTGCTGCCGGGGGCCGGGCTCGTGCTGCTCGCCTGCCTGCTCGTCGCGGGCGTTGCCGTGCCGTGGGTGACATCGCGGGCCGGCGCGGCCGCCGTCCGCCGGGTCGCCCCGGCCCGCGGGGAGTTGACGGCCGACGTCGTGGATGTCGTGCACGGCTGCTCCGACCTGCTCGCCTACGGCGCTGCGCAGCAGCGACTGGCGCATCTTGACCGGGCCGATGACGAACTGACCCGGCTGTCGCGCTCGTCAGCCGTGTCGCTCGGGCTGGGCAGTGGGCTCACGACTCTGGCCACCGGACTCGCAGTGCTGGGCAGCCTGCTGGTCGGCGTGCCCGCCGTGCGGTCGGGCCGACTGGGTGAGGTCGTCCTGGCGGTCGTGGCGCTGCTGCCGCTGGCCGCCTTCGAGGCCGTCGCGCCGCTGCCAGGGGCGGTCCAGCAGTGGGGGCTGGCCCGTGCGGCGGCCGGGCGTGTGTTCGCTGTCCTGGACGCGCCACAACCTGTGCACGAGCCCCCGCGTCCGGCCGCTGTACCGCCGCCCCCCGCTGTTCTCGCCGTCGAGGGCCTGCGGGTGCACTATCCCGGCCGGGACGAGCCGGCTCTGGACGGGGTCGACCTGCTGGTGCGTCCCGGGGCCCGCGTGGCGGTGGTCGGGCCGAGCGGGTCGGGCAAGACCACGCTGCTCCTGAGCTTGCTGCGGTTCGTCGAACCGACCGCCGGTCGCATCACGTACGGGGGTCAGGACCTCGCGCACTGCGCGGGCGATGACGTGCGAAGGCTCGTCGGCATGTGCTCGCAGGACTCCTACCTGTTCGACACGACCATCCGGGACAACCTTCGGCTTGCCCGCCCTGACGCCACCGATAGCGATCTGCGCGACGTCCTGGCGCGGGCGAGGCTCGACCACTGGCTCGACGGTCTGACCGACGGTCTCGAGACGCGGGTCGGAAGCCTGGGCGCCGCGGTGTCGGGCGGTGAGCGGCAGCGGCTGTCGCTGGCGCGGGCGCTGCTGGCCGACCCACCCATCCTGCTGCTCGACGAGCCCACCGAGGGGCTCGACCCGGAGGCCGAGGCGGCGCTGAGTGCTGACCTGCTCGCCGCGACCCAGGGGCGCACCACGCTGGTGGTCACGCACCGGCTCGACGGTCTGGGGGACCTGGATGAAGTGATCGTTCTGGTCCGTGGGATCGTGGCGCAACGAGGCACTCATGCCGAGTTGGCGGCCCGGGACGGGTGGTATCTCCAGGCCTGGCGCCAGCAGCGCGGCGAGCTGACTCCGCTGGTGGGCTAGACCGGCTGGTGGAGTGGGCCCCGGCGCAGGCGAACACCCCAGGAGGGATGCAGTGGCGAAGGTTAGCGAGGTCCACAAGTACGAGCAGGGTATTGACGCCGTTTATGCGATGATGACCAGCGCGGACTACTTCCGGGAGAAATACGCGCACATGGGCGCCAGGGATGTCAGCGTGACAGGTGCCGAAACCCCCGAGGGCGGGCACTCGATCGAGTCGACGCGGGAAGTCGACAGCGACGTCCCGTCTATCCTGTCAAAGGTGCTGGGAAAGACGAACACGGTCAACCAGATCGAAACGTGGGACGCCCCGGCGGGCGACCCCCGAACCGGCACGTGGAAAGTGCACATTGTCGGCCAGCGGGTCACCGTGGACATCGACGGCACATATCGGCTGGTCTCCGAGGGCAGTGGCGCCGCCTTGAACATCGACGCCGAGGTCAAGGCGAAGGCCCCGCTGGCTCTGGGCGGCCCCACCGCCAGTTTCGCGGCGGGCGAGACGAAGAAGAACATGAGCCAGGAGTACGAGTTCAACAAGGGCTGGGTCGCTTCTCATTGAGCAACGGAAAAGGGGGTCGGCAGCCGGTGCGGCTGCCGACGTGAGGTAGTCGACGTAGTTCGGGGTGCCGAAGCCGGGGAAGTCGGCGAACCTGCTGAACATCTGGCCGAACAGCAGCAGCCAGATGATCGGCTGGACGAGGGTGATGGCGACATACCAGGGCTGGCGGAGCAGCGCCCGCACATCACGTCCCGCGAGATAGCAGGCCTCGCGCAACGGGTTGCTCGCCACGCCCATGGTGGGGCGGCAACGCGCTTAGCGCCTGCTGTCCTGGCGCTTCGGCCCGGCTGTCTTCTGCGAGGGAATCTTCACGACCGGAGCTCCGGCCGCGAACACCTCGTCGAAGCCTTCCTGGACGCACTCGGCGAAGACGTCGCTGTCGGGCAGCGCCGCGGTGTCCGCGTCCAGGCCGATGTGGCAGATGCCCTCGTATTCAGGGGCAAGCCCATCCGCAGATCGGTGACAGTCGCCCCGTGCCGTTCGTGGTAGCGGCGTAGCCCGCCGGTGAGCGCGGCGAGGAAGACGTCGTTGACCGTGCAGTCAAGCTCGGCGGTGGCCCGGCGAACGTCGGTCATCGGCACCGCGACGGTTTCGAACCGGCGGCCCATGCTGCGTGCGGTCAGGATCGGCGACAGCGTATCGGTGCCGGGTTGCACCATCCGTGCCACGGATGTCCCTGTAGCCCAGGCATCGATAGCCGCGGTGCGGGGGTGGCGCAGCGCGTGCAGGGTCGCGGGGACCGCGCCCCGCGCCGCGCGAGCCGCCAACCGGGCGGCCTGCTCGGCGTTGTCGGCGACTGACGCCGCGAGCAGGTCGCCCGCCTTTCGGAGGCCGACGGGGAGCAGCGGGCCCAGCGGTTCGATCGCTGGCATGCTCGCGTCCGCGTCGACGACGAGAGCTGCAATCTGCACCCGGGCGATGCCGTCGGCGAGGCAGTGGTGCAGCTTCGTCACGAATGCGCTGCGCCCCCCGTCCAGGCCCTCGATGAGAGTGAACTCCCACAGTGGGCGGTCCCGGTCGAACGCAGCCATCAGCGAGGTCTGGGCGAAGTCGAGGACGCCGCGCCAGTCAGCGGGCTGCGGCGCCCGAATCCGACGCAGGTGGTAGTCGAGATCGAAGTCGGGTGCAGGGGTACGCCAGGGCGGGCCGAGCCGCAACGGTGGGGGCTGTACCCGCTGCCGGAACATGGGCAGCGCGCGGGACGCCCGGTCCATTCGCGCCCGTAGGTACTCCCAGTCGGGCGTCCCCTCGAGCAGGGTGATCGCCAGGATGGTGGAGCGAAGGAGCGGGTCGTCCTCCATGTACCAGAGGAACGCGTCGGTGTGTCTCATGCGCTCTGCAGCCAGGACCATCGCGCTTACCGCCCGTTGCGGAGACCCCGCGCGACGTTGGGTCTAGATCACCCCGCGACCCAGAGGCCGAACGTCCCTCGGTTCGGGGCGAACGGTTGGAGTTGCGTCGTGTGGGGTCGGGGCTTCCGGCCCTCCCCGCCGAAGGGCTGGGCGTCGAGCATGAAAGTCGGCGTGTGTGGGGTGGCAGCGATGGCCAACGACGGGCCGGGGGGACGCCTTCACGGCGCCCGAGTGCTGATGACCGGGGCGACCGGTGACATCGGCAGTGCGCTGGCCCGACGGCCCGTCAAGTCGGGCGCGCAAGTCACGCTCGTCGCGCGCTCGGCGCGCCCGCTGCGCGAGCTCGCCGCCGAGCTCGGACCCGAGTGCCTTCCCCCAACCCGCGGATGTCACCGATGCCGCTTCGATCTCGGCCGCTGTCGACGCGGCCGCCATGCGCGCCGGTGGCGTGGACGCTGTCGTCGCGAACGCGGGGGTGATGGCCTCCGGCGGCGTCGAGGACATGGATCTCGACGAGCTGCGTCGAGTCATCGAGGTCAACCTCCGGGGGACCTGGCTCACCCTGCGATCGTCGACGCCGCACCTCGCCCGCGCCGGCGGCTAGGCGCTCGTGGTCTCTTCGGTGGGCGGGACGTTCGCAGCGCGCGACATGGGGCCTACGCCGCAACGAAGGCGGCGCACATCGCCGTCACCGACGCCTACCGGCACGAAATGCGTGATCGTGGGGTCGCTGTGGGGCTGGCACAGCCCTGGTTCGTCGCGTCGGTGATGGCAGCGGAGATGCTCGACAGCCCTGCGGGCGAGGTGCTGTACCGGCGGGTGCTGGGCTGGTCCCTCCGGTGTCGGTCGAGGCCGTCGGCCGCGACCTCGCGACCTCGCGGACGCCGTCGCCCGTCGCAGCCGCCACGTGGTCATCCCGCGCCGGCTGGCGCCTGTCACGGCAATGCCAGGGTTGTTCATCCCCCTCGTCGAGCGCTGCCTCGTCCCACCCGGCATCGTCAGCGAGGCCCCGCGACTGTCGGAGCGGTCGCTGGCCAGCCTGCCGCTGCGGCGAGTGCAACAGCATGAACGCCCGACGCCGGGCAGACTCTCCGACATGGAATCCCGCGGCATTCTTAACTGCTTCCAACTCGACGGCCGTGTCGCCGTCGTCACGGGCGCCTCATCCGGGCTCGGGGTCGCCTTCGCGCGAGCCTTCGCCGAAGCAGGCGCCGACGTGGCGCTGGGCGCTCGCCGCGCCGATCGGCTGCAGGCGACCAGCTCCCTCGTCGAAGAAGCAGGGAGGAAGGCCATCGCCGTTGCGACGGACGTCTCGCGTCCCGAGGACTGCCAGAACCTCGTGCAGGAGGCGGTTGCGGCCTTCGGGCGGGTCGACATTCTCGTGAACAACGCCGGTGTCGGCACAGCGGTCCCGGCGACCCGCGAGACCCCCGAGCAGTTCAGGAAGGTCATCGACGTCAATCTCAGCGGGTGCTACTGGATGGCGCAGGCATGCGCGCGGGCCATGCAGCCGGGGAGCAGCATCATCAACATCAGTAGCGTCCTGGGGCTGACGACCGCGGGTCTCCCGCAGGCTGCCTACGCGGCGAGCAAGGCCGGGTTGATCGGGCTCACTCGGGACTTGGCGCAGCAGTGGACGGGTCGCAAGGGCATCCGCGTGAACGCGCTGGCCCCCGGTTTCTTCCACTCGGAGATGACCGACCAGTTCCCCGAGGGGTACCTGGAGGGGCAGATGAACCGGGTGGTCGTCGGGCGTCCGGGGAGGCCGGAGGAGCTAGCAGCCGCCGCGGTGTTCCTCGCCGGGGACGGGGCCGGCTACATCACGGGACAGACCCTGGCCGTCGACGGCGGGCTCACGATCGCCTGAGCGCGCCGCCCTGCCGCCTGCGTCGTCCGCCGTCCCCGCCGTCGTCCGCCGTCCCCGCCGTCCCATCGCGCCCGCGCCCGCGTCAAGATCGTAGTTTGTGGGTGGTTCTGTACCGCAACGTGCGATCACCCGTCCGGAGATCGCGATCCGTGGTGCGACACGCCGGGCGGGCGTCCGATATGCCCGGCGAGTTGTACCGCAAGGAGTGATCACAGTCGGCAAGATCGTCATCTGCGGTCAGAACGCCGGGGTGCGGCGCCATAAGGGT
>JADGOW010000202.1 GCA_017882765.1 Frankiaceae bacterium
CGTGGTGGAGTTCATTCACGTGCGGATGGATCGTGACGGTGACGTGCTGCCTTTCGCGCCCCACGAACTGCACCTGCTCGCGGCCTTGCCCACGGAGCGGGTCGCTGGAGGCCGAAGCAACAGTGCAGTCCGCTGAACGTGCGTTCCCGCGTTCTTCGGTAACACCGATCGCGGTGGCTCCAAGCCGCGCTCGTCGCGTGAGGAGACGGATCCACCAGCCTTCGTCAACACCCTCCCCGCTGGCTGGCCTTACGCACGTAGCTGCTCTGCCGCGACGCTGAGTGCGTCTACCAGGGCGGCCGGTAAGGGATCGTGTCCGGTAGCTCGACGAGCACGGCGCCGAACCGGGGCTGGGGAACGTCCAGGGTCCCCTCGACGAGCAGCTGCACCGCGAGGAAGGGCAGGTTCACCCTCGCCGCCTCCGACTGCCACAACCCGGCCGCCGGACGGGTGTTCACCTCGAGCAGCACGGGCACCCCACGCTGGTACCTGACCTGGACATTGGACAGGTAACTCAGCCCGTACGCCGTCACCATCGTCTCGGCGACGCCGAGCGCCCCGGCGTCAGCCTGCAGCACCCGCGTCCATTTCGCGCCGCCCTTTCCGCGCGGCACGGCCACAAGCATCCGCCCGTCGATGCTCAAGCAGTCGACGCTGAACTCCGGACCGGCGAGGAACTCGCTGACCATCAAAGGGGGGAACGAACCAACGGTGGACAGCAGCTGCGTGGCGTGCCGTGAGCTGATGCGCGGAGCAGCGGACAGCGTGAGCGCGGCGTAGCTGTCCGCGTCCTCGTCGAGGATCCGAAAGCCCTGCCCGCCGTGGTCGTGAACGGGCTTGAAGCACAGCGTGTGCCCAGCCGCGGACAGCTCCCGTGCAGCGGCGGCGAACCCCTGTGCTGTGTCTACGACGCGGTACTCGGGCACCGCGACTCCCAGCTTTCGGGCTCGTCGGTACGTCGCGTCCTTGTCGGCGAGCTCGCGGACGGCGGCCAGCGGGGAGACCATGACCCGCGTCCCCGCCGCTTCGAAGTCGGCACGCCGGCGCGCAACCGCCTCCATCTCGCGCCCGGGGATGAACACGTCGATGGCCTGCGTCCGGCAGTACTCGAGGGCAAAGGCGGCGAAGGCGCCCCCGCTCTTCGCGGGTTCGGGGAACGCCACGTCGCAGGCCTGCAAGAACGGCGAGCTGACCTCTTCGTGGGAACCATGGACCACCAGCGGCGGCCAGCCCGCCGCTGCGGCGCCGGCCCGGAGCAGGCCCAGGAACTGGTAGGTGCCGCGGTAGGTCTGGTTGAGCCACAGACGCAGCGGCTACCCCTCCACCTGTTCCATGATGTTGCTGGCCAGCGCCGTTACGCCGCCAATGACGAGGAGGGCGCCCCCGACGACCCCCACGACCCAATTGGTCTCGATAAGCCCGATCAGGCCGACGATGAACGCCGCGATGATGAGGACGACGCCCAGCCAGGAACCGCGTTTGCCCCGCTCACCCAGGGGTTCGCTCTGCTCCGATACCACCCGCCCACCACTCCCGTCGGCGCCGCCGGTCTCGTCGGCGTGACGTGTCATCTGTCGTTGTCGGGAGCCTACCCGGAACCGGCGGGGGCTGCTCGAACCACATGCCCGTTCTGTTCGGGGGTCAGCGCATGAGGACCCGCAGATCGTCGAGCTGGGACGCGAGCCAGCGCTGGATGTCACTGCCGACGACCTGCGCGCGTATCGCCTCCAGCCGCCGGTGCCGTTCGTCGGCGGACATCATCAGCGCCTCGTAGAGGGCGTCAGCCTGCTGCTGCACGTCGAACGGGTACAGGGTGACCGCGTCCTGCCCGAGTTCCTCCCAGGCGCCTGTCGTCTCACTCAGCGCGAGGACGCCATCCCGGCGGTTGACGACGGAGAACTCCTTGGCCACCAGGTTCATCCCGTCCGCAAGAGCGTTGACGACCAGGACGTCACACACGCAGTAGGCGGCCACGGCGAACGGGAAGTCCTCGACGAGCTGCAGATCGATGGGCTGCTGGCCCTCGCGGGTGTGCCGCGCGTTGATGTCCGCCACCGTCGCCCCGATGTTGGAGATGTAGTCGGAATACTCCGGGACGTCCTTGCGGCTGGGCTGCAACAGCGCCAGGAAGCTGACCCGTCCCACGAGCTCGGGATGCTGGTCGAGCAGGGTGCCGAAGGCCAGGAAGCCGCGGACCACGTTCTTGGAGGGATCGGTCCGGTCCACTCGGAGGATGAGGCGGTTGCCGCTGTTGAGAAATCGGTCCGACAACTCATCGGTACTGCGGTGCACCTCCTGGCTGTCGGCGAGCGCGATCAGCGCGGCGGGGTCCACTGAGATCGGATAGTGGCGGACGCGGACTGTCCGGTCGTCCACGCTGATCGTCATCTCGTCCGGATCGACGTCGAGACCGAGCAGATCCTGGACGCAGAGCAGGAAGTTGCGGGCGTACCGCCGCGTGTGGAAGGCGACGATGTCGCTGCCGAGCAGGCCGCGAAGCAGCCGCTCGCGGATCCACGGGGGCAGCACGCGCCAGGCCTCGGGACCCGGCCAGGGGATGTGCACGAAATGCGACAGCACCACGTTCGGGCAGCGCCGCCGCACGCTGTCAGCGACAAGGTAGAAGTGGTAGTCCTGGATCAGGACGAGGGCCCGCCCGTCCCGCTCCTCGACGAGGCGCGCCAGCTCGTCGGCCATCTGCTCGTTCACGCCCGCGTAGCCGTGCTCGAAGGCGTGGTGCTCGGCGGCGGTCAGGACGGGAGACTCGGCCAGCCCGTACAGCCCGTGCTGAATGAACCACAGGATCGGGTTGCTGAACACGCCGTAGAACTCCGCCTGGCGCTCCTCGTCAATCTCGATCATGTCGACGAGGACGTCGGGGCCCTCCTCGCCCTCGTCGGCCACGTGCGGCATCGGAGTAGTGATGACCCGGACCGGGTGCCGTTTCGCCTCCCGGGCCACCGCCGCGTCCTCCTCGGTGGCGGCGGCGCAGATCCAGACGGCGTCGCCGAGGTACTGGGCGAGGCCGAGCAGGGCGGTCACCAGGCCCCCGCTGCCTTTCGACACCACCCGCTCCCCGTCGGCGTTGCGGCCGAAGGTGACCGGGCCGCGATGGGAGAGCAGGATCAGCGGCAGTTCGGGTGCCGCGTCGGCCACGCTTGGGGACACAGGTTCGCCGGGCTGAGCGGCTTCCTGCTCCTGTGGATGCACAGCGCCTACCTTGCCACGTCTCGGCCGCTCGCCCGCGACGGAACGACACGCCCGCGACGGAACGACACGCCCGCGACGGAACGACACGCCCGCGACGGAACGACATGCCCGCCCGGCGAGCCCGGGTCATGATCGGCTTGGGTTGCGGCCGCCCGTGCGCGGGTTGGCAGGGCCGGGTCGCCCCGTCCCGCCGTCAGCTCGCCGGGGCGTCCGCCGGCGGATACCACCGGGGCACAAGGTGGCGGGCCGCGCGGGCCTCGTCGGGGCGGCGTACCGGCGTGGTCACCGGAGCCTGCCTGAGGGTCTCAGGAGCGGTCGCCGCCTCCTCCGCGAGCTCGCGCAGGGCGGCAGCAAACGCGTCCAGCGTTTCGCGGGACTCGGTCTCCGTCGGCTCGATCATCATCGCCTCGTCGACGATGAGCGGGAAGTAGACGGTCATGGGGTGGAAGCCCCGGTCGATCAGCGACTTGGCGATGTCGAGGGCGCGCACGCCGGACGCTCTCCGGTGCCGCCGGGCCGACACGACGAACTCGTGCATGACCGGAGCCGGGTAGGGCAGGTCGTAGTCGTCGGCCACCCGCGCCAGCAGGTAGTTCGCGTTGAGTACCGCCCGCTCGCTCACGTGCCGGAGCCCCGCCCCGCCCAACGAGATCAGGTAGGAGTACGCGCGCACGAGAATGCCGATGTTGCCGTGCCAGCCGTGCACGCGTCCGATCGAATCGGGCTCGTCCCGCCAGCCGTACCTGCCATCGGGCAGCTGGGCCGGCCTGGGGCCGGGCAGGAAGCGGACAAGATCCGGGGTGACGCCCACCGGCCCCGCCCCCGGGCCGCCGCCGCCGTGCGGTGTGCCGAAGGTCTTGTGGACGTTGAGGTGGACGACATCGAAGCCCATGTCGCCGGGGCGTGCCCGCCCGACGATCGCGTTCAGGTTCGCCCCGTCGTAGTACAACTTCGCGCCACAGTCGTGGAGCAGGCGGGCGATCTCGGTGATGTTGCGCTCGAAGAGCCCGAGGGTGTTCGGGTTCGTGAGCATGAGGGCCGCCACCCGGCCGTCAACGATCTTCTTGAGTGCCCCGAGGTCGATCCGGCCGGACGCGTCCGAGGGCACCTCGACAACCTCGTAGCCGGCGAGCCGGACAGATGCCGGGTTCGTCCCGTGCGCCGCGTCGGGGATCAGGACACGGGTGCGCTGCTCGCCCCGAGACTCGTGATACGCGCGGATGAGGGTGAGACCGGTGAGCTCGCCGGCCGCCCCCGCGGCAGGCTGCAGCGTCACTGCGGCCATGCCGGCCAGCTCGCACAGCCCGGCTTCGAGCGCGCAGAGGAGCCCCAGCAGGCCCTGCACCTGATCCGGCGGTTGGGCCGGATGCAGGCGGGCGAAGCCCGGCAGGGCGGCGACCACCTCGGCGATCTTCGGGTTGTACTTCATCGTGCACGAACCGAGGGGGTAGAACCCCTCGTCGATGGAGAAGTTGCGGTGCGCGAGCCGGGTGTAGTGGCGCACGATGTCCCGCTCGGAAAGCTCGGGCAGTTGCGGCACGGTGGCGCCGGTCAGCCCGGCCGGAAGCCGGTCCCGAGCGCCGGACCGGCTGATACCCGTCGCCGGGATGGTCGAGGCGCGCCGGCCGGCTCGCGACGACTCGAACAGCAGCGGCTCGGGGGCCACACCTCCGGTCATCAGGAGACCCCCACCCCGGCAGCGCCCATCGGCCCGCCGGGCGAGGCCGCTGCGACCCGGGACCGCCCCGCCCCCGCGGCGCCGCCGTTGCGCGGACCCTGGCCTGACAACTCTTCCCGCACGGCCCGAACGGTCGCGGCCAGGTCGTCCATCTGCGCCTGCGTCCGCTGCTCGGTGACGGCGACCAGCAGAACATCCCCGCCAGGGGCGGCGACGACCGGCCCCACCAGATGGCCGTGCTGGGCGAGACCGGCAGCCAGGGCGTGCGGATCATCGACGCGTACTGCGAACTCCTTGCCGAAAGGACCGCGGGGGAAGGCCAGCGGCGCGCCCGCCTCGGCCAGCCGGTCGGCGGCATAGGCCGCCCCG
>JADGOW010000049.1 GCA_017882765.1 Frankiaceae bacterium
TGTACCGGCTGACCCGTGCGGATCCGGCCTTGTCGATCCGGCCTTGTCGATGAATACCCTACAGGGGTATGGTGCCAACCATGGTGGGCTACGACGCGACGAAGCAGGACCATCTCCTGCGCCTGCGCCGCATCGAGGGCCAGGTCCGCGGGCTGCAACGCCTCGTCGAGCAAGACACCTACTGCATCGACGTTCTCACCCAGATATCGGCGACGACACGCGCGCTGCAGTCGGTCGCGTTGCGGCTGCTCGACGAGCACCTGCACCACTGCGTCATGACCGCAGTCGAGGGTGGCGGTGCCGAAGGGGAGGAAAAGGTCAGCGAGGCGTTCGCTGCCATCGAGCGACTGGTCCGTTCCTGACAGGAGGGCAGACATGGCGATCCGCAGGTATCAGGTGGCGGGCATGTCCTGCCAGCACTGCGTCAATGCCGTCCAGGGCGAGGTCGGCCAGCTTGCCGGCGTGACGGCGGTGGACGTGGACTTGTCGCAGGGGGCGGTTACCGTCACCGGCGAGGGCCTCGATGACGCGGCGATCCGCGAGGCGATCGATGAGGCCGGTTACGAGGTGGTCGGATGAGTCAGGCACACGCGACGGGCCGCCTCGATCTGTCCATCGGGGGTATGACCTGCGCCTCCTGCGCCAACAGAATCGAGCGCAAGCTCAACAAGCTCGACGGCGTCACCGCCTCGGTCAACTTCGCGACCCACCAGGCAGCGATCGCCTACGACAGCGACCGCCAGACGCCCGAGGGGTTCGTCCGCACCGTCGAGGGGCTGGGCTACACCGCGCACCTGCCGCCTCCCCCGCAGGCCGAGCCGGCCGAGGGGGCGGGCGCTGGTGTGGCGGGCCCTGCCGACCCGGCTGAGCAGGCCGAGGCGCAGGCGTTGGCGTCACTGCGGCAGCGCCTGCTGGTCTCCACGGTCCTGACAGTCCCGGTGGTCGTGCTCGCGATGATCCCCGCGCTGCAGTTCCGTAACTGGCAGTGGCTCTCGTTCGCCCTCGCCTCACCGGTGGCGATCTGGGGGGCCTGGCCGTTTCACCGCGCCGCCATCACCAACCTCCGGCACGGCACGGCCACGATGGACACCCTCATTTCCCTGGGCGTCTCCGCGGCTTACCTATGGTCGGTCGTGGCGCTGTTCTTCGGCGCGGCCGGCGACTCGGGGATGAAGATGACCTTTAACCTGCTGCCGGAGCGTGGTGGTGGGCTCAACGAGACGTACCTGGAAGTCGCGTCGGCCGTGACCGTGCTCATCTTGACCGGGCGCTACTTCGAGGCGCGCGCGAAGCGCAGGGCGGGCGCTGCCCTGCGCGCGCTGCTCGAGCTCGGCGCCAAAGACGTCTCGGTGCTGGAGGACGGCCCAGGCGGCCCTGTCGAGCGGCGCATCCCCGTCGCCAACCTGAAGCCGGGCGCCCACTTCCTGGTCCGTCCCGGAGAAAAGATTGCGACTGACGGCGTCGTAACGCAGGGCAACTCCGCAGTCGACACGAGCCAGCTGACCGGCGAGAGCGTCCCGGTCGAGGTGGGCCCGGGCGACTCTGTCACCGGCGCGACGGTCAATGCAGGCGGACGGCTGGTCGTGCGGGCAAGCCGGGTGGGCGCCGACACGGTCCTGGCCCAGATCGCCAAGCTCGTCTCCGAGGCGCAAAGCGGTAAGGCACAGGTGCAACGGCTGGCCGACCGGGTCAGCGCCGTCTTCGTTCCCGTGGTGGTGCTGGTCGCTCTGGGGACGCTCGTCGGGTGGCTGGCCACCGGGGCCGGTCCGGCGGCTGCCCTGTCGGCGGCGGTGGCGGTGCTCATCATCGCCTGCCCGTGCGCGCTCGGTCTGGCCACGCCGACCGCGCTGCTCGTCGGCACCGGCCGGGGGGCACAGCTCGGCATCCTGATCAAGGGACCGGAGGTGCTGGAATCCACCCGTCGCGTCGACACCATCGTCGTCGACAAGACGGGCACGGTCACGACCGGGCGGATGGCCCTCGTCGGCGTGGTGACTTACGGCACGGACGAGGTCACGGCTTTGCGCCGGGCAGGGGCCGTTGAGGCCGCGTCCGAGCATCCCATCGGGGCTGCGATCGCGACGGCCGCAGCTGACCGGGCCGGCCCGCTTCCCGCGGTCGATAGCTTCCAGAACTCACAGGGCCTCGGCGTGCAGGGAATCATCGAGGATGTCGCTGTCGTCGCCGGACGGGCCCGCTTCCTGGCCGATTGGGGGATGCCTCTGCCCGGTGAGCTGGCCGGGGCCGTCGCTGGGGCTGAGTCCGCCGGCCGCACGGTCGTGCTGGCCGGTTGGGAGGGGGCTGCGCGCGCCGCCTTCATCGTCGCGGACACGGTCAAGCCCACCAGCGCGGATGCGGTGCGTCGCTTCCGTGAGCTGGGCCTGCGCCCAGTGCTGCTGACCGGTGACAACGAGCGGGCTGCCAGGGCCGTGGCCGCTGAGGTCGGCATCGACGAGGTGATCTCGGAGGTGCTGCCGGCCGACAAGGTCGAGGTCGTACGACGCCTCCAGGAGGAGGGTCGCACAGTCGCGATGGTGGGCGACGGCGTCAATGACGCTGCTGCTCTTGCGCAGGCTGACCTCGGGCTTGCCATGGGAACCGGAACCGACGTTGCGATCGAGGCAAGCGACCTCACCTTGATGCGCGGCGACCTGCGGGCGGCTGCCGACGCGATTCGGCTGTCCCGCGCGACGCTTCGCACGATCAAAGGCAACCTGTTCTGGGCGTTCGCCTACAACGTCGCCGCGATCCCGCTGGCCGCGTTGGGCCTGCTCAACCCCCTCATCGCCGCTGCCGCAATGGCTTTCTCCAGCCTGTTCGTGGTCAGCAACAGCCTCAGGTTGCGGCGTTTCAAGCCGGTGGCGCCGCGGGAGAGCCCGGCCTCGGTGCCTGATCAGCGGGATGCCCAAGACGCCCCGAAGGCGGAGTCAAGGGCAACGACTGCGTAAAGCCGGCGGTCGGGTTAAAGCCGGCGGTCCGGTGGAAGCCGGTCCGGTGGAAGCCGGTCCGGTAGGGGCGTGGAAAGCCGGTCGGCAAGGCGGCCGGTAGGTACAAGGAAGCCGGTACACGGAAGCCGCTACACGGAAGCCGGTACACGGAAGCGGGCGGCTGGGGCGCGACTCAGCCCGCCGGATTCAGGGGCGTCGATGGCCCGGCCTTCGACTCGGTCTGGAACGCCTCGACCGCCTCGATCAGGTTGGCGAAGACGCGAGCGTCGGGAATGCGCTTCATCAGACCATAGGTCGCAAGGGTGAACAGCAGACCGGTGTCAGCACGCGCCAAGGCGAAGGTGATGCCCCTGGCGTCGAGGTAATCGAGGAGCCCCGCGAGGCTCACGCCGGCGGAGTAGTCGATGTCGTCCAGAGATGACGCGTCGAGGATCACCCAGCGCACCGGGTCGGGTGCATGGTCGACGAGGGCCTCGACGTCGTCGACGAACCTGTTGGCGTTGGCGTAGAAGAGTTCGGCGTCATAGCGGAACACCACCAGTCCGCGTGCGCTCTGATGGCCCGGTGCGGCGGTTTCGTAGGTGGGTTCGCCGGCCTTCGTCACTCTGACGAGGAAGTCTTTGGGCTTGTACTGGCGCCGGATGATCTCCAGGATCGATATTATGATCGCCACCACGATTCCCTGCTCGACCCCCACGGCGAAGACGACGACGCCGGTCAGTGCCGCGATGACGAACTCGCTGCGACGGCGCGCCAAGATGCGCTTGAGACCAGGGATGTCAATGAGGTCGACGCCGATGAGGAACACGATTCCGGCCAGCACCGACTTGGGCATGTCCTTGAGGACGGAGGTGAGGAACAGAACGAACAGCAGGACAACGCCCGACATCGTCAGGTTTGCCAGCTGGGTTCGGCCCTTTTGCTCGTCCAGGATCTGCGTCTTCGTCGGGCTGCCGTTGACCACGAAGGTGCCGGTCAGCCCGGCTGCGACGTTGGCGCCGGAGAGGCCGGTGAGGTCACGGTTGACGTCGGCGCGGTCGCCGTGCCGCATCGCGAAGCTGCGCGACGTTGCGGCGCTCTGAGCGATGATCAGAACGAAGCAGGAGAACGCCAAGGCCAGGACCTTGGGCACGTCATCCCAGGTGATGCCGGACGGCAGCCCGATGGGCGGGAAGCCTCCCTGCACCGAGCCGACGACCGCCACGCCGTGTGCGGACGCGTCCGTCGCCGCAGAGATGATGATCAACAGCACGACGGCAACGATCGCCCCGGGCACGCGGGGCAGAAACCGCTTGAAGCCGAGGCTGATCGCCACCGTGGCCGCTGCAAAGGCGAAGGTGGTCCAGGAGAGGTCGGGAATGTCGCGGATCCAGTCCCATTGCTGGGAGAACCAGTTTCCCGTGCCCTTCGGCACCCCGAGCATGTCCGGGATCTGCCCGGACAGGACCTGGATCCCGACGCCAGTCAGGAAGCCGACCAGCACCGATGCCGACAGGAAGTCGCCCAGGAAACCGAGTCGCAGGATGCGGGCGATCACCAACAATCCGCCACAGACCAGCGCGGTCAGGCTGCAGACCGCGACCCATTCGGGGGAATACGGGGTCAGCCCGGTAATCCCGACCCCCACCAGGCCGGCGGAAAGGATGGCCGCGGTCGCCGAATCCGCTCCCACCACCAGCAGCTTCGACGACCCCAGGAGGGCGAAGGCGATCGTCGGGAAGATCACGGTATACAGGCCGGTGATCAGAGGTGTCTGGGATATCGAGGTGTATCCCATGACCTCGGGGATGGCCACGGCCGCGAGTGTCAACCCCGCCACGATGTCGGTGCTCAGCCAGGCGGGCCGGTAGCTGCGCAGTGAGACCGGAGTGAAGCGGGTAACGAGCGCAGGCACCAGCTCCACCTTGGTCCTGAACAGGCTCAGCGCGCGAGCCAGGTCTCCGCGAAGCGCATCTCTGCGGTGAGCAGCTTCTCCAGCTGGGACGAGACAGGGCCCGCGATCGCACCGCCGACGAGGGGCACCTTGACCTTCACATCGACCTTGGTGATGTGCTGACACCCCTCCGGGGTCGCACGGATTTCGTGATCGCCGCTGACCTGGACGGGCATCTTCCCGGGATCGATGCTCAGTGTCGCCTTCACGCTCTCGTCGTGGAGGGCACCCCAGCGGTCGGTCTGGGTCAGCCGGCCGTCCCCGAGGTAATGGCGGGCCATGCGGGGCACCTTGTCGACGGGAATCTGCCGGGTGGCCGTGACGATGACGGTGCCGTCTTCCTTGCTGACACTGGGTTCCCCCACCCCGCCGTACCGGCGTCCCCGCTCCTCGAGGAACTCCAAGCTGGTGAGCACCTCGAACAGCTGCTTCGGCGACGCCGCATAGCTGTGTGTGATCTCCACACACCCTCCCTCCGCTCGGACCGGTGTCTCATCCTCGCCGCCGGACCTGCGTCCCGCCAGGAAGGTGTGACATGAGCAGGGGAGGGTTCCGGTCCCCAGAGCGACCGGAACCCTCCCCGGTCTCCCGAGGAGCGGAAGGCTCCGATTCCCGTCAGTCCCGCAGTTCTCCGCCGTGAATGGCCAGCGCGTAGATGACCAGGATGTCGATCCCGATGATGATGAGCGACCACAACGGGAAGGCCGCCAGAAAGAAGATGTTGAGGAGCACGCTGAGACAGGCGACGATGATGCCCACCACGCGGGCCCAGGTCGCGCCGGCCATCACGGCGAAGCCGGCGAGCAGCACGATAATGCCGAAGATGAGGTGGACCCAGCCCCAGGTCTTGTAGTCCACGCTCACGATGAGCTGGTTGTTCGCCCCCACTACGTAGACCTGGTCCTTGAAGATCCCGACCAGCCCGTCAATCGCATGCAGGGCTCCCATGAGGATCATCATCACGCCTGCGAAGATGACCCAGCCGGTCCAGCCGCTCCGCTCGCGGTAGCCGGAATCGGCAGAACCGGTTCGAGGGTTACTCATGTCCGTACGTCCTTTCGTGTGAATCCGCGTGGTGCACGGGAGGCCCGTGCCTCGCCGCCGCGGGAGGAAGGCGGCCTGAACGTCGGGCAACGTGCAGGAACCCGCAGACGGTCACCTTGAGCGTTCCGTGGGAATGCTAGGGCGGGATCACCCGCCACGGGTAATCCAAGCCCACCCGCGGGGGGTGAGGCGCGCGCGGAGGCGGCGCGGGACGCTCGTGTCACACGATCACGGGGGTGCCATGCGACGGGGGCCTGCCAGCCCGAAGCCCGGCAACGTCAGCCGGCAGACAGGCTACGAGGTGCGTGTTGCGGGCCGTCTCGGGCCGGCTCTTCGGCTGGCGTTCCCGGGTATGAGCGCGGTGGACGAACCTGGTCACAGTGTGCTCGTCCTGCCGGGGGAGGGGGCAAGCCTGCCCGCCCTGCTTGCCCTCCTGCACCGGCGGGGCATCCGCGTCGCACGGATACACCTGAGGAGGCAGGAGCCTTGAGCGATCTTCAGTGGGAGATACACGTCACCGGCGTGCTGCCGGACTCGGTACTGGCCGAGATGTACGGCCTCGAGGCAACCGTGGAGCCCGCATCGACTGTCCTGTATGGCTGCCTGGCCGATGACGCCGCCCTGCACGGCGTGCTGGACCGGATCCAGTCGTTGGGCCTGCGCCTCGTGGAGGTCCGAAGGCTGCCGCAGGTGGAGCACGACCGTCCCGGCTAGGGCGGTTGCGCGCGAGGGTGGCTCCGTCCCGCCCTACAGCAGGCCCAGATCCCGCGCGCGGTGCACTGCCTCCCGGCGGCTGGGCACGTCGAGCTTGCGGTAGAGGCTCTTGAGATGAGCCTTCACGGTGTTGACCGAGATGTACATCTGCTCGGCCAGCTCGGCGTTGGTGAGCAGCGTGGGCAGGTACCGCAGGACCGCCGCCTCCCTGTCGGTGAGCGGCTCGCCGAGCGGTGTGGGCGCGATCCGCTCGCGCGCCGCACGATCGGCTGCTTCGTTGGTGATCCCCTCGACGAACAGGCGGTGGCTGCCGACGAGCGAGGCATGCCGATCGAGCAGCTCTAGCAGTCTGGCGCCGGCGGTCAGGAACGGCCGGCGCAGCGTCTCCGGTGCCGCGAGGTCGAGGGCGCGGGACAGCGCGTCGATCGCGCGGGCGTCTTCGCGCAGCCGATCGGCCGCTAGGGCGACGATGAGCCACGCCTCCACCGTGGGAGCGGGGTTGGCGGCGCCGTCGCCCAGTAGGGGCTCGACGGTCTCGGCAGCCTCGTTGGGCCGCCCGAGCGCGAGGTGCGCACGGGCCAGGCGTACCCGCTCCCGGTCTGTTGCCATCAGGTCGATACCGGCGGCGTCGAGGCGCGCGAAGCGTCCCTGAACCTGCTCCGGACGCCCTGTGCGCAAGTCGATGTCGGCTTCCTCGACCGCCACGAGGCGGGCGAGGAAAGCGGGCAGCTCGCCCCCACGGTAGGGACTGCGCACGTCGGCGATCGCGGCTCGGGCGGCGGCTACGTCTCCGGCGGCCAGCTGGAACCTCGCCAGGGCGACCCGCAGCCCGACTGCCACCGGGGGCTCCATGTCGGCGCGGTGCGCGACCGCCGCTCTGTCCAGATAGGCTTGCGCCCGCGTCATGTCACCCCATTCGAAGTGGCAGAGCGCGAGCGCCAGGTAGGCGGCGGCCACCTGCGTTTCGCTGGACCATCCCCGTTTCTCGGCGATGTCCGCGGCGGCGCCGCCCAGCTCGGCAGCCGTTTCGAGCCGTCCCCGGGCAACGGCGATGAGGGCCAGGTGCCCGAGGGCGTTCATGTGCGGAAGATCAAGTTGGATGGCGGCCGCCATCCTCATCCCGGCAGTCAGGTCCTGCTCAGCCTCGTAGAGGTTGCCGGACCACAGCAGGGCAGTCCCTCGGTTCCCGCTCAGCACGGCCTGGTACGCCGCCGCCGGCACGACACCCGGCGGGATTCGCGCCAGCAGCTTCTCGGCGCTCGTCGCCGCGTCGATGACCGCTCGGGCGTCGCCCCGGATGCGCGCGGCGGCCATCTCCACCAGCCGGACGCCCGTCAGAATCGGGGCGCTGTCATCACCTTCGTCGGCAGTGACCAGGCGGGCCGCCTGCGCTGCGCGGCCTGTCATGGCCGCTCTATCCCGCAGGTGAAAACTCAGGATGGCCGCCCCGAGGCAAATCCCGGCGTGCGTGTGGATCTGCGCTTCCGGCAGTCGCTCCAGCAGGCCGCACAGGGTCTCGCGGTCCGGGCCGAGGATGTGCGGAAGGGCCGAGCGGGCGATCAGCGTGTCCGCGAGCTCCCAGTCCTGCGCCTCGATCGCGTGCCGAAGTGCCTTTACCGGCTCCCCCCGCTCACTCAGCCACGCCGCTGCCGCTCGGTGCGTCGCCGGCACGACCGTCGGCGCACGCAGCAGGAGCTCGTGCCGCAGCGCTTCCCGGAACAAGTGGTGGTAGCGATACCAGACCCGGTGCATCCCGACACCGACGACGAAAGCATTCGACCTCTCCAGCGTTTCCAGCATCTGCTGGCCATCGGGCCGACCGGTGATCGCGTTCGCGAGATCTGCGCAGATCTCATCAACCAGGCTGGTCTTGAGCAGGAATTCCCGGTCCGCCGCCCGCATCCCGGACAGCACTTCGTCGAGCAGGTAGTCGACGATGGTCTTGTCCTCGCCGGTGAACTGGTCGACGAGATCGGAGATATCGGCACTGTGGTCGGCCGGCGACGGGCTGCCCCCGGAGGCCCTGCTGTCGAACGCACGGGTTTCGAACGACATCGCGGCAAGCCGCAGCCCGGCTGCCCATCCCTCGGTGTGTTCGAGCAGCCGGCTCACCTGGGCGCTCGTCATGTCGAGGCCGCTTTGCTGGAACAGGTCTTCTGCTTCCCCCGAGGTGAAGGCCAGGTCGCTGCCGCGAATCTCGCTGAGCTGCTCGGCGAGCCGAAGACGTTGCAGCGGCAGCTGCGGATCCACCCGGGTTACGAGGACGAGCCGAACGGCGGGACTGGGGTGGCGCAGCACGGCAGCGAGCCCGCGCAGGACCGAGGGGTCGCTCAGCCGGTGCAGGTCGTCGAGCACGATCACGACGGGTTCAGCCAGCTGGGCGAGACCGCCCAGCAGCCGCACATAGAAGCTGCCTGCCGGGCGCTCGGGCGGTATGAGGTCGGTCAGCGGATTGTCCGGGGCCACCGCGCCGGTGGAGCGCAGCGACGCCAAAAGGTGCGACCAGAAGCGAGAAGGGTCGTTGTCGTCCTCGTCGAGGGAGACCCAGGCGACAGGTCCGGGCGGACGTCCCGCACCCAGCCAGGACGCCACCAGCAGCGTCTTTCCAGCACCCGCCCCGCCACTGACGATGGTTACGGATCGTTGCGTGCCCCGGTTCAGAAGCTCGAGCAGGCGCGGCCGGCGGACGAGACGCTGCGGCAACCGGGGAGGGGTGAGCCGCGTCACGATCAGTGGTTCCATCGCGCCTCTCTGGCGTCCCCGTGCCTCTGGTATGACACTCAATCATCAACCCATGACTAACGTTCCGTAATCACCACGCTGACATTCCGGGTGCACTGGGTGACAGGTCGTCCGGGATCCTCGGTCAATCTCACACGTTGACGAGTGGCAGAATTCCACCCGCCGGGGTGAGGTCAGAATCTACCGATCTTCGCCCCCGGCCACCGCAGCTCGAATGCTGGTGTCAACCTCACCCCAGAGGGGTGATGCCGGTCCTGGTCCCACGCAGCCACCCTTCCTACGACCACCCATGAACCTCAGGAGGAAGCATGTCCGAACTGTCTCCGGAAGAGGCCTTGGACGCGCTGGCGTCCGGCGAAGCCCCGGTGCTCGAGACCTTGGCGCTGATGAACCTGGACACGCTCACGCGCTCCGGGCTCGACCCGCGTGGGTACTTCCTGTCCCGCATTGCTGCTCTGGTCGCGATGGACGCCGCCCCCGTGTCCTACGCCGTGAACCTGGGTGCGGCCGCTGATTTCGGCGTGAGCGCCGAAGAAGCGATGGGGGTACTCGTGGCCATCGCCCCCATCGTGGGCAGCGCCCGGATCGTCACGGCCGCCCGCAGTCTGTTGGGTGCGCTGGGGATCGCCGAAGTGGTCGCGGAGGCCCTTGACGAGTAACCGGACCGCCGAAGTGCGCGAGTCGATGCCCGCCGCGGCCCCACTCGCGCCCGCTGTCAAGGGCCCTTCGGGCCAGCCGGCTCAGCGGGACCAGCCGGCAAGCTGGGCCAGGTGCGGCCAGTCCATCGCGGGCTTGAACGCGGGGATGCCTGGGCGGTTGCGAGGTACGCGCACCCGCAGGGCCCCGGGCCGGATCGCGCAGCGCACGGGTACGGGCATCTGGACAGCCTCGCCGTCGATGCCCACCGGGATCGCCTCGGTGTCCGCGTCGACGACGACCTCGCGGGCGGAATGCACGGCCAGCCCGGCCGAGCGGGTTCCTCGCAGGAGTTCGGCTGCCTGCCGGCCGCTGGCGACCTTCACGGCGACCATGCCGAGCCAGCCCGAGTCGAGACGTGCCCGGCGACCCAGCCCGGCTGCATCGCCCGTTCCGTACGGGTTGTTGCTCACGAGCACCGCCTGCGGCGCGTCGAGCACCGGGGAGCCGTCGACCTGGACGCGCAAGTGGGCCCCCTCATGGCCCGACAGTAATTCGGGCAGCATTTTCAGGGTGGTGCCGGCCTTGTCGTCGCGATACGCGGGGCTTTGCACGATCTCGGCGTAGGCACCGAACGACGCGTTGTTGACGAAGGTCCGGTCACCGATGAGGCCGAGGTCGACGTGCAGTTCAACACCGTCGGTGAGGGCGTCCAAGCACGTGGACGGGTCGTCGCGATCCAGCCCCAGATCGAGCGCGAAGTGGTTCCGGGTCCCGGCAGAGATGACCATGAACGGGATGCCGTGCTCGGCCGCGACGCTGGCCACCAATGCCTGCGTGCCGTCCCCGCCGGCAACGCCGAGCAGATCGGCCCCTCGGGCCACGGCTTGGCGGGCGATCTCCACGACGTCGACCTCGCCGGGTCCCTCAAGCAGGGCCACCTCCGCTCCCAGAGCCTCCGCCTTGGCCGGCAACCCGAACTTAGGGACCTTGCCGCCGCCTGACCGTGGATTCATGATCACAAAGGGCCGCGCCGGCGGCGGCGTCTCGTACTCGGTCATCCCCGTCGCGGGCGCAGCCTTGGCCAGGGCCGTGCGTCCGGCGACGCCGGCGACCACGATGAGGGCCAGCGTGACGATGACCACCCAGAAGAGCCCGGAGACCGCGTACAGAATCAGGACGGCTACCGGCGCCGCGACCACCAAAGATCCAAGTACCCAGCGGCGGGCACCTCTGCTCGTCACGAACCACCACAGGGCAGCGAGCGCAATCGAGAGCCCGAGCAGGCCCAGCAGGATCAATGCGATGCTGCGCAGCCCCGCGTAGACGAGCAACACGGTCAGCGCGGCCAGCGCCGCGGCAAAGGCGAGGCGGGCAAGCCATCGCTGGCCGGCCGTCACCTCGGCCGGCCGCCCCGGTGTCGGCTCCTGCCCGACCACGTCAGGGAGCGCCGCTCTGTGTCGGCGCAGGCGAACCGGCGTCGTGTTCGCCTGCGCCGCCCCCGCCCCCGCCGTCCCTGCCGTCCGTGGCTTCGGGGGTGCCGTCGGCCTCCGTGCCACGGCGGAACACCCGGCGCACCCACCGCAGGAACGAGAAGTCTCTGGCGACGTACCAGGAACCGATGATCGCTCCGCCCGTTATGACGACACCGATCCCGATGAGCCACGACAAGATGATGAACACGACGCCGATCTCGCCGTAGATCTTCTCATTCGACACGATCGACGAGGAGAAGAACACCTTGCTGAAGAACCCCAGGCCCGTAAGACCGATAGCGGTGAAGAGGGCCGTCGGCAGCATTTGGTGCCAGGTGAGCTTTCCCAGCAGGAGCGCCCGTCCCCCCACCCAGAGGAACGCCACCAGGACCAGGAATGCCAGGACCGCGTAGCAGATCTGACCGAGGGTGCTGCCGGTCAGCGCGTCCCCGAGGAGCACCTGGATGGCCCCACACAGAAGCAGCAGGCCGAGCCAGATCCCCTGGCCTGCGAAGCCGCGCAGGCCCGCGGACGGCAGGGCCCAGATCTCCCGGTAGATGGCCTCGAGAGCGGCGGACAGGGCGATCCCCCCGATCACGAGCCAGACGAAGCCCATGAGCGTCCACCCGTTGACGACGACGTCCCCGCCCGAGGTGTTGAAGAGCTTCTCCACGTCGACTGCCGCCTCGCCGGAGAGCCCCATCTTCCGCACGATGACGTCCGCCGCACCGCCGTGGTTCAGCGGTGACAGCGATGAGAGCGTGATGATGAAGGGAAAGAAGATCATCAGGACAAGTGCGGCGAAGTTCATCGCCTTGTTGATGAGGTCGGCGTCCTTCAGGTCAGACACCAGGTCGGCCGCTGGCGTTCCCTCCACCCGCGACTTGCCGGCAGTGACCGTCGCCGTGACCTTCGTAGTGACCTTGGAGGTGACCTTGGTGGGGAGCCCATGTCGGCCGCGGTCGGCCTCTCCCGAGCTTGCATCCGGCTTCGTGCCAGTCACGATCTCCCGACCTCCCTGGTCCGTCCGGGCGTGGTGACTCGTGTGGTGCAAAGTACGCCGATGAGCGCCTGGGGCGCCGTCCAGCCCGAAGTCCGACAATACGGGCGGGGCTGCATTGGGCTGCCTACGTCGGAGGGCCCTGGTGCGGGCCTCCTGTCACCGGCGCACGACGGCGAGAATCGCTTGGATCATGAGCTCACCATGCGCCCCGGGACATGGCGGGCACCTCACCCCTGCAGGGTGACTCTCGGGGGCCAACGCACCACACTGGACTGATGTCACCCGGTCTGGGTGAGGAAGCCAATCTTCGTCACGCCCACACTGGGTAGCACTAGGAGGTCGCCCGATGACTGCTACCCACGAACCGACCGCGTCCGGTGGAGAGGGCGACGAGTCCGGTGCCCAGAGCGTAGGGGGCCAGAGCACCGAAGCGAGCACCGCCCAAGCAGCGCAGGCGCCAGCAGCGCAGGCGCCAGCAGCGGGAGCCTCGGGAGCGGTGGCGCCAGCAGCGCAGGCCCAAGAATCAGGCGCCCAAGAAGCGAAGGCCTCACACGCGGAGGCCCCAGACTCAGTCGCCCGAGGGTCGGAGGCCCAGAGCGCCGAGGCTCTCCAACTCCAGCTCCGGCTCCAGCTGGCCCAGCTTCAGGCCGAGCGGGACGCGCTGTCGGCCAAGCTCGACCGCCGGGCCCGGCGTAAAGCCCAGGGAAGCCGCATCCGCAAGCTGTTCGTCCTGCTGCTGGTGGCACTGTCCATCGTGTTCATTCCGTTGACGGCCACCGTCACCTGGGCACACCAGACTGTCTTCAACACGAACCGCTGGGAGCAGACGGTTGGGCCGATCGTCCAGGACCCGGCGGTCATCAGCGCGGTCTCCACCAAGATCACAGACGAGATCTACAACGCGGTCGACCCGGAGCAGAAGATCTCGCAAGCACTGAGCGAGCTGCAGCAACAGGTCCCCAAGGTGCCCTCAGCGATCACCGCGCTCGCCGGGCCGATCGCCAGCGGGATGAAGGGCTTCCTGAACAGCGAAGTCAACAAGGTGCTCAGCACGGAGCAGTTCCAGCGGATCTGGGTGAACGCGACCCGGGTGGCCCAGCAGCAGGTCGTCGCGGTGCTCAACGGCGACAGCAAGTCGATCCAGACCGTGAGCGGCCAGGTCGTCCTCAATCTGGTGCCGCTGCTCAACCAGGTCCTTGCGAACATGTCGGGCACGCTCAGCTCGCTCCTCGGCAGGAACATCTCCCTGCCCACGATCTCGGGCAACGAGCTGCCCTCGGTGGTATGCGAGAAGATCTCGACTGCGCTCGGGCGGCCGTTGCCGGCGACGTGCGGGCAGATCCCGCTTTTCCCCGCGAGTCAGCTCGACACCGTGCAGACCTATGTGGGCAAGTTCAACCGGTGGTTCGTCGGACTGCTCATCCTGACGCCACTGCTCATCATCGGCGCTATCTGGCTCTCCAGGCGGCATAGGCGCACAGCGCTGCAGATCGCCATCGGCGGGGTGGTCGGCCTCGTCGTGGTCAGGCGCCTGACGATGTACCTGGAGGGTCGCCTCGAGGGCGCGGCCAAGAATCAGGCGGCTGCCGAGGCCATCGTGAGCCAGGTCCTGCACCTGTTCTTCAATCTCACGCTGGTCCTGGGGATCATCGGCTTGGTCTTTGCGGCGCTGCTCCTGATCACAGGTCCGTACCCGTGGGCGCGGGCGACGCGGTCGGGCGTCCGGCGCGGCGCCGTCGTGATCGGCAGAACCACGGCCGCGGTCAGCCGGTCCCTTGCCGGCAAGGCCCGCGACGACGGAACACTCGATTGGATCCGGGCGCACAAGGGCGCGCTGCAGATCGGCGGCGTTGCCGTCGCGGTCGTGCTGCTCTTGCTCGTCAGCCTCAGCCCGCTCTCACTTCTGATCATTGGCATCCTGCTCGCCGCGTACCTGTTCGGCCTATCCCGTGTCGCCCCGAGCGAGGAACCGCCGGAGGATCGGCCGGCGCCCCCAGCGCCGCCTTCGCCGTCCCTCAGCGAACCGTTCCCGGTGGCGCCGCCTGCGCCCCGGTCGGGCTGACGGCCGCGCGGGTCACTATCCGGGCCGGCGGCCCGCGTCCGCCCAAGGAGCTGCCGACCTAAGATCAACACACGTGACCGCTACCCGTCCGTTTCCTACGGACATTTCCGGCGGACAAAACGGACGTGTGTTGATCTTGACTCAAAGGGGCGGGCCGGCCCGCCCAAGGGACGCGGGCGGCCGGGCCGCACACAAGGGACGCGGGCGGCCGGGCCCGGCCCTCGGCCGCTGTCCGAGCGGCACGAGACCGGCAGCCTGGGCGCGTGATCGAGCAGCCGTACACCAGCTTCGGCGAGACCTTCGACGCGTTCGCCCAGCACGTGAACCGGGGAAGGTGAAGGCGGTCGAAGCGCTCGGCATCGATCTGGTGATGGGTGAGCGCGAGGGTGCCCGGTTCCAAGACTTCGACAACGGCGACTGGGGCGTTGGTAGGGCTCGGGGTCGGCGGGGCGGCGCACCCGGTTGATCCCGGCGGCCGTGTCCCGGTCCGCGACGCAACTGATCGAGCGAATCTGTGTTAGGACGTACGCTGTGAGACGTTTCGGCTACGCAGCGCCTTCCGGGCACCGGGCGGGCCGTCGCGCCCGGCACCGTGCAGGCCTCGGTCTAGCGCTTGCGGCGCCCATTCTCGTCCCGTTCGGGCTGACCTGGGCCGTGGGGGAGGCGGCGGCCAGCGGCACCCAAGGTCAGACCGTCGTGGTGACCGGGCCCGCCAGCTGGTCTGACTCCGCCCAGGCGTGGGCGCGGGGCGCCGGTGTGCAGCTCAGCTACGTTGCGGCCGACGGTTCGACCGCTGCCGGTCTGCTCCACGAGGGCAAGGCCCAAGCAGCCATCGTCGCCGGGACGGTGCACACCTCGACCGGGGCGCCTCGGTCCGGGCTTCTCTACGCCCCTGTGGCCGCGGCTGGCACGGTCGTCGTATCTGCCGTTCCCGACCTGTCCACGGGCCGGGTCGTCACCGACCTGCGGGTCGATGCACGCACGCTCGCCGAGCTCTACACCGGCGATGTCGACTCGGCCGCAGCTCGGCTGCAAGCCCTCAACCCGAACCACCGGCTGCCCGACAGCTTGACCGCACTGGCGCTGGAGGGGCCGACCGCCCAGACGCGTCAGCTGAGCTCGTACCTGACTCACTCCTGCCCCCACGCGTGGCCGAACGGGATTGTCGCGAGCCTGCCCCTTGCCCAGGGCCAGGTTGTGGCCCGCGACAATGCGGCGGTTGTCGCCGCGGTGAACGCAGCGCTGCAACGCCGTGGCCTGCAGGCCGGCGTGATCGGGTATGCCGACGCGGCCACGGCGCTGACCCAGCCGGACGCCGCGCGGGGCACGGTGGGGACCAGCCCTTCTGGCGCCACCAGCACTGCCGTCCCCGGCACGGCTCTGAACGCTCCCGACACCGTGGCCGCGGTGCGCAATGCCGCTGGACAGTACGTGCTGCCCACGGCGACGGCCCTGTCGCTGGGGGCCGCAGACCTCGTGAAGGGCGGCGCAGGCAAGGAGATCGCCGACCTGCCGGGTCAGGTCACCGACCCTCGGGCGTACCCGGTCTCCAGCGAGGTCTTCCTCGCGGTCCCGGCAGCCCTCCGGAGCCAGTCGCCCGGAAACGCAGTGAACCTTGCTGGGCTGGTCCGGTACGCGACGCGGGCGGGTCAGTATTCGCTTCCCGTCGGCGCGGCTGCGCTTCCTCCTGGGGATCGCGACAGCGCCGATGCGGTCGCCGGGCAGCTCGATCCGTCCTCGCCGGGAGCCAGCGGGTCCCCCACGCCGTCTGAGGCGCCCTCAGAGACGCCCTCGCCCTCCAGGTCACCGACCGAGACGCCGACTGAGACGCCAACCAGCACCGCCACGCCGACCAGCGCCGCGATTTCGACCGCGACTCCGGCC
>JADGOW010000203.1 GCA_017882765.1 Frankiaceae bacterium
TCGGGGCCGCCGTGGGTCGCTACCCCTTCGACGTAGAGCTCTTCCATCTCCTCCTCCATGCCGGTTTATCCCGGCGCTCCGGAATGTGTGACAGAACCATTTACCGCGACCAACGACAGGCGTAGGTGGAGACGCGATGATCTGGGTGAAGTCAGGATCGTATTCGAAACACCTGCGACCCACCGGCGCCGCGTTCGCCAGCTTCGTCACAGCCCACCCCCACTAGCCCCCATTCACGAAAGCGCACACCGGACTCACGTCGCTGAACCGGGCCTGCGGCTCGGATGCCCGCCACAGCTGTGCAGTTGAGAACCTCGACGCGTGACGGATCGGCGTCGAACCGGCCCAGCGGCCGATGATCATCACAGTCCCATAGGACACCCCGTCACCGGACGGCGTCCCACACGGGATCGGCTACCGCGGCAGACGCCGTTCGGGTGAGTGTTGACGAAGTCGAAGTGCCGTGGCAATGAACAGTGCGCCGCCCAAAGCGAACCACGGGTTCCAGAGGATCTGGCTCCAGTGCGGCCGCTTCGGCGGCCATCGGCTCGGCCAGGTCGATGCCCTACACCCGGGCCGTCCGGGTCGACCCGGCGTGCCGCCTCCGCCTGGGCTGCGCAGGTGCCGCAGCCCAGCTCGAGCACCGGGGCGTGGGTCACCAGCCCTCGGGCGATCTGGTGGAGAACCGGGCCTGGCGGTAGTCGGCGGCCACGCGACCGAACGGGTGAGCATCTGCTTGGTCTGGTCCACGCGGGTTCACGGGTTGGCCGGCAGCCGGACGCGTCGCGTGGCTCCCGGGGTGGACGGCGTCTGCAGCGCCAGGTGGTGCCGTTGGGCCCGGGCGGTGAACTCCGGCTGGTCGGACCTGGCGGCCAGGTTCGCCAGCCGGGTGACGTCGGCCACGGCGCGGGGCAGTCTGGCGGCGACGGTGACCCGGCAGACGGCCTCCTGCACCCAGGCGTGGATCCACGCATAGCGGTCCAGGTCCTCCGCGGCGCGGCGAACGGCTTCGTCCAGCCAGCGCAGGGCCTCCGGCAGGTCGCCGCGGGCGAAGGCGACCAGTCCGAGCCCGCGTGCGGTCATGCCCTGCCAGCACCAGTCGCCCAGCACCAGGCTCAGCGACCAGGCGCGGCGCAGCCGCCGGTCGGCTTGGTCGACCTTGCCGTCGGCGAGGTCCAGCTCGGCCAGGATGGCTTCCATCCAGGGGAGCATGGCAGTCCAGCGCTCCTCGGCCGCGATCCGCACGCCCTGCTCGGCGTACTCGGCCGCGGTGTCCAGCTCCTGTTGTAGCAGCAGCGAGCGGCTGGCGATCGAGATCGACCAGGCGGCCTGCCGCATGTGCCCGGCCGACTCGGCGAGCTGCGCGGAATCGCGCAGGGCCCGCAGCGCGCGGCGGTGCTCTCCCCGGTCCGCTAGGAACATCCCCTCGACGGCCCGCACCGAGCTCATGGCATGGGCGTCGTGACCCGCGGCCGCCGCGGCGGACGACAGCAGCCGGCGGGTCGGCTCGACCCGACCGCTGGTGTTCTCCACGTACGCCAGGTCGCGAAGCGCCTCGGCGACCAGCCGATGGCTACCCGCCCGCTGGGCGAGCCGGGCGCCCTCGCGCAGCGCCTGGATCCCTTCGGTGGCGTGCGCCGCCACCGCGTGCACCAGCCCGCCGCCCAGCGCCACCAGGGCGGTGGCGTGGAGCTGGTCGTCGTCGCGCCGAGCGGCCAGCCGCACCGCGTCGCGCAGGTGCTCGAGGCCACCGGGTACGGCACCGGCGGCCATGGCAGCCTGCCCGGCCTCGATCCGGGACATGGTGTCGGGGTCGGGCGGCGGCGGCGGGGGGTCGTCGCCGTCCTCGCCGCGCTTGTCGCCCATCAGCCGGTCGATGCGCAGTTCCTGACGGATCCAGGTGCTCCAATCCCTGAGCTGGGCCAGCGCGGCCGGGTGGTCGCCGGCGACCACAAGCGAGCTGACCAGCGTCGCTCGGGAGGCCACCTCATGTGGCTCGACCGCTACCGCCCGGACGGCGGCGGCAATCGCGCGCGACGGCTTCGCGGACACCAGGGCCTGGTTGGCGAGCAGGCGCAGCCGTTCCCCTCGCGCCGTGTCGAGGTGATGCCGAGCGGCGGTCAGCCAAAGATCGAAGTCGGCCCCGGCGATGCCGTCGGCTCCGTCGAGGAGCCTCTCGGGCGGACCCAGGCCCGCCGCCTCGCCGTCATAGCCGCCGGGCTGGTCGCTGAGCAGTTCGGTCACGTCGACCCGGCAGCTCGGCCCGACGTCGATCACGACCGGGTCGCCCCCGATGGTGACGTGCCCGCGTACGGCGCCCCGCAACTGGCTCAGCGTCCAGCGCAGCGCGCCCAACGGGTCGTCGGCTTCGGGGAACAGCAGGTTGGCCAGGCTGCGCCGGCTCGAGGGCTGGTCGGCCAGTAGCAGTACCGCCAGCAGCGCCCACGTCTTGCGCCCGCGCGGGCCAGGCACCGGCCTGCCGTCGACCTCCGCCCGCGGCCGTCCGAGCAGCCGGATGTGCAACACCATCGTTTCCCTAGCTTGCATCGGGCGTGGCCCCGGGACAACCGGCAATCGGCGCGGCCGTCCCGGAACCGCGCCGCTCAGCCGGCAGGCACGCCAGCGGCGAGCGCCTTGACGTCGGCGGTGCTCAGCGGATTGCCGCCGATCCCCCACTCACCGCTGGTGACCTCCTCGACGATGACCCAGGTGACCGGGCGCATGTTCTCGCCCTCGATCTCGACCATCGCCTCGGTGAGGTCGCGGACGATCCGCTGCTTCTGCTCCGCGTCGAACACACCCTCGATGAGCTTGACGTTGACCAATGGCATTGCGAGCCTCCCTCGCTCATGACCGGCCGGCGGCCGGTGCACTGCGGACTGTCCTGCCCCACCGTGTGCGACCACGTGTGCGCATCGCGAAAACAGACGGATCACCCCAAATCAAGTTCGGCGGCGACCGTTCGCCCTCGTCAGCGGCGCACACGCTGCCGCACACGCGGTCCCGGGAGGATGCCGCGCATCACCACTGAGGGAACAAGGAGGACGTGATGGAGCAGCCAGACTGGGCAGCACCCTTAGGCCAGGCGTACGAGAGCGCGCTGGCCTTCCTCACAGGCCTGCCCACCCGGCCCGTGGGTGCCAGCGCGAGCGGGCTGGACCTGCAGTCGGCGCTGGGCGGTCCATTGCCACAGACGCCGGAGGATCCGCGCAGGGTGATCGAGACGCTCGCCGCGGCTGCCGAGCCCGGCCTGGTCGCGACCCCGAGCGGCCGCTTCTTCGGGTTCGTCATCGGCGGGTCGAGCCCAGCGGCCCTGGCCGCCGACTGGCTCACCAGCGCCTGGGACCAGAACGCCGGTCTTCACGTCCTCGGGCCGGCCGCCGCGACGGTCGAGCAGGTCGCCGGCGACTGGCTGGCGGAACTCCTCGGGCTCCCCGCCGACGTGTCGGTCGGCTTCGTCACCGGCGTGCAGATGGCCAACTTCACCGCCCTGGCCGCCGCCCGGCACGAGATGCTCAGCCGTGCCGGCTGGAACGTCGAGGCCGACGGTCTAGCAGGGGCGCCCCGCCTTCGCGTGCTGGCCGGAGCGCAACGGCACGACAGCATCGACCGGGCGCTGCGCTTCCTCGGCGTCGGGACCAACGCGGTCATCCCTGTCGACGTGGACGACCAGGGGCGGATGCACCCGGCCGCCCTGCGGGCCGGGCTGCGCGAGGCGAGCGGGCCGATGATCGTGTGCGCCCAGGTCGGCAACGTCAACACCGGCGCGATCGACCCGGTTCGCGAGATCTGCGAAGTCGCGCACGAGGCCGGCGCGTGGGTGCACGTCGACGGCGCCTTCGGCCTGTGGGCGGGGGCGAGCCCAAAGCTGCGGCCGTTAGTGGCCGGGGTAAAACTGGCCGACTCGTGGGCGACCGACGCGCACAAATGGCTCAACGTGCCCTACGACTCCGGGCTGGTCTTCTGCGCCAACCCCGAAGCGCACCGCGCCGCCATGGGCGTGCGAGCCAGCTACCTCATCCACGGCGCCGACGGCGAGCGCGACGCGCTGGACTACAACCCGGAGTTCTCCCGGCGCGCCCGAGGGTTCCCCGTCTACGCGGCGATCCGCGCGCTGGGGCGCGCCGGAGTCGCTGAGCTGGTCGAGCGCTGCTGTGCGCTGGCCCGCCGCTTCGCCGACCGGCTTGGCGACGACGATCGCGTCGAAGTGCTCAACGATGTGGTCCTCAACCAGGTGCTCGTCCGCTTCCACGCCGCCGACGGCGACCACGACGGACACACCCGCAGGGTGGTCCAGCGGGTGCAGCGGGAGGGCCCCTGCTGGATGAGCGGCACGACCTGGCACGGCCAAGCAGCGATGCGCATCTCGGTGTCGAACTGGACGACCGACGAGGCCGACGTGGACCGATCGGTTGAGGCCATCCTCCGCTGTGCCCGAGCAACCGCCGACTCCCGTCGAGGTCACGAGCTCCGGGGGTAGCAGGTACGAGAGCCGTTGCACGATCCCGACCTGGTTTGGCATCTTCACCCGGTTGGTGCTGGGTTGCGTTCAGACAGTCAGTGAGCGACCACCGTCGACGAGGATCCGTTGACCGGTGATGAAGCCCGCGTCGCGTGCTGCCAGGACGCTGACCGCGTAGGCGACATCGTCGGCAGTACCAATTCGGCCGGCGGGCACGGTGCGGACATAGGCGTCGCGGATCTCGGTTGGGATGTCCGCGTGTCGCTCGACGGGGATGAAGCCTGGCGCCACCGTGTTCACGGTGATCCCGAGAGGCGCCAGCTCGTGCGCCCAGCTGCGTGCGAGGCCAATCTGTGCGTTCTTAGCCGTGGCGTAAGCAGAGCGCCCGATCGGGGGACGGTCGGCGACCTCGGAGTCGATGTGGACGATCCGGCCGTACCCCTTGGTGCGCATGTCCGGCAGGACGGCACGTCCGACTAGCACCGGGCTGCCGACGAAGTACACCAGCTGCGCGAGGTGCTCGCGCCAGCCGACGGCGTCGACCAAAGCCTCGGGTTGGGCCACCGGAGCCATCGAGCGTGGCAGACGACACGCCGCGATGACCAAGCGGCGCGCCTTCGGCGCGCTGCCATCTTCATCGCGCCGCTGCCTACACCCCGCCCACTCCCGGTCAAGGCCACCCGAAGATCCTTCCCCCACAACAGGGAAGCATCTTCGGGGCCCAGCCCTGACCGCGAGCCTCCGGGCCGGGTGCGTG
>JADGOW010000204.1 GCA_017882765.1 Frankiaceae bacterium
CCGCGTCCCTCGACAGCGGTGCGGCGGCGGGGGCCCTGGCGCGGCTCGTTGAGGTCAGCCGCGCGGCGGGCTAGCCGTGCGGGCCCGGTGTGTCCGAGCAGGTGCTTGAGTCGGTCAAGGCGGGAAGCGGATTCTCCTGGCCAGCCAACAAGACGTCAGTCTGGGTCGGCGCTCTCAGCCCCCAGGCTGAACGCCGCCTCCAGGTCGTGCCGGCTGTAGGCGCGGAATGCGATGAGGGAATGCGTTTCCAGAACGCCTGGAACCTTGTTCAGGCGCCCGGCGATGACGTCGTCGAGGTCGTCGTGGTGGCGGACGCGGACCATCGCGACGAGATCGACCTCACCGGCGACTGAATAGACCTCGCTGACGCCATCGAGTTCCGCCACTGACTCGGCAACCTCCGGAATACGTTCGACAGCGGCTTTGATCAGGACAATGGCTGTAATCACAGGACCTCCCGTCGGCCGGCCGCTGCGACCCTACGCCGCTCGGCCTTGCCGCCTGGCGCCTCCGGTCCCGGCTTCGCGTCGTCGGCCGCATCGAAGAGGAAGCGGACGACATCGGCGGCCTCCGCGTCGAGCGCCGCGCGCTCGGCCGGATCAGGAAGCTCGTCCGGCGCGAGCGATTCGAACGGGGTCAGCTCGACCACCCGGTCCTTGAGACGCCAGGTGCCTATGGCCTTGCCACGCACCAGGGCGATCGGGCGAAAGATCCCGTTGACGGTGACGACATTCTGGTGGCTACCCAGGACGGGCTCCCGTGCCGCCCATCCCAGGAGGAGCGGGTCGAAGGCCCCCAGAAGTCGGGGCGGGACAGCCGGCCAAGTCTTGGGACGCCCGGCAAGATCGATCAGGCCGTCGGCGCGCTGCTCGATGCTCGCGGCGATCGTGCCGAAGGCGTGCCGCGCGGCGGTGAGTGTGATGCCGGCCCACTTGGCGAGATCACGCTCTGTCGCCGGACCGTGTCCCGCCAGGTAGCGGCGACCCAGCTGGGCCAGGGCAACCTCATGATCAACTGCTGGAGGCGGCGCGCCCAACCAGTCTCGGACCAGCGCGTAGGCCTGCTCGCCAGCGATCACCGGCCCGCGAACGACCAGCCCACGGAGGGAGGCGAGAAACAGGATGTGCACGAGGGCCTGCCCCTCCACCCGTACCCCGGCCGCCGCTATGCGCTCCCGCAGTTGCCGGCGGGTCAGCGGTCCTTCAGCGGCCAAAGAACGTTCGACCACCTCGACACCCCGATCCGCCGCGGCCGGGGACACCCCTTCCTGGCTCAGCCTGCGCGCGTTGCCGGTGTGCAGAGCGGGGTTCGTCAGTGGGTGAAGCCACCAGTAGTCCTCGGACCTGACCACATGCAACGTTCCGCGGTTCAGCCACGTCGTCACCAGCGCGCGATCGGCGGTCATCGCCCGATCGACGTCCACGCTCCGCAGACCCCCAGTCCGCGCTCGGATGGCCAGACGTGCCCCGCGGGCGTCCTGTCCCTGAATCGCCAGCAACCGCTCCGCGACGTCCAGGGCAGTCGTCGCGGACGAACCGGAGAGAAGCTGCGCGCTCAACCGCTCATTGATCACTTGGACCTCGTACGTGTGGGGAAGGGAACCAACCTTCCCGCGGAGCGGGAATGACCGCCCGCGCCCGCTGTCAGGTGGTGCCGGAAGAACGTCCAGCCGGCCGTAGCCGGCCCGCGTCATCGAGTGTCACGCGGCTGCGCGGAATCGGCCTGCCCGCGCTCAGCCATCGGCCTGCCCGTGCTGCCCCACGTGCTGGGCAGGCCCAGGTGCCCTCCAGAGCGATGAGCCGCGCGCCCGGGCTCTCCAGCCACCGCAGGATCACCTCACTCTCCTCGGCACTGGCCGCCGGCGTGGGGCCGCACCCCGCCGGCACCGTCTCCGCCGACGCCACGGCGGCATCCAGATAGGGGCCTGGCGGCGTGCCTGCCGGCACGACGGTGCTGGCGGCGAGTCGACCCCAGCGCACAACGCCGACATCCCAGCCCCGGTCGACTCGCGGCACCCCGGCAACCAGCTGAGGCAGGCCTGTCAGGCCGGTGAGCCGCTGCACTCGCGCCGCGGCACGCACGAAGGCCGCGACACGATCCCGATGCACCGCCGCCTCCTCGTACCTTTCGCCCGGCAGCAGCGTCTGAATGCGGCGCGTGCAGGCCCGCATCACGGCCTCGGGGTCTGCGTGGATTGCCTCGGCGGCCGCGGTGACGTGGCGGGCGTAGTCAGCTGGGCTCTCGCGGCCCTCGCACGGTGCGCCGCACTTGCCGAGATCGTGAAGGACGCAGGCGCGGCGAAGCCTGCGTGGGGACAGGCGGCCCGCGCACTGGCGCAAAGGGAAGGCCTCGTACATGGCAGCGGCGGCAAGCTCGGCTTGGGTGGCGGAGGCGAAAGGGCCGAGATACCTCGCGCCGTCGGCACGGATGCGGCGCACCTGCGAGAGCCGGGGAAAAGGCTCGACGGTGAGCTTGAGGTAGATCGCACGTTCGGGGAAGCGGGACCGGCGGTTGTACCGGGGCCGGTGCTCGGCGATCAACCGCAGTTCCCGAACTTCGGCCTCGATGAGAGTCGGACATTCGATGGCCTCGACGGTCTCCGCCACAGCCACCATCTCCGCCATGCGACTGCGATGCTCGCTTGCGGTGAAATAGGACCTGACCCGGGAGCGCACGTTGCCGGACTTGCCGACGTAGAGCACCCGGCGGCGGGCATCCCGGAACATGTAGACGCCGGGCGCCGTCGGCATCGGGTCGGCGAGATGGCGTTTGCGGCGCTGCGCGGGAGTGACCCGGGCCGAGAACAACCGCAGTTCCTCCAAAGCGGTCACGCCGAAGCCGGCTAGTCGCTCAAAGAGCCGGTGCAGCACGTCGACTGTGGCCCGGGCATCGTCGAGTGCGCGGTGGCACGGTGCCGTAGATGTTCGGAAGAGCCGTGCCAGCGTCGCCAGCCGGCAGTCTGGCGCCTCGTCGCGCGTGAGCACCTGACGAGCGAGCCGCGCCGTGTCGACGGACTCGAAGCCCGGCCATTCGTAGCCGTCGAGACTGCAGGCGGCACGCAGGAAGCCCAGGTCGAACGGGGCGTTGTGGGCCACGAGGACGCTGCCCCGGGCGAACTCGAGAAACGCTGGCAGGACCTCGCTGATCGGTGGCGCCACCAGCACCATGGCGTCTGTGATGCCGGTAAGCACGGTGATCACCGGTGGGATGGCGCGGCCCGGGTTCACCAGCGTCGCGAACTCTCCCAGCACCTCCCCGCCGCGGACCTTGACGGCGCCGACCTCGGTGATGGTGGAGTCGGCGGGGGAGCCGCCCGTCGTCTCCAGGTCGACGACGACGAACGTCACGTCATACAGCGGCCGGCCCAACTCGTCGAACGTTCCCTGGTGCGCACCGCGGACGGGGTGGGCGAGCGCTGTCGCTGGCATGCCCCGAAAGGTAGGGGCAGCCAACGACAATTCCGGGCTGCGTGCCCTCGTGTCCCAGGCTGAGTGCACCGAGCACCAGCCCACGCTCATGCGGACGGTGGCGTGGCCCGAACAGCGGGGTCGCCCGTCGTGGCCAGCAAGCGAATCAAGTTCGGTCTTGCGCGCCTGCCCGCCGACGGCGCGGTCGGACCGCTTCTTCGACCAGTAATCTCCGCCCTATGACGACGCTGGACGAGCCGGTACAACCCCCGTCGCTGAAGGAACAGGCGGCGCGACTGGACGAGCGACGCGCCGAGGCGCTCGGCATGGGCGGTGCCGAGCTCGTCAACAGGCAGCACGCCGCCGGCAAACTCACCGTTCGCGAACGCCTCGAGCTGCTCTTCGATGCAGGCACCTTCGTCGAGTCCGGGCTGTTCGCTGAAGCGATCAAGACGCCCCAGTCGGAGGGCCGGCGCACCCCCGCGGACGGGTGCGTGACGGGCGTCGGGAAGATCGACGGTAGGGACGTCTCGGTCATCGCCTATGACTTCACTGTGCTGGCGGGGTCGATGGGCCAGCACGGCGAGCGCAAAGCGGCTCGGGCCCGGGAGATGGCGGTCCGGCGCGGAACGCCGCTGGTCTATCTGCTGGATTCGGCCGGCGCGAGGGTCAACGAGGCCGTGGGCGCCGCATTCGCCGGCACCGGTGACCTGTTCCGCGAGCTATCGGTCATGAGCGGCGTCATCCCGCAGGTCGCGGCGATGATGGGGCCCTGCGCAGCGGGCACGGCCTACATCCCGGCGCTGTGCGACTACGTCGTCATGGTCAAGGGGACCTCGTCGATGGCGCTGGGAGGCGTGCACCTGGTCAAGGCGGCCACCGGCGAGACGGTCACCGAGGAGGAGATGGGTGGCAGCGGCGTCCATACCAAGGTCAGCGGCGTCGCGGACCGGGAGGCGACGGACGACGCCGAATGCCTCGACATGGTGCGCCAGTACCTGTCCTACTTCCCTTCCCGGTACGGCGATCCCCTACCGGTCGTCGACACGGTCGACCCTACGGACCGGCGCACCGAGGAGCTCTACGACATCGTCCCTGCCAACCCCAGGCAGGCCTACGACATGCGGCGGGTCCTCAAGGCCGTGGTGGACGAAGGGTCGTTCTTCCCGCTGAAGCCCGACTGGGCGAAGTCTGTCATCACGGGGTTCGCCCGGTTCGGCGGCCGGCCGACGGGCGTGGTGGCATCACAGCCGATGGTCATGGGTGGCGCGCTGGGGGTCGACGCGGCGGACAAGGCGGCCCGGTTCGTGAACCTGTGCGACAGCTTCGATCTGCCGCTCGTGTTCCTCGTCGACGTGCCGGGCTTCATCGTCGGCAAGGAGGTCGAGCACAAGGGGATCATCCGGCACGGGGCGAAGATGCTCTGGAATGTCAGCGAGGCGACCGTTCCGAAGGTCACCGTCGTCCTGCGTAAGGCCTACGGCGCCGGGTACTACGTCATGGCCGGCCGTCAGTACGAGGCCGATCACATCGTGGCCTGGCCCAGCGCGGAGTTCTCGGTGATGGGGCCTGAAGGGGCTGTCAACATCCTGTTCCGCAAGCAGCTCGCGGCAGCGGGCGGCGAGGACGAGCAGGCGGCGTTGCGCGAGCAGCTGCTGGCGGCGGTACGGTCACAGATAGATCCGTTCCTGTCGGCGGGGATGGGCTTCCTCGACGATGTCATCGACCCGGCCGAGACGCGGCGGCACATCGTGCACGGTCTGGACGTCGCGGCGCGCAAGGCCGTCCTCCGCCCGCGCCGCAAGCG
>JADGOW010000050.1 GCA_017882765.1 Frankiaceae bacterium
ACCGGCAGGTCGACCAGCTCACGATGCAGCAGGCGGGGATCGTGCCCTATGTCCATCAGCGGGCCCTGAGCGTGTTCTCCGCCCGCCTGCGAAACATCTCGTTCCTGCAAGCCTTGGGCAACTACGACTTCCAGGCCATGGGGGTGAACCAGTAGGGCGCGATGAAAGGCTTCCTGGTCCGGCGCCTGCTGGGCGGGCTCATCGTTCTGTGGGTGGTGAGCGCCATCACGTTTGCCATCTTCTTCATGGCCCCGGGGGACCCGGCGGTCGCCTACGCCGGCCGGGCTCCCTCGGCAGCCGCGATCAAGGCGACTGAGGAGAGGCTGGGTCTCAAGGAGCCGATCCCAGTCCAGTACTGGCGGTTCGTCTCCGGCATCTTCGTCGGCCGTGACTACGTGTCGGGCGCCAATGTCACCCATTGCCCGGCGCCGTGCCTGGGGTACTCGTTCAAGACCAACGAGAACGTTTCCGAGCTCATCGGAGACCGGTTGCCCGTGACGATTTCCATCGCTCTCGGGGCCGCCGTCCTTTGGCTGGTTGCCGGCGTGGCGGCCGGCGTCGTCAGCGGCGTCTGGCCGGGCTCGGTCTGGGACCGGCTTGCGATGGTGTTCGCCCTGGCCGGCGTCTCCCTGCCGATCTACTTCACGGCGTTGCTGTCTCAGCAGGCCGTCGTCTACAAGTGGCGCTGGATCCCGGCGATCGGTTACACCGGCTTCCGGGACAACCCGTTGATCTGGGGGCGCAACCTGCTGCTGCCCTGGCTGTGCATCGCGTTCTTGTACGCGGCGCTGTACGCCCGGATCACCCGCGCCAGCATGATCGAGACAATGGGCGAGGACTACATCCGGACCGCGCGCGCGAAGGGTCTGCGCGAGCGGCGGGTCGTCCTGAAGCACGGGCTGCGGGCCGGCCTCACCCCGATCATCACCCTGGCCGGGCTCGACCTGGGTGGCCTGCTCGGCGGCGCGGTCATCATCGAGTACGTGTTCGGGCTGCCGGGTATCGGGAAGTTGGCCGTCGACGCGATCGGCGGCCAGAACCTGCCGGTCATTCTCGGCGTCACGCTGGTCGCGGCCGCGTTCATTGTCGTGGCCAACATCCTCGTGGACATCCTCTACGTGGTGGTGGACCCCCGTGTCCGGCTCGCCTGAGCCGGGCTCGCCGGAGGCGGGCTCGGCGGAGTCGAATTCGGAGGCCGACGCGTTCCTGCATGTGGATGGCCTGCATGTCTGCTTCGACACGGACGACGGCGTCGTCCGCGCCGTGGACGGGCTGTCCCTGCGCCTGGACCGCGGGCGCACGCTCGGGGTGGTGGGGGAGTCCGGCTCGGGCAAGACCGTGATGAGCCTGGCGATTCTCGGCCTCGTCGGGGGGCGCCGTACCAGCACCTCCGGCCGGATCTGGCTCGACGGCGAGGAGCTCGTGGGGGCGAAGCCTGACCGGGTTCGACGGCTTCGCGGGGGGCGCATGGCCATGATCTTCCAGGATCCGCTTTCGTCGCTGCATCCGTATTTCACCGTGGGATCGCAGCTGGCCGAGGCTTACCGGGCCCACCACGACGCCGGGCGGCGCGAGGCGTGGGACCGGTCTGTCGAGATGCTCGACCGGGTCGGCATCCGGCAGCCACGGGAACGCGCCCGCGACTACCCGCACCAGTTCTCCGGCGGGATGCGGCAGCGCGTCATGATCGCAATGGCTCTGATCAACGATCCTGCGCTGCTGATCGCCGACGAGCCGACCACCGCGCTCGACGTCACCGTCCAGGCCGAAATCCTCGACCTGATGCGGGACCTCCAGCGCGAGTTCGGCTCCGCGATTCTGCTCATCACGCACGACCTCGGCGTGGTGGCCGAGGTCGCCGACGACGTCCTGGTCATGTATGCGGGACAGGCGATGGAGTACGGCAGCGCCGGGGACGTGTTCTCACAGCCGCAGCACCCCTACACGTGGGGCCTGCTCACCTCGGTCACCCGCCTCGACCGGGCGCGCCGGGCGCGCCTTCCCTCCATCCCGGGCACCCCGCCGAGTCTGATCTCGGTGCCAGCCGGGTGCCCCTTCCGGCCGCGCTGCCCGTATGAGCCACGGTCCCGACCGGCCAGCTCCTCGGTACGCCCGGAACTGGGCATCGTGGCCCGCGCGGGTGTGGGCATGGAGGGTCCGGAGCACCGCGTGGCCTGCCATCTCGATGCGGATGAGCGGCGGCGGCTCTTCGGTGACGAGGTGGCGCCGCTGTTGTGACCGAGCGGTCCCGTCGCCCTCACCGCGTGCACCGGCTTCGCTGACCCGGTCATGCTCCCTGTGGAGCGGGCGGGTCCGACCCGGGTGTCACACTGGGCGCGTGACGTCGACCGCGGAGGTGGCGGCCGGGTCCGGCCCGAGCATTGAGGCGGGCGCGGTCGGGCGTCCCCTGCTGCAGGTCGCGGACCTCGCCAAGCACTTCCCGGTCGGCAAAGGGGTGCTCAGCCGAAGGAAGCGCGGGCCCGTTCGGGCCGTGGACGGGGTCTCCTTCTCGGTCGAGGCCGGGGAGACGCTGGGCATCGTCGGGGAGTCCGGGTGTGGCAAGACGACGACGGGGCGGCTGATCGTGCGGTTGATCGAGCCCAGCGCGGGGACGGTCGTCTTCGACGGCGAGGACATCAGCCACCGGCGGACGCGTGAGCTTCGCCCGCTGCGGCGCGACATGCAAATGATCTTTCAGGACCCCTACTCCTCGCTGAACCCGCGGCAGACGATCGGCACCATCGTCAGCACCCCGATGCGTGTGCAGCGCGTGGATCCCCCGGGTGGGCGGCGCAGGCGGGTCCAGGAGCTCCTCGAGCTGGTCGGGCTGAACCCGGAGCACTACAACCGGTACCCACACGAGTTCTCCGGTGGGCAGCGCCAGCGCATCGGGGTGGCCCGCGCGCTCGCTCTGCGACCCCGGCTCATCGTGTGCGACGAGCCGGTTTCGGCGCTCGACGTCTCGATCCAGGCCCAGGTCATCAACCTGTTGGTCGACGTCCAGCAGGAGATGGGCCTGACCTATGTCTTCATCGCCCACGACCTGTCGGTAGTCCGCCACCTCAGCGACCGGGTCGCAGTGATGTACCTGGGGAAGATCGTCGAGCTGGCCGACCGGGACGGGCTTTACGGGCATCCGCTGCACCCCTACACGCATGCGCTGTTGTCGGCGGTGCCGGTTCCCGACCCCGACAGGGAGCGGCGGCGGGAGCGCATCGTGCTCCAGGGGGACGTCCCCAGCCCGGCCAACCCGCCACCCGCGTGCCGATTTCACACACGGTGCTGGAAGGCTGAGGAAATCTGTCAGGCTGTAGAGCCGCCGCTACTGCAGGTGTCGCCCGGGCACTCGGTGGCGTGTCACTTCCCGGGGGAGCGGGAGCTGGTCTGATGACCTTCGCGTTGTCGATCGTGGTGATCATCGCGAGCATGGTGCTCGTGGCGCTCATCCTGCTGCACCGGGGGAAGGGCGGCGGGCTCTCGAACCTGTTCGGCGGTGGGGTTTCCTCATCGCTGGGCGGGTCGTCCGTCGTGGAGAAGAACCTGGACAGGTTGACGATCATCGTGGGACTCCTGTGGACCGCTTGCATCGTCGGCCTGGGGCTGCTCCTCAAGAAGTGAGCGCGCGAGCGCTCGTGCGGGTCGGGACCCCGACCCTGGCCGCGGTGTTACTGGGCTTGATAGCCCTGCCGGCGTGCTCGTCGTCAGGCCCGTCCCCAGGCCCGTCCCCGTCGACGTCGCCGACGGCCTCCCCGTCGCGGGGCGGGCTCGGCGGGACGCTGCACGTTGCGGCGCCCGCGGGCGTGGACACCCTCGACCCGGCGCTGGCTGACACCGCGGCGGAGGCATCGCTGTTGCGGCTGACGACGCGCCAGCTCATGACATGGACCACGGATCCGGCAGTCGGGCCGCCGGACAAGCCCGTGCCCGACATCGCCGCCTCCGAGCCGGAGATCTCCTCGGACCGGCTGGCGTACACGTTCAAGATTCGTGACAGCGTGCGCTGGGACGTGCCCGCCGGGCGCCAGCTGACCGCCCCGGACGTCGTCAGGGGGTTCAAGCGCCTCTGCTATCCGGGGGCGCTGTCACCGGCGCTGCCGTACTTCCTGGCCACCCTCAAGGGAATGCCGCAGTTCTGCGTCGGTCTGGCGCGCCAGCACACGGGAGACCGGGCCGCGGCCTTCATCGAGGGGACGACGCTGCCCGGCGTCCACGCCGACAGCGACAACACGGTGACGTTCCATCTTCAGGCGCGCACCGACGACTTCCTGAGCCTCCTCACGTTGCCGGCGGCTTCCCCGGTTCCGACCGAAGTGCTGCGCGGCGAGCAAGCACCGGGCACCCTCACGCCGTTCGCCTCCGACGGGCCGTACCGGATCGTCGAGTGGACGCCCGGCCGGGTGCTGCGCCTGCGGCGCAACCCCGAGTGGACCCCGCAGGTCGACCCGGTCCGCACCGCCTTCGTCGACGGGGTGCAGATCGACGTCGGCGGTACCGCTGAGGCGGCCCAGGCACGCCTGCGTTCCGGCGAGGCGGATCTGGCGTTCGGCAGCGAGCTGGCGCGCAGCGACGCGATCACTCTGACTCGGGGGAAGAGCCCGGCGGCGCGCGACGAGGAACGTGGGGCCCAGGTCGCGCTCGTGTTCAACCTCCGCCATCCGGGCCCGCTGCTGGACGTGCGGGTCCGGCGCGCCCTGCAGTACTGCGCCGACAAGGAAGCAGTGGCGCGCGCACTCGGCGGGCCGGCGCTGGCGGTGCCCTCAGCGCAGGTGCTCACCCCGCCGACGCTCGGGTACCAGCCCCGCGACCTCTACGCAACGAAAGGGTCGCGCGGCGACCCCGGGCGGTGCCAGCGTCTGCTCGCCGCCGCCGGCTACGCGGGGCTGCACCTATCGGTCGTCCCGGTCGTCCCGGATGCGGTAAGTGAGGCTGGTGCAGCCGGGATACTCGGCACCGGAGCGGCTGTACTGCCGGCGCTGATGGCAGGCTTCGCCAACGCGGGGGTCACGCTCGCGCCGCTGCCCGTCCGCCACGACATTGCGGCGCTGGCCGCAGGCGGGCTGACCACGGCGGACTGGGACCTGGCCCTCGTCGTGGTCGCCCCTTCGTGGCCCGGTGACGGGGCCCGCTCGGTGTTCCAGCCGTGGCTGTCCGTAGGCGGCGCCAACAACTTAGGCGGGTATCAGAGCCCGCCCGTCAGCCTGGGCATCACGAACGCCGTAGCTGCCCCGGACGAACGCGAAGAGAAGGGCCGTTGGGCTGCGCTGGACGGCTTCGTCATGAGGGAGGCGCCCTGGCTGCCCCTGGCGCGGGTGCAGGACGTGCTGTTCCAGCCGAGCGCCGTAGGCGGCTGGAACTACCTGCCGTCGCTGAACAACGCCGACCCGACGCAGGTTTTCCTTCCGCCGCGTACAGCCGGGACGTGAGTCGCGTTGTTTAGACTGCAGCCGCCGGAACGACTGCGAGGAGGCACCCTTCGTGGCAGGTGGCAGCGCCATCCGAGGTAGTCGTGTTGGGGCAGGCCCGATGGGGGAGGCCGACCGGGGTGAGACCGCGCCGCGCCAGCGGGTCGCGTTCTGGTGCGCGAACGGTCACGAGACCAGGCCCACCTTCGCGGTCGACGCCGCCATCCCCGAGCAATGGGACTGCCCCCGTTGCGGGTTCCCTGCCGGCCGCGACCGGGATAACACCCCGGCCCCGCCGCGTGTCGAGCCGTACAAGACCCACCTTGCCTACGTCCGCGAGCGCCGTCGGGACGAGGAAGGGGAAGCGATACTCGACGAGGCGCTGGGCCGGCTCCGCGACGGGCGGGAGGGCCCGCCAGGCACGGATCGGTGAGCAGGAAACGCGAGAAGCCACCACGCCCGCGTTGCGGGCCTCCGAACATGATTACCGACTCCGTCATGTACTCGCGCGCGGCCAAGTCGCCGAGCCCCAGGCGATGGGACGCCGGTGTCACCGCTGGAGCCGCTAGTAGCGTCCTTCGATACCCACGCGTAACGGAGTTGAGCGGACGTGGACGGGACTGGCTGGGCGGCGCGGCATTCCGACTGCTCCTGCCGAGTCCGAATAGGTGATCGCCCCGATGCTGGTCGCACCTCCTGCCCGCTGCGGGTCTGAGCGGGTCTGAATCGGCGGCACTCCCAGGGATGCGTGACCTCAGTCGGTCGGTTGGCGGTCAGTGCCTGCGGGCGGATGTATTCCACGGGCGAGGCCCAGGGCGACGGCCTGCTCGGCCGACCGGACGCCGAGCTTGAGCAGGAGATTGCGAACGTGCGCGCGCACGGTGCCCCCCGATAGCTGGAGGCGCCCAGCGATGTCGGCGGCGCTTAGGCCCTCGACGAGATATCCGAATACCTCCAGCTCGCGGCGGGTCAAGGTGGTCGGGGCCATGTCCGTCGTCGGCGTCAGCCGCGCCAGCACTTTGGTGAGAAGCCGGGGCGGAACCCGGGTCTCGTCCCGGAGAGCGCCGCGAATCACGCGGAGCAGCTCGTCGAACGGCCTGCCCTTGAGGACCCAGCCGCGGGCGCCGTAGTGCAGGGCCCACGCAGCCCGTGACGGGTCGCACAGCTCTGAGAGGACGACGACACGAGCCTCCGGACGGATCTCGCGGAGGTGCCGGGCCAGGGCAATGCCGTCCTCGTCGTGAAGGTCGATATCGAGCAGGATGACGTCTACAGGGTGTCGGGCGGCCAGGTCAGTCGCGGCGCCCCCGTCGGTAGCGGTTCCGACCACGGACAGGTCGTCCTCGGCCTCGATGCGGATGGCGAGTGCCTCGGCGAACAGGGCGTGTTCCGCGACGACGGCAACCTCGGTCATCCGGAAATCGTGACCCGCCCGGCTGCCTGCCGAAACCAGCAGATGACGCACATCCAGCACCCCATGACCTAGTGTCACGTGGACGACGTCCTGCGACGTGGCTTAGCGTGAGCGAGGATCTTGTAGGCGCCTTCCGCACGAACGGACGGCCAGCCCGGCCGAGGTAGGTCGGCCAGCGCGTCTACGCCGCCTTTCAGGTATCGGTTGCCCCAAAGGATCACCGTCGGCCGGGACACCCCGGTCCGCTCGGCGACCGCGGTCGTGCTCAGCCCCTCACCGGACAACAGGACCGGGTGATCGGAAGGGGCGCATGCGAGGTGGCAGTCACGCTTCTGCACTCGCCGTAGATAACTCATCCCGCAAGCCGAGCAGCCGGTCGCCGCCGCGACTTAGCGTCGCCGACGACAGTGAACCTCGTAGTCCGGTTCGGGCTTGGGGGGTCTGGCTGTAAGGGATACCGCGGTCGATGGGGGAACCAACTTGGTCAGGGCGGGCAAGGCCAATGTCGAGATGGTCGACGACGCCCGGAATTCGCAGGCTTGGTGGCTGCTGACTGCAGACCGCCCTCCGGTCTACCCCGAGCACATTGGGGATCGGTTGGTTGGCGAGACCGTCGCCAAATCTACGATTCCGACTGTTGCGGTGGTCGGGCTTGGGTACTTCGGCCTGCTTTCGGCGCCCAGCTCGCCCGAGGGTCGCACCGGGTCAAACGGGGTCGCCCCTTTCTGCCCCGGCTGCCACTAGGACTGCACCTGTGTTCCATGTCACTCATCGCCATCAATGTCAGTTAGCACTTGGGGGGATTCAACGTGCGCAATGATACGCCGTCGGCCGCCGTTTCTTTCAATGGCGGACGTGTTACCTCGGTCGCGTCCGCGCACGAGTCGGCCGTTACCGACCTCACCGACCCCCATGCCCGGTCCCTGAATGTTGCCGTTCTCGGAATGGGCTATGTGGGCTTGCCCACCGCACTGGCCCTGGCTGGGGCTGGTCACGCGGTGCTCGGTCTCGACGTCAGCGAACAGCGGCTGGCGGATATCAGAGACTGCAGGGTGGACCTCGTGCCGGCCGACCTTGTTCGGCTACGCCAGGCGATTGCTCAACCGACGTTCCTGCTGTCCGCCGACACGACCCTGCTTTCCGCTGCTGACGTCGTCATCGTGTGCGTGCCCACGCCCATTGATACCTACCTCATGCCCGACCTATCGCCCTTGGCAGCTGCCTGCCGGACGGTTGTCGGCCGGGCCCGGCCGGGACAGACAATTGTCTTGACTTCGACGACCTACGTCGGTACTACGCGTGACCTGTTGGTCAAACCACTGAGTGAGCGCGGCCTGGATGTCGGGACCGACGTGCATGTCGCCTTCAGTCCGGAGCGCATAGATCCCGGGAATACGAAGCACACCCAGGCGAGCGTGCCGCGGGTGGTCGGCGGCGTCACCCAGAGATGTGCCCGCCGTGCGGGTGCGCTACTGGCCGGAATTGCCGCCAATATCCACGTCGTGAGCTCCGCTGAGGCAGCAGAGATGACGAAGCTGGTGGAAAACACCTTCCGAGCCGTGAACATCGCATTGGCCAACGAGTTCGCAGAGGTCGGGCGCGTCCTCGGCCTGGAGGTGATGGAAGTCATCCATGCGGCGGCAACGAAGCCGTACGGCTTTACGCCATTCTTCCCCGGCCCGGGGGTGGGCGGGCACTGCATCCCATGTGATCCCCATTACCTGCTCTGGCAGCTGCGCCGGGACCGGGTCCGGACGCCGGTAGTGGAGCAGGCAATGGCGGCGATCGCCCAGCGGCCGCTGCGAGTTGTCGACCGGGTGCGGGAGGTGCTGTCGGATAACGGGCTCCCGCTGCGGGGGGCGCGCGTGCTCGTTGTGGGTGTGACATACAAGCCTGGCGTGGAGGACGTCCGCGAGTCGCCGGCAATCGAGATTCTCTCGCGCCTTCGCGACGCAGGCTGTGAGGCCGATTTCTGGGACGAGCTTGCGCCGGCGCTGCGGCTCAACGACGGGTCGATATTGAAATCCCTCTCGGACCCTGTCGCTCCCGACTACGACTTGATTCTCGTCCACACTCTTCACCCTGGCACGTCCTACGACCGGATCGCGGAGTGCCCCACCGTCCTGGATGCCACCTATCGGCTGACAAACGTCGACCACCGGATGGTCGTCTGATTCCAGACGGGACGCGAGGGGGACTCACCTTCTGATCTGATCTGACGGCGATGAACGGCCGTGGTCACCCGCGCGTCAACTGTCCCGGTTCCCGCCGGCGCGGTGGGGGCGCACGAACTGGCCGAGCACGACGCAGACCACCGTCAGCTGTCCGGCAGCCGGGGCGACCGATCGGCGCGGATCAGGTCGAGCCCCGAATCGGTGAGGGCCCGGCTCACCGCAGCCACGATGCCGTTGTCGGCCAGTTGCCGGGCAGAGACGTTGACCGAGATCAGCAGTTGGGACCCTTCGGGGGCGGGCCAGCCGGCCGCGTCGGTGCACGCGGTGCGCAGAACGTGGTGGAGTTGACTGGTTACGCGCCGTAGACGTCGTACCGGGCGCGCCCGCGCGCTTTGGCCCGGTACATGGCCAGATCGGCGTTGTGGAGCAGCTCGTCGGGTTCGACTCGGGTACGGGGGGCGAACGCGATGCCGATGCTGGCGGTGACGGTCAGGTCGGTACCCGCAACGGTCAGCCGAGGCCGTAGTGCGGCCTGCAGCCGTTCGGCGATCTGAACGGCCTCGGTCGGGTAGGGCAGGTCTTCGCAAAGCACGAGAAACTCATCGCCGCCGAGCCGGCCGATGGTGTCGGCTGGGCGGACCGCGCGGGCAAGGCGCCCCGCGACGATGCGGAGCAACTCATCGCCGGCCGCGTGCCCGAGGGAGTCGTTGACCTGCTTGAACTCATCGAGGTCGCAGAAGAGAAGGGCGAGGGTGCCGGAGTTGCGCTGTCCACGGGCCAGGGCGTGGGTCAGCCGGTCGTGCAGAGTGGCCCGGTTCGGCAGGCCGGTAAGCGGATCGAACAGGGCCATCCGGACCAGCTGAAGCTCCGCGTCGTGGTGTTCAGTATCATCGTGGATCAGTGCGACCGATCCACTCACCTGGCCGTTGGCGTCGCGAAGCGGTGCGCCGCGCACGTGCAGATGGCGGAGATCCCCGTCGGAAAGTCGGACATCGAGGTCGTAGCCGTCCGCCAACCCGCCGCGCCGCCGCGCCAACGCGTCGCGGGCAACCTGCCGCCACGGCGGGTCGAGGCACTTCAGTAGGTTCAGCCCGGTCAGCTCATCCACCCGGCGGCCGAGGATCTGCGCCAACCGGGGGTTCCCGTAGAGCAGCACTCCGTCGAGGGCGATGAGGGCAATGCCTTCGATGACGTTCTCGACCAGCGCGCGGAAGGGTACGTCCAGCGGGGGGGCAGGAGCTCCCACGATAGGTTGCAGAGGGCCGTTCACGGCGTCAACGTGCACACCGCAACTGCCGGGCGCATCGGGCAACCGACGCAACCTTTCGACGAACCGGCCCTCCGCGGCGGACCCGGCACCCCGTCGGCGCCGGCGATCTCGTGGCCCGGCCGCTGCCAGGTCACACGGCAGGTAGCCGGATGCCCGCCTTGGCCGCGACGACCACAGCCTCCAGCCTGGAATGGACACCAAGCTTCGTGAGGACGTTCTGCACGTGGGTCCGGGCCGTGCTGCGGGTCACGCCCATCTCCGTCGCTATTCTGTCGGTCGTCTCCCCCGCGGCGAGCCGCGCCAGTACCTCGAGCTCGCGCCGGGTGAGGTAACGGGTCAGCAGCCGCGATTCATCTTGCGCCTTCTGGTTGGCAGTGCGCCGCAGCAGGGCCGCGTCGACGAAGACCTGGCCCCTATGCACTTGTTCGATCGCCCTGGTGATCCCAAGCACCCCCATGTCCTTGCGGCAGAAGCCGGCGATGCCGACCTCAAAGCCCGCCGCCACAACACCGGGGTCGGCAAACGCCGACAACAGGACCACTTGCGTGCCCGGATATCGCTCGCGGATCTCGCGCGCAGCGGCCAACCCGTCCCCGTCGGGGAACGCGAGATCCAGCAGGCAGACATCCCGCCGCTTGTGGCGGAGCAACGCGAGGGCCGCACCTGGCGAGGCGGTGACGTCGATGTCGGTGAAACCACGCTTGGCGAGCGCGGTCGACAGGGCCTCGCTCAGCAGGACGTGATCGTCGCAGAGGAGCAGGCTGGGCTTCATCGCTGCGCCTCACCAGCGGCGCCACGAACGGCGTGGACAGGGTGCCCGACGAGCGGGGACAAGGACAGCCTCCCAATGGTCTAACGGATTCAGCGAGGACGACCGTCGGACTACAACAACTTGCGTAACCCACGACTCACGGCATTCCCCCCGTTTCAGGCACTTTAGCCCCATCGGACTAGCCGTCCCGGCGTTGGATGGCCGGGCTCCACTACGCCAAGGGCACGGCCCGGCCTCCGTCGTCTGCTGATTCACGAGCGGCTCGGCGCAGGCGAGGTTGTCGGCATGCAGATAACTGTGCTCGTCGTCGACGACCACCCAGTGATGGCGGAGTCGTTGGTGGCCGGGCTGGCGTCGGAGGGTGACCTGCATCTAGTGGGGACCGCCGCATCCGGCGCGGAGGCGCTGGCGATCGTGTCCACACGTCGTGTCGATGTGGCGGTCGTCGACACCGATCTGGGGAACGAGGACGGAATCCACCTCGGCCGAAGCCTGCGTGAGGTCAGCCCGGGCACGCACGTCGTCCATCTGGCCGGGCCGGAAGCCGACGTCGCGCGGGTGACAGAGGCCCTTCGGAGTGGGGTCCGAGGTTGGGTGGCAAAGAACGGGTCGATGCATGAGCTCGTGGCCGCAGTGCGCGGCAGTCGGCAGCAAGAGACCAGGATTCCGGCCGCGTTACTCACACATGTGTTCGGCAACTTGGCCCCCCGCCAACCGAGCGCGCTCGACCTGCTGACCTCGCGTCAACGAGAAGTTCTTCAGGGCCTCGTCGACGGGCTGTCTCGGATCGCGATCGCCGAACGGCTGTTCCTGTCTCGGAACACCGTCCGAACCCACATTCAGAACCTCCTGCACCGGCTCAACGCCCATTCCACGCTGGAGGCGGTGGCGATCGCCCGCGAAGCGGGCTTGCGGGCGCAATCGCAGTCATTTCCAGGACGGCACCCCGTAACCGTGCTGCGGATGCCGGGGCAGACCGGGCCGGCCGGCACCCGTGACCGCTATCAGCACCGGGTCCGGCCGAGCGCCCGGTAGGAGCGAACGAGACGCCGCGACACAAGGCTCGGCGGGGTTGCCATCGGTCAACACCGACCCTGTCCGCAAACCGCTGCCCGGAATGAACCATGGGGGACGCAATGTGCGGGATCGTGGCCTGTCGCACGAGCGGGAAGGCCGCGGAGTTTCTGCTGCCCGCTCTCGCGCAGCTGGAGTACCGAGGCTACGACTCCGCCGGGGTCGCGGTGGGCGACCCGGACGCCGGGGATCTGAACATTGTTCGGGCGGCGGGTCGCCTGCCGACCCCGCAGCGCGAAGTGACGTCATGGGGCTGCTCGGGCAGGCAAGGCGCGTCCAGGTCCTGAGAGCTTCGGCCGACCGTCGAGCGCGACCGTGCCGTCCTCGCTGCCGTGACCGGCTCGGACGTCGAGACCCCGAGCGTGCCCGTCAGCAAGGTCGAGGCGGAGGACCCGTCAGCAAGGTCGAGGCGGAGGACCGCCGCTCAAGTTCCACAACGCCCGGGACAACCTCCGCCGCTGGTCTTGGTGGGTGGCGCGCGTCACCCGTTTGGCGAATCAAGTCTTCGGCCGGACGGCCGAGGCCGTAACCGTGAAACGACTCGTCATCGGAGTCGCGGTTGTCTGCGCGATCGCGGCGGGGTGTACCGCGATTACTCCGGTCCCGGTGAACGGCAAGGGTCATCCCCCCCGGCCCATTCCGACACCAACCGTGCGCCCGACGCCGACGGCCACCGCGTCGCCGAGCCCCAGTCCGTCGCCGAGACCGACCACGACAACCGAAACGTGGTGGAAGCCCACGTCGGTGAACCCGGTTCAGTTTCACTGGGTTCTCGGGGACGCGCTCAACGTGACGGTTCCCATCCAGATGGGCCTGCGCGACTTCTCCGGCAATCCGCTGCCCGCGCCCAATGTCATAGACATCGACGGGGAGTCCAACACTGCCGCGACCGTGGCATCGCTGCACGCGCAGGGGAAGAAGGTCATTTGCTACATAGATGCAGGCGTCTACGAGACGTACCGCTCGGACGCGCATAAGTTCCCCGCCGGCATCTGGGGCAACGCAGACTCGGGCTGGAACGGTTCGTTCTGGCTGGACATCCGCCGAATCGCCGACCTCGCGCCGATCATTCAGGCTCGCATGCAGATGTGCAAAGACAAGGGCTTCGATGCGATCGAACCGGACGAGATCGACGGGTGGGAGAACAACACCGGGTTCCCGCTGACGTACCAGGACCAGCTCAGGTACAACCGTGCACTGGCCCAGTGGGCACACAACATCGGCATGTCGATCGGGCAGAAGGGCGACCTAATCCAGGCCCATGACCTCGTGACATCTTTCGACTGGACGCTCAACGAGGAGTGCTACCAGTACAAAGAATGCACGTCGGTGTACGATCCTGTCACCGACAGCAATGTTGCCGGCCTGCAGGTCTATACTGCGGCGAACAAGATGGTCCTTGTCGTCGAGTACAAGCTGACGTCGACGCAGTGGACCGCTGCATGCGCGGATTCCAGGACGCGCCACTTCAACATGTCCCTGCTCAAGCTCGGACTGCCAAACAACGGAGGCCGCCAGCCGTGTTCCACCGCGGCCAAGTGGTAATCCGATCACGTGAGCGACGGCCGGTACCCTCAGCACCGGGACAGCGATGGGTAGGCCCAGGGTAGGCCCCCGGTCCGCTCGACGCGCGGTCCGCGCGCGCAGTCTGCCGAAGCCGAAGTGAGCGCCGCGGCGCTGACCTGCGGAAGCGTATGGAGGGGCGGGTACGCGTTCTGCACTCGTCGTAGATAACTCGTCCCGCCAGCCGAGCAACGGGTCTTCGCAGTCACCTAGCGTCGCCGTATCCGGGGGCTCGCGCCTGCTGAATCGGGGGGATTACGTGGTCAGGGCGGTCAATACCAGCGGGGATTGCAGGTGAGCCGCGACGTCGCCGTCGCGGCTGGGCGGGAGCGCATTGCCCCAGGCGTCGCCGCGCCTGCACCAGCGCCACAGATCACGGCGTTGCTGGAATGGCGCGGCATGCACCTGGTCTGCACCGAGCCTTCGACAGCCCGCGACCGCTCAGCGGCACGCCTCGGCGCCGCGCGGCTCCCGACCCGCGCGACTACACCCTGATCCTCCTGAACTCCCGCACGAGGGGGAGGAGCGCGGGTGGCTGCCCGCGTTCAGCGCAGTGCTGGACGCGACCTACCGCCTCCGGGGCGCACCGAACGAAACGACCATCTGAACGGAGAGACATGAAGGTCCTTATCACCGGCGGCGCTGGGTTCATCGGGTCGCACCTGACCGAGTACCTGCTGGACCGTGGGGACGCGGTCACCGTGCTCGACGATCTCAGTACCGGCCAGCTGGACAACCTGAGCCGCGCATTCGATAACCCCGCCCTGAGCTTCCACCAGGGATCGATTCTGGACGCCGACCTCGTGCGGCGCCTCGCCGCGGACGCGGACGTCGTCTTCCACCTCGCGGCCGCGCTGGGCGTGTACACGATCCTGGAAGACCCGCTGGGCAGCCTGAAGACCAACCTCGTCGGTACCGAGGTCGTCCTCGACGCCGCCCGGGAAAGCCAGTGCCGCATTCTTGTTGCGTCGACCAGCGAGATCTACGGAAAGAACACCACGATCGGTCTGCACGAGGATGCCGACCGGGTGATGGGCTCACCACTGAAGACGCGATGGTCCTACGCCGAGGCGAAGGCCCTCGACGAGACGCTCACCCACATCTTCCGGGAGTGGCACGGCCTGCGCGCCGTGTTGGTACGCCTGTTCAACACGGTGGGACCGCGGCAGACCGGCCGATACGGGATGGTCGTGCCACGCTTCGTCGGGCAGGCGCTGGCTGGCGAGCCCTTGACGGTGCACGGGTCCGGGGAGCAGACCCGCTGCTTCGCCCACGTCGCCGAGGTCGTGCCGGCGCTGGTACGGCTGGTCGAACACCCGGCTGCCCAGCATGGCATCTTCAACCTGGGCAACTCGCGGCAAATCTCGATCGAACAGCTCGCCCGGACCGTCATCGAGGTCCTCGGATCCACCAGCGACATCGTCCATGTCCCCTACGAGGAGGCGTACGGACCCGGCTATGAAGACATGCAGCGCCGGGTGCCCGACTGCAGCCGGGCGCGGGAGCTCATCGGGTTCTCGCCTACCCTCGATGTCGAGTACATCATCCAGTCGGTTGCCACGGCGGCACGCACCGAGCGGTCGGACGTCGCGGTGCTAGCGGGTTGAGGCCTGGCCCGGCCATGGAGGTCGTGCAAGGTGAAACGGGCATCCCGGATCCGGACGAGGGCAGCCGCGGTGCTCGTTTGCCTACTCCTGTCTGTCCTGACCTTGTCCTCGGCCTGTGCCGGGGACACGGACCCGACGCAGGGTGTGTGGCGGCCCGCGCCCGGCACTGCCTGGCAGTGGCAGATCACCGGGACCGTGGACACCTCTGTCTCACCGGCAGCGATGTTCGACATCGACCTGCAGGACGCCGTGCCGGTTGACCAGACCGTCACCGTCCCGGGCTTCGGTTCCGTGACCTGGCCCGAGGGCGACAACGGCGGTGTTATTGCCAAGCTGCACTCAATGGGCAAGAAAGTCATTTGTTACCTGGACTCGGGGGCGTGGGAGAATTACCGGCCCGACGCTACCTTGTTCCCAAGCTCGGTCATCGGCAACGACACCGGGTGGAGCGGAGAGCGCTGGCTCGACATCCGCCCTGTGTCCTGGCCGTTGTTCGCGCCGATCATCTGGGCCCGGATGGACCTGGCCCGCAGCATCGGTTGTGACGGGGTGGAACCGGACCAGAACAACCCGTGGGGCAACAACCCCGGTTTCCCCATCAGCCTGCCGGACCAAAAAGCCTGGTACTTGCAGGTCGCCCGCGAGGCGCACCTGCGGAACCTTTCGGTAGGACAGAAGAACGGGATTGACACCACCGACGCCGACACCATCGCCGCCTTCGACTGGAACCTCAACGAGGAATGCTTCCGATACTCCGAGTGCAGCGCGCTGTCGGGGTACATCGCCGCTGGCAAGGCGGTCTTCCAGGTGGAGTACGACGGATCACCCGCCACCTTTTGCCGCCAGGCCCGCGAGCTCAACTTCTCGTCGATGAAGAAGGACAGAGACCTCAGTGCGCGGCGCGTCGTCTGTTGATGGCCGACGAGCCTTCCCGCGGCCGCAGCCGGCAACATTGACCCCTGTTGCGGGCGTCGCGGTCGCGGGCAGGATAAGCCCTGACCGACCGCGCGTCCACCGCCGAAAAAAAGGGAAAGGTA